>VAYM01000050.1 GCA_005884945.1 Actinomycetota bacterium | reverse complement strand
CAATCCGTTCGAGCCGACGTGTGCGCCGGCGAAGTCGCGATTGCGCGGATCGCCGCTCGTACGCACGCCGTTCCGCGCGAGGTCGAGCGCTCCGTCGATCGCGGGAAAACGCTCCGACTCGAGGTGGAGCCGGACTCCGCTCCGCTCGGCCACCTCGTGCGCGTGTCCGAACAGTCCGAAGCCAGTGACATCCGTGACCGCGTTCGGCCGGAACCCGCGAAGCACATCGGCCGCGTCCTTGTTCAGCGTCCGCATCCAGCGAACGGCGCGATCGAGCTGCATCGCTCCGGCGAGACCCTTCTTGTAGCCGCTCATGATCAGCCCGGTTCCGAGCGGCTTCGTCAGGAAGAGCGCATCGCCTGGGCGCGCGCCGTTCTTCGGCCAGATTCCCTCGGGATGTACGGTGCCGACGACCGCTAGACCGCACTTCGGCTCGGCGTCGCGGATCGTGTGCCCGCCCGCGAGGAGACCACCGGCGGCGCGGACCTGTGCGTCAGCCGCGGCGAAGATCTCGCCGAGCATCTTCAGGGGCAGCTCCTCGGGGAAAGCGGCGATCGACAGCGCGAGGAGCGGGGTGCCGCCCATCGCGAAGACGTCGTTGAGCGCGTTCGTCGCGGCGATGGCGCCGTAGTCGCCAGGGTCGTCGACGACGGGCGGGAAGAAGTCGAGCGTGAAGATGAGCGCGCGCTCGTCGTCCAGGCGGTAGACGGCGGCGTCGTCCGCCGGCGCCAGCCCGACGAGGAGGTTCTCCTCTTCGACGGGCACGAACCCGCGCAGGAGCTCCTCGAGGCGGGCCGCCGAATACTTGGCTGCGCATCCTCCGCAGGCGGCGAGATCGGTGAGTTTGACGCGGCTGGTCTCGGCTCCCACTGGCTCTCCCAACGGGGTGAACGGCGAACTGTAGGGATCGGAACGGGGTTCGTCTACAGACTGCCCACGGTTCACCCCGCTACACAAGCGGGCCTGTATCAGCCGGCGGCCGTCTGGTGTCCCTCCACGCGAGTTGCCTCAAAGAAAGCCGGCGGCCGCGTTAAGCGGCCGCCGTCAGGGGAGAGGAGGAGCCTTTCGGTTCCCCCGCGACAAGTTCTGCATGACACGTGCGTGACCTTCCGAGTTGTAAAGATGGCTCATGGCCAAGGCGGCGCTCGTGACCGGCGGCTCGTCCGGCATCGGGCTCGCGATCGCGCGGATGCTTCGCTCCGAGGGCTGCGGTCTCACGCTCGCCGCCCGGAACCGCGAGCGGCTCGAGGGCGCGGCCGGGGAACTCGACGCCCACGCAGTCGTTGCGGACGTGGCGAAGGAGGACGACTGCAAACGGATCGTCGCCGAGCACGGGGCACGCTTCGACCGTCTCGACGTCCTCGTCAACTCGGCGGGCGTCGGCGCCGGCGCTCGCATCGAGGACATAGAGACGAAGCACTGGGACCTCCAACTCGACGTCAACCTGCGCGGGGCGTTCCTCGTGACGAGGTTCGCGCTCCCGCTGCTGAAGCAGTCGCACGGCCTCGTCGTCAATATCTCGTCGATCGCAGGCGAGATCGCCGCGCCCGGACTCTCAGCTTACGGCGCCGCGAAGGCCGGGCTCATCTCGCTGACGCGGTCGCTCAACGCCGAGCACGCTGACGACGGTATTCGCGCGACGGCGATCTGCCCGGGCTTCGTCGATACGCCGATGGCTGCGTGGACAGGGATGGCCTCCGAGGAGATGATTCAGCCGGACGACTGCGCCGAGGTGGTGCGGCTATTGCTGCGGCTCAGCCCGCGCGCGCGGATCCCGCAGGTCGTGGTCGAGCGCCTCGGCAGCTAGGTCCCTTTCTCGATCGGGACGTCCACGAGGTTGCCCCACTCGGTCCACGAGCCGTCGTAGTTCCGCACGTCCTGGTAGCCGAGCAGCTCACGCAGGACGAACCACGTGTGCGCGCTGCGCTCGCCGATGCGGCAGTACGCAATCACGGCCTTGTCCGGTGTGACGCCCCTCCCTTCGTAGAGCGTGCGCAGCTCGTCGGCCGGCTTGAACGTCCCGTCGTCGCGCACAGCCTGCGCCCAGGGGATCGATTGAGCGCTCGGAATGTGCCCTGCGCGCTGCGCGCCCTCCTGCTCGTATCCCGGCGGCGCAATGAGGTCGCCGCTGAACTCCTGCGGGCTCCGCACGTCGACGAGCGCGTTGTCGGACGCGCCGATCACGTCGCGCACGCTGTCGCGGTACGTCCGGATCGACTCGTCGCGGGCGCGCGCGGAGTACGACGCGGGCGTCATCTGCGGAGCCTCGGTCGTCAGCTCGCGGCCATCGTCGGCCCACTTCTGCCGGCCTCCGTCGAGGATGCGCACGTCCTCGTGGCCGTAGATCTTGAGGTACCAGTAGGCATACGCGGCGAACCAGTTGTTCTTGTCGCCGTAGAGGACGATCTTCGTGTCGTTCCCGATCCCGCGCGAGGCCATGAGCCGCTCGAACTCATCCTTCTCGACGAGATCGCGCTCGACGGAGTCCTGCAGATCGTCGCGCCAGTGGAGCTTGACTGCTTCGCGAATGTGTCCTTCGTCGTAGAGGTCGGGGTTCTCGTCGACTTCGGCGACAACGAGACCTTCGTCGTCGAGTTGGTCGGCGAGCCATTCGGTCGTCACCAGCACGGGCTTTGCGTCGCCGTTCTGCGCCATGGGCTCCTCCTAAAACTATCCCTTTTGAAGTGAGCTATCAGAGCTCTCCCGGCGTCCGGATGATCTTCCAGAGCATGTAGGTCCCGAGCGCGAACGCCGCGCAAAAGCCGCCGAATGCGTACCAGCGGAGATCGTGCACGCGCGCAAGCAGCGCCGAGGCGATCAGAAGCGACGCGACGATCACCGCGGCGCCGACGCGGTTCGCGACGGACCGCATCGCATGCTCCGCGTCCGCCATGTCGGTCGGCGCGACCCCGACCTTCAACGTCCCCGTCTCGAGCTTGTTCAGCAGCTGACCGAGGCGGCGCGGCACCCGCTCGAGCGGCTGGAGCTGCGTGTACAGCCACGCGAAGAACTGGTTCGGCTCGAGGCGGCGCTCCCCCTCGCGCAGCATCACCTCGAGCGAGTCTTCCTTCAGGAGCTCGACCGGATCGAGCTGCGGATCGAGCACACGTGCAATCGAGTCCGCCTGAGCCAGCGTCTTTCCGACGAGGGCGAACGTCGTCGGGAGCGAGATCCCGTACTCGAACGACACTCGCTGCAGGTCGGCAAGCGCCTCGCCCGCACGGATCCCCGCGAGCGGACGCCAGTGGTAGCGCGGAAGCTTTCGGCGTAGCTCGTGCAGGAACGCCGCCTCGTCGGAGTCGAGCGACGTCCGCGACATGCCGAGAATGAGGTCGGCAACGTCGTCCGCGCGGTTCTGCGCCATCGCGAGCAAGAGCAGAGAGAGCATCCGGCGCGTGTCGTCGTCGAGCCGCCCCAGCAGGCCGAAGTCGACGAGGGCGAGGCGGCCGTCCTGCGACAGCAGCACGTTGCCCCGATGGGGATCCGCGTGGTAGACGCCCTCGACGGTGACCTGGTGCACGTACGCGCGGAAGAACTGGCGCGCAAGCTCCTGCGCGCGCTCCGCGGCGAGCCCGTGGTCCGCGTCGACCTTCTTCCCGTCGATCCGCTCGAGGACGAGGACGCGCTCGGTGACGTAGGGACGGATCACAGCCGGAACGACGAGATCCTCGAACTGCACGAGCATCTGCGCGACGAGCTCGGCGTTGTGTGCCTCCTCGGTGAAGTCGAGCTCCGCGCGGAGATGAACCTCGAGCTCGTCCGCCAAGGCGCGCGCCTGGAGCAGCTGAGCGCGCTCGGAGCGTCGCTCGAGCGTTTCCGCCGTCGAGCGCAGCAGCGCCAGGTCGAGCTCGATCTGCTCCTCGATTCCAGGGCGGCGCACCTTCACGATCACGTCCCGTCCGCTCTTCAACAGCGCGGAGTGGATCTGGGCGATCGAGGCGGTCGCGAGGGGCTCCAGATCGATGCGCGCGAACGTGTCTGCCGGGAGATCGTCGGCGATCACACGCTGGATCTCCGGAAACGGCACCGGCGGCACCTGGTCGACAAGCTTCCCGAGCTCCTCGATGTAGACGTCGGGGAGCAGATCGGGGCGCGACGAAAGGAGCTGGCCGAGCTTGATGTATGTCGTGCCGAGCTCCTCGAGCCCGCGCCGAAACTCCTTGGCGCCCTCACGCGTCGCGGGCCGCGAGCCGGCGACGCCGAGCTCGCGCAGCACGCGCAGAATCCCACCCCGCCGCGCGACGCGCGTGACGTAGAGCGCGCGCTTCATCCGGTCGAGCCTTGCTCCCATGGCTCCGACTATTGCCGCGACGCGCGGGAGTTAGTCGCGTGAAGGCTTGATCCGCTGCCGCGCGAGAAAGCCGTCCACGGCCTGCTTGTGCACGCGCAACACGCGTCCGACGCGCACCGCGTCGAGGCGTCCGTCGTGGATCAGGCGTCGGATGGTCTCCGGATGGACGCCGAGCTGGCCGGCGACCTCGCGGACCGTGTACAGCGTCTCGGGCGGGGGCTCGGCCGACACGACCTCGAACATTTGCACGTTGTGCACCGCCGCGCATGGGCCAACCGGCTCACTTGCGAACGCGGAAAGGACCTACGCGCCGACGAGAAGCTTCCGCACCGAACTCTCCAGCTCGGCGCGAGACAGTGATCCCTCGAACTTCGCCTTCACCCGTCCGTCGCGGCCGACGAGGAACGTCCACGGCTCGCTCGGCAGATTCCACTGCCGCACCCATTCGTTCTCGCCCTTCGCCGGGTTGTTGTCCTTGTAGATCTCGACGTGGATGAAGCGGATACGGCTGCCCGCGAAATCCCGCCGCACACGGTCGACGACGTCGACCACCGGACCGCACGTGCGACTCGTGCAGAAGCGTGGCGTCGCGAAGGCGACAACGAACGGGACGTGGGCGGCGAGCGAATCCGCGACCGAATACCGCAACAGCGCACGGTCCGGCGGGATGCGCGTCGTCAGGAGGCGGATCGGTGCCGTACCGAGGGTCGGCGTCCGAGAAGCGATCGCGCGCGATCCGAGGGCCGGCGCTGCAGAGTGTCGCTTCACCTCGATGTCGTGGATACCGGCGATGCGGACGCGACCTCCGACGGGGCGAGCCACGACCCAGTACCTCCCGGCTCGCGGGACATAGCCACCCGAAATCCCGATCGGCTCGAGCCGCGCGACGGTGTGGACGAACGGCTCGGCGTCCTGCGACCGCGCAACCCATACGTCCGCGGTCGGACGCGAAACGACCTTGCCCTGGTCGGTGACGACGAGGAACGAGATCCGCACATCCCCCGGTGCGTAATCCGAGGTCCCGGGAACGAGGGCAACCGCCTGCCCCGATGAGTGCCACAGCCGGTCGAGCGTGTTCCGCTGCGAGCCACACCCCGCAAGTAGAGCTAGGAGCGCGAGGGCGACGAGCGAAACGCGCACGCAAGCATGCTAGTCAGCGCCGTCATACATGCCGTCGGGCAGGAACTGAAGCGCGGTGATCAGCGCGAACGCGATCAGACAGCCAACAACTGCGAGGTGGTAGAGACGGGCCTTGGTCACAGAATCACCTCCTTCCGTTAGAAACGGACGTCCTGGAGCGCCTCGGCGGCGTTCCGATAGAGACGAGCCGCAAGAGAGTGGTCGCCGCGCCGCGTGGCGAGATCGCCCTGGGCGACCCAGGCGGAAGCGCGGTGACTGGCGGAGGAAAGCTGGTCGAAAGCGCGTTCGGCCTCGCTGAACGCGGCTTCCGCCTCGTCGAGGCGGTCCTGCTCCAGCACGGCGCGCCCAAGCACGAGCTGCGCGTTGCCGATCTCGTCGAGGTAGTCGACGCGGTCGCCAAGGAGGCGGAGCGCATGGCGCGCCTGCTCCTCCGCACGCTCGTTGTCGCCGGTCCGCAGATGGACCTGCGCGAGCGAGTTCACGGCATGCGCGGCACCCTCGTCGTTCCCGATCTCGAGCGCGATCCGGAACGCGTCCTTGAGCACCGCCTCTGCCTCGTCCGGATGGCCGAGGAGGAAGTTCAGGCCGCCGAGGTTGTTCATCAGCCGGCCGAGGTTGCGGCGGTCCTCGAGCTCCTCGTAGATCGCCTTCGCGCGCTCCGCGTACGACCGCGCCAGGACCCAGTGGCCCTGCCGGTCGGCGATGTTGGACGCGCGGAAGAAGATGTCGGCCGTCGTCCGCCGGTCGTTCAACCCTTCGGCGAGCTCGAGCGCGCGCTCGACGTCCTCACGCGCGGCCTCGAGGTCACGGCGGCGGCTGTAGCAGCGAGAGCGCCAGACGAGGATGTTCGACCGCAGCTGGTCAGCCGGCAGATCGCTGCGCTCGACGAGCTTCATCGCCTCGTCGAAGAGGTTCAGCGCCGTCTGGATGCTCGAGAGCTTGTACCGCGCGACGCCGATGCGGAACAGCACGTCCGCACGCTCGATGTCGGAGAACTCCGGACGCTCAGCGAGCTGGCGCGCTCGGTCGAGCAACTCGAGCGACTCGCGCACCTGGCCTTCCCGCATCCGCACCGTCGCCTCGCCTGCCAGCGCCCGCACCTCGAGCTCGGTCAATCCTGTCGCCAGGACGGCCGAGCGCAGGTTCTCGAACGCCTCGATCGCCTCCGGGTTCCGGCGCGCCTCGAGGAGCGCTTCGGCGCGCGAGATCGCCGCGTCGACGCGGCCGCGTTCGTCCGCCGAGACGCCGTTCGCAAGGAAACCGGCGTCGACACCGAGTCGTCCGGCCAGCCACTCGATCGTCTCCCTGGTCGGGCGCGTCTTCCCGCGCTCGATCTGGCTGACGTATTCCTTCGAGAACCGGTCGCCGGCGAGCTCGGTCTGCGTCATCCCGCCGGCCACTCGGAGCTGTCGCAGGCGTTCCCCGAGCCTGAGGCCCGCTTGCGCGCCGGTCGCGCGCTGCTTGGTGGCGGATCTTTCGGGCATGTGCGGCGTACTAAACGGCATGCTTCACAAAATCGCAACACGTCCTCTCCGGCATCCCCCGAAAAGGTCATGTTCCCTAGGGTTTCTGGTCAACCAGCATAGTAGAAAATCACTTGACCGGGTTACTTGACAGGTCGGTGTAGCGCTCGTACAGTGAGGCCATCTTGCAACCGAGCCAGACGCCAGGGTCGGCTGCAGGAGGCGCTTCGCAGGTGAACGAGCCGAGAGCGTGGCTGGGCCGCAGAGCCAAGCTCCGGGGAGGTCACCGCAAAGAGGTGGAGCTGCCTGAAAGGGAATCGACCCCCGGAGCCGCAGCCGGGGGTCTTCCTTTATGGCGGGACGAAAAGGAGCCGAGAGCGCGGTCTCGCCTCCGCGGCAACTAGGACTTCTCGCCGGTCATCCACTCGCGCCGCGAAGCGCGGATCGATTCGAAATCCGGATCCTTCAGGAGACCGACCCGCCGGCCGATCGTGCCGAGGAGCCCGCCGGCCAGCGAGATCCACGCTTCGGCGTCCGGGTCGCGATCCGAGTTGATCACGCCCGCCGCCTGCACCTCCCGGATCACGTCCGCCATGTAGTCGTGCACCTCGCGCATGTGGCGCTTGAGGAACTTGCGGACCTCAGGGTCGTCTCCCGCCTCGACGACCGCCTGCATCCACAGGTCCGACACGGCGCCCGGTTTCGCATCGCGCAGGCAGATGTACGACCTCGCCATCACCGAGAGCCACTGCGCCGGGTCGGGCTCGGCTGCGAGCAGCTCCTCCCACCGCGTACGAAGCCGGCGCCACGCTTCCTCGATGCACGAGAGATACAGGTCTCGCTTCGACGCGAAGTGCCGGTAGAGGATCGGCTCGCTCACGCCCGCCTTGCGTGCGATCTCGGCCGTCGTCGTTCCGCGGTAGCTCCCTTCGGCGAAGACGACGAGCGCTGTGTCGACGAGCGCCTGCCGCCGCGCGTGCGCCGAGAGCCGGGTGGGAGTCGCGACGGTCACGCGGACGCCCCCTCCGGAAGCCCGGCGGCCTCGGGATGACGGAGCTTCCGCACGAGCCCGATCGCGACTGACGCGCCGACCAGGGCGATACCGGCAGCCGCGTAGAGCGCACGGTGATACCCGCTCGTGAACTGATCGCCGAAGAGCTGAGACCGAGGCGACACATGCACCCCCGACGCGATGATCGCACCCATGATCGCGACGCCGAGCGAGCCTCCGACCTGCCGCGAGGCATTCAGCACTGCCGAGCCGACGCCGGCCTTGTCGGTCGGGACCGCGCTCATCGCAGCTGCAGTCGTCGGGGTCATCGACATGGCCATTCCGCCCCCGCCGAGGAGGAGCGCCGGGAGGAAGCTCCAGAACGTGGACCCGGCGTCGAGCTGCGCGAACAGCACGAGTGAGCCCGAGACGAGCGCCATGCCGCCGCCGATCAGCCAACGCGCCCCGATGCGGTCGGTCAACCGCCCCGCCTGCGGTGCGATCAAGACGATCAGCAGCGTCATCGGCAGGAACAGCGCACCCGTCTGGATCGCCGAGTAGCCGATGACGTTCTGAACGAAGAGCGAGTTGTAGAAGAAGACACCGAACATCGCCATCGCAACGAGCGACATGGCGAGATTCGCGCCGGCGAACGTCGGGTTGCGGAACAGGGAGAGGTCGAGCATCGGAATGCGCTGTCGATTCTCGAGCACGACGAACGCCGCCAACGCCAGGACCGAGACCGCGAACATCGAGAGGATCAGCGGCGAGCCCCAACCGTGCCGGTTGGCCTCGATCAGCGCAAAGGTGAGCGCGAACAGCCCGATCCCCGAGGACAGAAGGCCCGGCAGGTCGAGGCGCTGCTCGTGAGACGTGTCGCGACTCTCGTTGATCGCCCACCGGGCGACGAGGATCCCGGCGACTCCGACCGGTACGTTGATGAAGAAGATCCAGCTCCAGTTGACCTTCTCCGTCAGCACTCCGCCGACGAGCGGGCCGATCGCAAGCGCGAGCGCCGACGTGCCCACCCAGATGCCGATCGCAGTTCCGCGCTGACGGGGTGGGAAGGTCGCCGTGATGATTCCCAGCGTCGCCGGATTCATGATCCCCGCGCCGACGCCCTGGACGACCCGAGCTGCGACCAGCGCCCCTGCGGTCGGCGCCAACCCGCACGCGAGCGACGCGGCCGTGAAGATCGCAAGACCGATGACGAAGAGGAGACGGCGGCCGAAGAGGTCCGCGAGCTTGCCGCCCGTGAGGATGAAGGTGGCGAACGTCAGCGCGTACCCGACGACGATCCACTCCAGCGCACTGCCGCTGAGATCGAGGGAGCGCTGAATCGAAGGCAGCGCGACGTTCACGACGGTGTTGTCGAGCATGATCATGAAGAGGCCGAACGAGACGGCGGCCAGCGTCCACCATTTCCGGTTCTCGTCGGCGAAGATGCGTGCCTTCATAAAGTCCTTTCCTCGGAGAAGTTAGTACGTACTAGGTTAGTGACGGCTAACCTGGCTCGTCAAATAGCCTTGGCCGCGGTGAACGACTTCATCTGGTGTCCGTCTGACGAGTTCCTGGAGCGTGCCAATCTGACTCGTCTCATGCGCCGATTCGGCGTCGAGGGGTACCGCGACCTGCAGCGCATCTCGATCGAGGAGCCCGAGCGGTTCTGGCCCGAAGTCGTGGACGACCTCGGCCTCGTGTTCTCACGCCGGTGGGACACCGTCGTCGACACTTCTCGCGGCGTCGAGTGGTCCACCTGGTTCAACGGCGGCAGGCTCAACCTCGCAGAGAGCTGCGTTCATCGGTGGTGCGACATTCGCGGCGACGACGAGGCAGCGGTCTGGCAGGCAGAGGACGGGACGCGCTCCGCGATCAGCTGGCGCGGGCTCTCGGGGGCGGTGAGACGGCTCGCCGAAGGGCTCGCGTCGCTCGGGATCGGCCCGGGAGACGCGGTCGGCATCTTCCTGCCGATGTCGCCCGAGGTGGCGATCGCCTCACATGCTGTTGCGCACCTCGGCGCGGTCCAGGTGCCGATCTTCTCCGGCTTCGCCGCGCCGGCGATCTCGGCTCGGCTTGCCGACGCAAAAGCGAAGGCGCTGATCACCGCGGACGGATCGCTCCGGCGGGGCGACGTCGTGCCGATGAAGGCAATTGCCGACGAGGCACTCGAGACGGCGCCGACGGTGACGCACACGATCGTTTGGCGACGACTCGGGGTCGACGTCCGGATGGTGGTCGGACGCGACCGGTTCTGGGACGAGCTGGTCGAGTCGACGAGCGGTGACCTCGAGGCGGCGCAGGTCGAATCCGAGCATCCGTATCTGCTGGCGTACACCTCCGGCACGACCGGACGGCCGAAGGGCGCACTGCACGTGCACGCGGGTTTTCTCGCTTCGATCGCACGCGAGACGGCCTATCAGTCCGACATCCACGAAGGCGATCGCGTGCACTTCGCGACGGACATGGGTTGGATCATGGGGCCGTGGACCGTCGTCGGTTGCGGCGCGGTCGCCGCCACGGTCGTGTACGCGGAAGGCGCGCCCGACTTCCCGCCGGATCGACTCTGGAAGCTCATCGAGTCGGAACGCGTGACGATGCTCGGCATCTCGCCGACGCTGACGCGGGCGTTGATCCCGAAAGGCGAGCCGACCGCCGATCTCTCGTCGCTGCGCACGATCACGACGACGGGCGAGCCGTGGAACCGCGATCCGTATCTGTGGCTGTTCGAACGCGTCGGCGGCGGGCGTGCGCCGATCGTGAACATCTCCGGCGGAACGGAGGTCGGCGCGTGCTTCCTCTCCACGTGCGTCACGGCGCCGATCAAGCCCGTTGCTCTGGGTTTTCCCGCGCTCGGACAGGACATGGACGTGCTCGGGTCCGACGGTGAACCGGTGCGCGGCGAGGTCGGCGAGCTCGTCTGCCGGCGACCCTGGCCCGGGATGACGCGTGGAATCTGGGGCGACGACGAGCGCTATCTCGAGTCGTACTGGCGCCGCTTCCCGGGCGTGTGGACGCACGGCGACTGGGCATCGGTTGACGTCGACGGCTACTGGTTCTTGCACGGGCGCAGCGACGACACGCTCAATATCGCCGGCAAACGGATCGGTCCGGCCGAGCTCGAGAGTGCCGCGGTGTCGCACCCGGCCGTTGCTGAAGCGGCCGCGGTCGGGATACCACACGAAGTCAAAGGCGAGGTCGCGTGGATCTTCTGCGTCGCGAAAGGCGATGAGAGGCCGCCGTCCGAGCTCGCGCGCGAGATCGCCGACGCGGTGTCGCACGAGCTCGGAAAGGCGTTCAAGCCGGACCGCATCTTGTTCGTATCGTCACTTCCGAAAACGCGCAGCGCGAAGATCGTGCGCCGCGCAGTGCGCGCTCACGCGTTAGGAAGTGACCCAGGTGACCTTTCGTCGCTGGAGAATCCTGAGTCGCTCGACGAGATCAGACGGGCTGTTTCAGGGCGCTGAGCAGGGGTTTCTCGCCCTCGGAGTGGAATCGTCAGATTTCGAAATTAAAAAGTAAAGGTATCCGAGCAGTGCGCTAGAAATACGCGCTTCGGGACATCAATCCCGATGACGCACGATGAAACGTCTACGGGGGTACACGTTCGTCGCTTGCGCCGCCGCGCTCGCTCTGTCTTCGGCGGTGACACCGGCAACAGCCGGGAGTTCATCGACGTCGCAGTTGCCGACGCAGCTGCGCTCGCTCGTGAACGCAACACGCGCGCAGTACGGATTGCCGCGGTTGCGCCGGTCGGCACGGCTCGATGCGTCTGCCCTTCTCAAGGCTGAAGCAATTCGTTCCTGTCGGAGCTTCTCGCACACGCCGTGCGGGAACTCCTTTGCGCGCACGTTTCAGCAGACCGGCTACTTCCGCGGCAACGTCCGCGTCGGCGAGAACCTCTTCTGGGGATCCGGCGGACTCGGGACGCCCGCGAGTGCGGTTGCGGCCTGGCTGAAGTCGCCGCCACACCGCGCCAACCTCCTCGGTCGAGGCTGGCGCGACGTGGGCGTCGGGATGGTGTATGCGCAATCGATCTTCGGCGCGAGCAACGTCTGGATCTTCGTGGTGCAGTTCGGCCGCCGCACGTAAGCGCGCGAAGGCCACTGAGCGAAATCGGCGCAAAGTCGGCGCAGACGAGCGCGAACTTCGCTGATAGCGTCGACCTCGAGGGTGGCGGGTTCATCCCCACCCTTGACCGGGTGGGGGCGCGCGCGCGTGTACCTGGGAACGGCGACGCGGACAGCGCGGCTCTGCATTTAGGCTGAGCCCGTGGATCGGCTCGACGGCGTCGCACTCGTCACCGGCGGCGGGCGCGGGATCGGCGCGAACATCGCGCGCGAGCTCGCCGACGCCGGCATGCGCGTCGCCGTCTCGGCGCGCACACGCGACCAGGTCGAAGAGGTCGCGCGTGACATCGGCGGCCTCGCTGTCGTCGCTAACGTCTCCGAACGTGCCGACGTCGAGCGCATGGTGCGGGACGTCGAAGCGCAGCTCGGCCCGATCGACCTGCTCGTGGCCAATGCCGGCCGCAATGTGTCCGAGCCGAGCGCGTGGGAGATCGATCCCGGGGAATGGTGGAACGTCCTCGAGGTGAACGTGCTCGGCGTCTACCTCTGTTGCGGCGCCGTCATCCCCGGCATGCTCGAGCGCGGCGGCGGCCGGATCGTGATCACCGGCAGCGGCTCTGCGTACCTGCCCAGCAGCGGCGGAACCGCGTACTCGGCGAGCAAGGCCGCAGTGTGGCGGTTCGGCAACGTGCTGGCCGAGCAACTGAAAGGGCGAGTGCCCGTTTTCGTCATCAGCCCCGGCCTCGTTCGGACCGAGATGACGCAGGGTGCTCCCGACGACGCGCCCTGGACGCCGCCCGAATGCGCACCACGACTCGTGCGCGCACTCGCGTCGGGTCGGTTCGACCGTCTGAGCGGCCGCTACCTCCACGCCGAGCGCGACCCGCCCGAGAAGCTCGAGGAGCGGCTCGAAACGATCCTCGCGGAGGACCTGAACACGATCCGCCTGCAGCGCTAGCTGTGGTAGTTTTCGACTGTGAGGCGTAAACCTTGAGGCTCGCGCTCGCGCAGATCAACTCGGTGGTCGGCGACCTGGCCGGCAACAAGCAGTCCATCCTCTGCCGGCTCGACGAGGCAAAGCAGCAGAACGCCGACGTGGTCCTCTTTCCAGAGCTCATCGTCACGGGCTATCCGCCCGAGGATCTGCTCCTTCGCCCCGGCTTCGTCAGTGCGGCCGAGCGCACGCTCGAAGAGATCGCGCGGTCGTGCCGCGGCATCGCCGCGCTGGTCGGGACGCCGTACTTCGATCGCGACCTCTACAACGCGTGCGCGGTCTGCGCGGGCGGCGAGGTGAAGGCGATGTACAGGAAGCGTTTCCTTCCGAACTACGGCGTCTTCGACGAGGACCGCTATTTCGCCCCCGGCCGCGACCTCATCCTGCTCGAACTCGGCAAGACGCTCATCGGCCCGAACGTCTGCGAGGACATGTGGCAGCCGGGACCGCCCGCGACCGAGCTCGCGCTCGCCGGCGCCGAGCTGCTTGCCAACATCTCCGCTTCCCCGTACCACGTCGGAAAGGAACGCGAGCGGGAGGAGATGTTCGTCACGCGCGCGCGCGACAACTCCTGCTTCGTCGCTTTCTGCAACGCGGTCGGCGGCCAGGACGAGCTCATCTTCGACGGGCACTCGTGCGTGATCGACGACGAGGGGAACGTGCTCGCCCGCGCGCCGGGGTTTCAGGAGACGCTGCTCCTCGTCGACGTCGACCCGAAGGAGGTGGTCGGACGACGGCTGCGCGACATCCGCCGACGGGCCCTCGCGCGCGAGCGTGAGACGCCGCCGCCCGTCGCGGTGATCCACGTCGGGGTCGAGCACCAACCCGCCAACGGCAAGCGTGCGGGCGGGGAAGTCGTGCCGTTCGCAGATGAGCTCGAGCAGATGCGCCTTGCGCTCGAGCTCGGCCTGTCGGACTACGTCGACAAGAACGGCTTTCGCGAGGGCGTCGTCCTAGGCCTCTCCGGGGGAATCGACTCCGCGCTGACCGCGGCGCTTGCGGCGGAGGCGCTGGGTCCGGAACGCGTGCACTGCGTCTCGATGCCCTCGCGTTACACATCCGAGGGGACACGCAACGACGCGAGACGTCTCGCCGAGAATCTCGGCTGCCCGTTCCTCGAGCTCCCGATCCAGAGCGTCGCCGATGCCTTCGCCGAGACGCTCGCCGAGCCGTTCGCCGGCATCGAGCCAGACCTGACGGAGGAGAACATCCAGGCGCGGGCACGCGGGGTCCTCCTGATGGCGCTCTCCAACAAGTTCGGTTGGATGCTCGTCGCGACCGGGAACAAGTCGGAGCTCTCCGTCGGGTACGCAACGCTGTACGGCGACATGGCGGGCGGCTTTGCCCTGCTGAAGGACGTGTACAAGACGGACGTGTTCCGCCTAGCGCGCTACGTGAACGAGCGTGTGGGCAAGGAATTGATTCCGCAGTCGGTCATCGACCGCGCGCCGAGCGCAGAGCTGCGCGACAACCAGCTCGACCAGGACTCGCTGCCGCCGTATCCGGAGCTCGACGAAGTGCTGGAGCAGTACGTGGAACACGACCGCACGCTGGAAGAGCTGTCGGAGGACGGATTCGACCGCGAGGTCGTCGAGCGCGCCGTGTCGATGATCGACCGCGCGGAGTACAAGCGCCGCCAGGCGCCGCCGGGAGTGAAGCTGCGGCCGAAAGCGTTCGGGCGCGACCGAAGGACGCCGATCACGAACCGCTGGCGCGGTTAGTCCCAGCCGCATAGACAAACGCGTACGGCCGTCCTAGTCTCAAGTCGCGGCAGCCCGCCGCGCGGGCGTGGGTCTGACAGGGGAGGAACGAGATGAGCAGGGCATTCGGCTTTCGAAAGACGGCAGCCGTGGGCGTTGTCGTGGCATTCGGCGTACTCGCGATTCCCGCAGCGGGGCTGAGCCTCGTCTTCAGCTCGCCGCTGACGTACACGGTCGGGACGAGCCCGAGAGCGATCGTCGCAGCCGACTTCAACGGCGACACGCAGACAGACCTCGCCGTCGCGAACGCAGGATCGAGCGACATCTCGATCCTCCTCGGGAACGGCGACGGAACGTTTCAGGCGGCAACGACAGTGGCGTCGGCACCGGGAGCAAGCGCGCTAGTGACCGGAGACCTCAACGGCGACACAGTCCCCGATCTCGTCGTTCCCGACACGGGAGCGAGCCGCGCGGTCGTCCTCCTCGGGAACGGCGACGGGACGTTCCAGCCCGGCGTCGGTTTTGTCCTCAGGGGAAACGGCGACGGGACGTTCCACCCCGCAACCGTAAGCCCCCTGCTTCAGAGCGCCGGCATGATCGCGGCGGGGGACATGAACGGCGACGGCTTTGCGGATCTCGCCGTCCTCGAGCCGACGACGACGTCCGGCGTCATCCTGCTCCGCAACGGGCCGGGAGCGTTCCAAGCGCCGTTCCGATTCCCGGTCGGGCCGCCGACGGCGGTCGCGGTTGCCGACGTGAACGGCGACGGCCTCTCTGACGCGACGTTCGTGTCGACTGACCCGTTGCTCAGCGTCGTCCTCGGCAAGACGTCCCCTGGTGCTCCGCTGCTGCGCGCGCAGAGCGGCGAGCCTGTCCAGTCCGTGGCGGCCGGCGAGTTCGACGGTGACGGGAAGGTCGATCTCTTCTTCGGTCAGTCTGTCGGCGCCGTCCTCTTCAAGCCCGGAAACGGGGACGGAACGTTCGGCGCCGGGTTCAAGAAGTTCACCGCGCCGAATCCGGTCGCGTTGGCGACCGGGGATTTCAACGCCGACGGCAAACTCGACCTCGCGTCCGCGGGCGACGGGACGAACAGCGTCTCGATCCTGCTGAACGACGCCGTGGCGCTGCAACAGGACATCTCACCCGGCGGCACCGTCTCGACGGGCGCCGACGCGACACTCGACACGCCCGTTCAGGTCGACGCGACGGCGCCGGCCGGCGCGGGCGGCGCGATCACGATCACGAGCTCGAACGCAAACAGCGGCACAGACTTCCTGATCGGTGATCAGCAGGTGAACATCACGACGTTCGCAGGCATGCCGAGCGACCCGTTCCGCTTCACGTTCAGGGTCGACGCATCGCAGATCCCGGCCAGCCAAAGTGCAACGACGCTGCAGGTCTTCAAGGACGGCACCGTCGTCGACGACTGCAATGGCCCCGGTGCGACACCCGATCCGTGCGTGCTGAGCCGTGTGGCTTTGCCCTCCGGCGACGCGGAGATCACGGTCCTGACGTCATCCGCAAGTGTGTGGACGTTCGGGTTCTACGCGTTCAGGGGCTTCTTCCAGCCGGTGGACAACCCGCCGGTCTTGAACGAGGTCCAAGCGGGCCGCGGCGTGCCGATGAAGTTCAGTCTCGGCGGTTCCCAGGGCTCAGCGATCTTCACGGCGGGCTATCCGAAGTCGCAGCAGGTCTCCTGCAGCTCGAGCGCACCTGTCGACACCGTCGAGCAAACGGTGACGGCCGGCTCGAGCAGTCTCTCCTACGACTCGAGCACCGATACGTACACGTATGTGTGGAAGACGGACAAGAGCTGGTCGGGAACGTGCCGACAGTTCGTGGCGCGGCTCGCGGACAGCTCGTATCGGAGAGCACGCTTCAAGTTCAAGTAGGCGATCTCAGACACCGACGTCGATCGGCGGCGAGGGCGGGCCGCCGCCGATCAGGTCGGAGACGAGCGCAGGCAGCCGCCGCGGCGCAAAGATCAAGCCTGGTTCACTCAGTTCCGGCTGTGTGAACCAGCGCTGCGCGCCCATTCCTTCCTCTGCGAGCTGCTCCGACGTCCACTCCGGCGCAGGTTCGAATGCATCCGTGCGCACGAGATAGATCCGCTCCGCCTGGCCGGCCCAACCGGCCATCCCGGCGGTCCAGTGTGTACGCGTCCAGATGCACGGACCGAGCACGAATTCGCGCAGGCCAGACTCCTCTGCAAGCTCGCGCCTCAGCGCCTGCTCATCCGTCTCGCCAGGATCCACGCCGCCGCCGGGCTGGGTCCACACCTCCTTGTCGGGAAAGTCGAAACGCACGAGCAAAACCCGGTCCGCCGGATCGACCACAAGGGCGCGAACGCCGCGGCGGAGCGGGAGTCCGCTCGAACGCCCGGCGAGCTCCTGGAACCAGCGCTCGCGCTCGAGCCACGGAACGGCGGCGTTCGCCGGCGAGGTCGAGGGGAGCACGAACAGCTGCGTGTCGCCGAGCGTCCGCTCCTGCACTCCGAGCTCCGGACGCTCGCCGAACGCGCCGCGGTACGCCTCCTTGCCGACGAAGCCGATCCACCTCGGACGCAGGTCACGCACGATCCGCTCGAGCCGCTCCGACGCGCCTGCGAAGTCGGCGCGACGCAAGTCGCCCGACCCGGGCGTCGTACGGAACGCGGCGTTCGTCAGGCCGATCCCTTCCTCGAGTACTTCGTATTGCTCGTCCGGCCGATAGAGCCGCGACGTGAACCCGGTCGCGCGCAGCAATCGCCAGAAGTCGTTGCGCGGGTTCGCGAAGTGCGCGCCCGCGGCTGCCGACACGCGGCCGGGATTGATGCCGCAGAAGATCACGCGCAGATCGCGCGCCAGAACGTCCGGAACGGCGGAACGACTAGGCGGCTTCCGGTTCGGGGAGCGCTTCCGGGCCACGCGCGTCAAGCGCTTCCTCGAAGCGGCGTCTGAGAACCTCTCCCTCGAGCAGAACCCGGCTCCGCCGCCGTCGCGGCTCGAGCCGGACGACTCGAACGGTCTCGTCCCAGCCGCCGTAGCACCTCGCATAGCACTCGGCCTCGCTGAGCGGACGCAACCGTCTCATGGCTGGAGATTAGGCGCGGGATCGGACGATCCTGCCGATGCCTCAGACCCGCTCCAGCGGCGCCATCGTGAGGCCGTACGCGCGCAACTCCTCCCAATAGAGCTCCGCACGCTCCTTGTGGCCCGACCAGACGATCGCGCGCCCCGAGCTGTGGATCCGATTCGCGAGCACCATCCCCTGCTCGTACGAGACGCCGGGCAGCGTCGACGAGAGCGCAAACGCCACGCCCTGGAACGTGTTGTGATTGTCGTTGAGGACGATCACGTTCCACGGCGCGCCGAGGCCCGTGCCCGTGCCGCGGTCGATGCGCTCCTTTGTGGCCGGGCTCACGGCCGAATGGTAGTAGCGTTTCCTCGATGTCCACGGTCGCGTTCGACGTCGAAGCAGTGCGCGCGCGCTTCACGGCGCTGCGCCAGCCGATCGCGTTCTTCGACGGGCCGGGAGGGACGCAGGTTCCCGATTCCGTCATCGACGCCGTCGCGTCGTACTTCCGCGAGGCGAATGCGAACGTCGGCGGCCCGTACGAGACGAGCCGCCGCACCGAGGCGCTGATCGCACAGTCGCGCCTCACCGCGGCCGACTTCCTCGGCTGCGCCTCGGAGGAGACGATCTTCGGCGCGAACATGACGACGCTCAACTTCGCGCTGACGCGAACGGCGGCGCGGGACTGGAAGGCAGGCGACGAGGTCGTCACGACGCAACTCGACCACGACGGCAACGTCGCGCCCTGGCTAGAGCTCGCGCACGACAAGGGCCTGCACGTGCGCGTCGTCCGAATCAACGACGACACGACGCTCGACCTCGACGACCTGGAGGAGAAGCTGAGCGACAGGACCCGCGCGGTCGCGTTCCCGATCGCGTCGAACGCCGTGGGGACGCTCACGGACGTCAAGCGGATCGTCGAGCTCGCGCACTCCGCAGGCGCGCTCGCATGGGCCGACGCCGTCCACTACGGACCGCACGGGCCGATCGACGTCGCCGACTGGGACGTGGACGTCCTCATCTGCTCCCCGTACAAGTTCTTCGGGCCGCACCTCGGCCTCGCCTTCGGCCGCGCGGAGCTACTCGGCTCATGGCGCCCGTACAAGGTGCGCCCCGCGCCGAACGAGCCGCTCGGCCACCGCTTCGAGACGGGCACGCTGCCGCACGAGCTGCTTGCCGGCTTCGTCGCGGCGGTGGAGTACGTCGAGTCCGTCGGTTGGGACGCGATCCGTACGCACGAGCGCGACCTCGGCGAACGCTTCCTCGCGGGTCTTTCCGACGACGTCACGCTCTACGGCCTGCCGACGATGAACGGTCGCGTCGCGACGTTCGCCTTCAACGTCGACGGCGTCTCGACCACCGACGCGGCGACTCGCCTCGGCGAGGCGGGGTACGCCGTGTGGCACGGCAACTACTACGCGCTCGAGGTGATGAAGCGGCTCGGGCTCGAGGACGAGGGCGCAGTCCGCGCCGGGATCGTCCACTACAACACGGCCGAAGAAGTGGACGGGCTCCTCGCCGCGATCGCCGCGCTTTGAGCCCGGCGGAGCTCCTCCAGCGGCTCATCCGCTTCGACACGACGAATCCGCCGGGAAACGAGGCGGAGTGCGTCGAGTTCGTCCGCGACCTTCTCACCGGCGCGGGAATCGAGTCGGAGCTGTACGCGAAAGTGCCGGGCCGGCCGAACCTCGTCGCGCGGATCGAGGGCGGCGACAAGCCGCCGCTCCTGCTCCAGGGTCACGTCGATGTCGTCACGACGTCCGGACAGGAATGGGCACGTCCGCCGTTCGCCGGCGACCTCGTCGACGGTTACGTCTGGGGACGAGGCGCGGTGGACATGAAGGGCCCGGTCGCGATGCTCGTATCCGCGTTCCTTCGCGCCAAGCAGGAGGGCACGTCGCTTCCGGGCGACGTGATCCTCGCCGTGCTCGCGGACGAGGAGAACGGAGGCGACCTCGGCGCGCGCTTCCTGGCCGAGGAGCACGCACACCTCTTCGACGGCGTCCAGTTCGCTCTGAGCGAGTTCGGAGGCTTCTCGCTCGAGCTCGGGGGCCGTCGTTTCTATCCCGTTCAGGTCGCGGAGAAGCAGATCTGCTGGTTGAAGGCAACGATCCGCGGCCGCGGCGGACACGGCGCGATGATCAACCGCGGCGGGACGATGGCGCGCCTCGGGCAACTGCTTCGCGATCTCGATCGCAAACGGCTTCCGGTACACGTCACACCTGTCGCCCGCGACTATGTCGAGCGGATCGCTACAACGCTCCCGCGGCCGAACCGCGACGTCTTGCTGGCGACGCTGAAGCCGCGCCTCACCGATCGGGCGCTGCGGCTCATGGGCGTCCGCGGACGGCAGCTCGAGCCGATGCTCCGGCACACCGTCAGCGCGACGATCGTCCGCGCGAGCGACAAGATCAACGTCGTCCCGAGCACGATCGAGGTCGAGCTCGACACGCGCGCGCTGCCGGGATTCACGCCGGATCAGGTGATGCAGGAGGTGCGCGACGCGATCGGCGACGACGTCGAGCTCGAGCTCGTCCGTCACGATCCCGGTCCGCCGGAGCCGAATCTCGGACTCTTCGACATGCTCGCGGAGGTGCTGCGGGAGCTCGATCCGGACGGCGTGCCGGTTCCGCTGCTGCAACCGGGAGTGACGGACGCGCGCTTCTTCGCGCCGCTCGGCATCCAGACGTACGGCTTCGTTCCACTCCGCCTTCCCCCCGACTTCAACTTCCTCGAGGTCGTGCACGCCGCCGACGAGCGGGTGCCCACGTTCGCGCTCGAGTTCGGCGCCGAAGCGATCTTCCGCGCACTGCAGCGCTTCTGATGCGTCTGCTCGTCCTCGGCGGCACGAAATTCCTGGGTCGCGCAACGGTCGACGCCGCGCTCGCGCGTGGACACGACGTGACGCTCTTCAACCGCGGGCAGACGAATCCCGAGCTCTATCCAGGAGTCGAGAAGATTCGGGGCGACCGGACGGAGGACATGAGTGCACTCGACGGACGCGAGTGGGACGCCGTCCTCGACATGGCGACGTTCCTCCCGCGCGTCGTCCGACTGTCGGTCGACGCGCTTCGCGGCCGCGTCGGTCGCTACGTCTACGTGTCGAGCATCTCCGCGTACGCGGACTTCAGCGTTCCGCCGGTCGAAGGCGCGCCGGTCGCGCAGCTCGAGGATCCGGAGAGCGAGAGCATCGACGATTACGGCGCGCTGAAGGCCGCCTGCGAGCGGATCGTCGAGGACTCGTTCGGGGCCGCTGCGCTGATCGTCCGACCCGGCCTGATCGTCGGCCCGCACGATCCGACCGACCGGTTCACCTACTGGCCGCGCCGCGTGGCAGCGGGCGGCCGCGTGCTCGCACCGGCGCCGCCCGCCGCGCCGGTCCAGTTCATCGACGTCCGCGACCTCGGACAGTGGATCGTCCACGCGACGGAGCAGGCGCAGAGCGGCGTCTTCAACGCCACGGGCGATCCGATCACGTTCGGGCAGCTCCTCGACGCGTGCCAGGCGGTGACAGGACCGGTCGACGTCGTCTGGGTGCCGAGCAAGAAGCTCGTCGAAGCCGGCGTCGGCGAATGGATCTCAGTCGAGGCAGGACTGACCTTTCGGCCGGTCGCGGAGACGATCGCAGACACCCTCGCGTGGGACTCGCAACGCGAATCGCCGCAGGCCGAGGGCGTCGGGCTCAGCCCCGAACGCGAGGCCGAGCTGCTCGCCGGTACCTGACAAGGGCTATTCCGCCACGCCGCTCGTCTACCGCGTCAAGGACAGCCCGGGGCCTCGTGCCTCCACTGCGAGCGCCGAGCGCATGAGACGACGAGGCTAGTGAATCGACGAGCGATCGCAGTAGCTCGGGTCGAACGAGATGCCGCCGCCTTTCGAGCGGAGCGAGATGTCGACGATGACGTGGTGACCGTCGAGCGCGTGGATCGTCGGCGCCTCGGAGTCCTTGCGCAGCAGCAGCACACGCGTTCCGATCACGCGGCCTTTGTTGAGGATCGGCCGGATCTGGAGCGTTCCGCCTTCGGGGCAGTAGACCTTGCTCTCGACGCGCAAAGGCCAGGGCCCGGCAAGGCCGCGCGTCCGCGCCGGGGCAAGCGCCTTGACGTGTGTGCAGGCCGCGCTGAGCGTGCCGCCGACCCGACTGACGGTCGCGAGCCGAGTCGACTGCTGTAACTGGAGTGGGCCGTTGACGCGGTACATGTAGACGTCAACGAGACCTGGTGGGCGCAGAATGAGACCGAGCGCATAGGCGCAGCGTCCTGCGACAGGTTTGGGAGCGACGGCACCGGCAGATGCCGCGAGGGCAAGGGCCGCGACGGCGATCGAGAACGCTGCCTGAGTGCGTGACCACATCGCCTGCAGGGCACTCTACGTGCGGGCTTCTCGCCCAATCATTACAAGACCTGATAGCCCGATCAGATCGTGGAATCAGCGAAGCAGCGGGCGCAGGTGCGTCCCGTCGGGACGGACGACGTAGATCCGCGTCGCGCTCGATCCCACGACCCGCGCGAAGGCGATCAGTCGACCGGTCGGCGACCACGAAGGGTCGCGGGCACCTGTGATCTGAACTCCTTGCGATCCGTTCGCGGGGACGACGAACGCGCTGCAGACGGGGCGGCGGCAGACGCTGTATGCGATCCGGCGCCCGTCCGGCGACCACGACGGCGTGCTCGTCTCCACCTCCGGCGCACACGGCATGAGTGCCGGCGGTACGCCGATGGCGCGTGACGAGACGGTGCCGACGGTACAGCCTGCGGCATACGCGATCCGACGGCCGTCGGGAGACCACGCGAGCCGTGCCGGCGGAGCGGCGAGCCGCGTCACACGGCCGCCGCCCGGCGCAACGAGCGCAACGGAACCAGCGTCCGCATACGCAATGTGCCGCCCGTCAGGCGACCACGCGGCGTTGCGCACCTCGCCGACGGCGAGGCGGCGTAGGCGGCCGTTGTCGCGGCCGATGACGTACACGCCCGAGCTTCCGCCGAGCGTGCCCGCGACCGCGAGCCTGCGTCCGTCGGGCGACCACGACGGGGGCGACGCCGTCGAGAAGAGCCCGCCGCCGGCGAACAGGGCGTTTGCGCTTCGACCGTCCCGACGCTCCCACTGCACCGTCGTAGGAAGCATGTTCGAGCCGACCTCGAATGCGATCCACCGGCCGTCCCGCGACCACGCGGGCCGGACGGCGTCGAACGGCGCGGAAATCGACGTGATCTCACGCAGAGCCCGCCCGTCGGCCCGCACCACGGCGATGCTCGCGTTCGTCGCTCCGCCGCCGAGTCGGCGTGTGCGGTCGAAGGCGACATAGCGACCGTCCGGCGACCAGGTCGGGTGGGCGTCGTCCACGCGCGCGACCCCGAGCGCGACGGTCGTGAGCAGGAGCTCGAGCATCGGCAGGATTATCGGCGCAGAGGGACCGGCGCCACCGAGACGCCGGACGGTCGTTGCGGGATAGCATCGCCGCGTGAGCACCTTCCGCCTCGACCGGCTCGAGAACGGGCTGCGCGTCCTGACCGCGCCGATGGAGTCGGCCCAGTCCGTGACCTGCGCGATCATGCTCGCCGCCGGCTCGCGCTACGAGACGCCCGACACGAACGGGATCGCGCACTTTTCCGAGCACATGTTCTTCAAGGGCACGGAGAAGCGGCCGACCGCACGCGACATCTCCAAGGAGATCGACGCGATCGGCGGCGAGTTCAACGCCTTCACCGGCAAGGAGTACACCGGCTACTACGTCAAGTGCGCGGCCGAGTTCCGCGACGTAGCGCTCGACGTCCTCGTCGACATGCTCCGCCATTCGAAATTCGACGAGGACGAGATCGAGCGGGAGAAGGGCGTGATCATCGAGGAGATGAACATGTACTTCGACACGCCGCGCGACTACATCGGCGGCGTGTACGACGAGCTCCTCTACGACGACCAGCCGCTCGGGTGGGACATCATCGGCCGCAAGGAGACGGTCCGCGGCGCGAAGCGCGACACGTTCACCGGCTACCTCGACCGCTGGTACAAGCCGTCGCGCATGGTCGTCGGCGTCGGCGGTGCGATCGGCGACGGGCTGCACGACCGAATTGCACAGCTCCTCGGCGACCTGCCGGAGGCGCGGACTGGCGAGCCCGACCCCACCCGGCTGAGCCGGAACGGTCCCTCGCAGGTCAAGGTACACACGAAGCAGTCCGACCAGGCGCACATCTGTCTCGGGGTCTACAGCTATCCGCTCGAGCATCCGGACCGGTACGCGCTGCAGGTGCTCTCGACCGTCCTCGGCGGCGGGATGTCCTCGCGCCTCTTCACGGAAGTGCGCGAGCGCCGCGGCCTGGCGTACTACGTGTTCGGAATCAACCACAGCTATACCGATGCTGGGTCCCTGTTCGCGCAGGCTGGCGTCGACATCAACCGGATCGACGACGCGATCACGACGATCGCGGCCGAGCTGCGAAAGGTGGCCGAGGAATCGATTCCCGAGGACGAGCTGGAGAAAGCACGCAGCTTCGCGAAGGGGCGCTTCGTCCTGCAGCTCGAGACGCCCCAGGGGCTGATCATGTTCGGGCTCCGGCGCGAGGTGCTCGAGAGCGCGACGCCGGATCCGCAGGAGGTGCTTGCCGAGCTGGACAAGGTGACCGCGGACGACGTCGCGCGGGTCGCGCGCGACCTCGTGGACGGGAACGGGCTGCGTCTCGCAGTGATCGGACCGTTCGACGACGCGGAGCGGTTCGAAGGCTTGCTCGCCTAGCGGGCTGCCTTGCGCTCGGAGCGACGGCTGCCGGCTGTGGCGGGCACGAACGCGTGATTCCCTGGCTCGCGAGGCCGGCGACGACGGTGCCGATTCCTCGCTACGTCCCGGCGGCTCCGCCGGACGCACCGCCGTGCGACGACCTCCGCTACGCGGGTACGCAGGGCGTGAACTCCGTCACCGACGAGTACGGGCTCGCCGTTCGCAACGGCCGCTCGCAGACGTGCGCGCTCGAAGGTCACCCGGCGGTCGTCGTTCCGCCGGGAGGGCCTGGGCCGCTCTCTGTGATCGCGACCGAGAGAGACGCGACCGTCCCGCCTGGGTTCCCCGCGCAGGGCGCGCGGTTCGGACTCAGGCCGGGACAGGAGGCACACGTGACGCTGCTGGTCGTGCGCCCGTGCGACCACGGGCGCGGCAGCGACGCACGGCAGCGGCTTCGCGCCTTCCTGCCGATGGGCGACGCGCAGACGAGCTTCACGATCCTGACGTGCCGAGGCCAGGGCGCCGTGATGAGCGTCGGCGTCCTCGCGCCGCCGGAGCAGCGCCGAAAGCTCCGCACGTGGCCGCTGCGCACCTCGCTCTCCCTGCCCCACGCCGTCACCGCCGGCACGACGTCGTCGTACCGCGTCCGCCTCACGAACGTCTCGCAGCGGCCGTTCCGGTTCCCGTACTGCCCGACCTTCGCTGCGCGGCTGAACGGACGCGACCGTTTCGGCAGACTCAACTGCGAGCCGATGGGGACGCTCGCTCCAGGTGCGCACGCGACGTTCGCGATGCGAAGGCTCATATCCGCGAAGCTGCCCTCGGGGCAGTACGAGCTCCGGTGGTCGCTGATGGACGAGACCCTGAAGTTCGACGTCGTCGCCCGCGGGAGCTTGAGCGTCCGACACTAGGCGACGCTAAGGCGCCCTCCCTTGGTGTCGGACGGGCGTGTCATGATCCGCCCGTGAGGCAGGCGCTCCTGGCCGTGGGGATCATGCTCGCCCTCTCCGGCTGCGGGGGAGGCGGTGGGAAATCCGCGCAGCAGACCACCGTCGTCTCCACGACCGTCGTGACGACGACGACGGCGGGGTCGACGACGTCGTCCGGCGGCAGCTACCACGTCGTCACGCACGGCCGCTTCCACTATCCGCAGGTCCTGGTCACGAACTACATGCGGAGCTGCGTCGCAGGCGGCGACGCGAAGAAGCGCGCCTACTGCGCCTGCACGCTCGACAAGCTCAGCAGCGACGTCTCGACGCAGGACTTCGCAGAGATCGGGCTCTCGAAGACGATCCCGTCGCGAATCAGAAAGCTCATGACGCGGGCTGTCGCAGCCTGCGCCAACAAGCTCTAGCTCCTCCTCCGGCGCCTACTCCTCCGGCGCCTCCGTCGCGGCACGCTCCTTGATCTCCTCCACTACCGTCGGATCCGCGAGCGTCGTCGTGTCCCCGAGCGCGCGGTTTTCCGCGACGTCGCGGAGCAGCCGGCGCATGATCTTGCCGCTGCGCGTCTTGGGGAGCTCGGGCGTGAACACGATGTTCGCCGGCTTCGCGATCGGGCCGATCTTCGTGCCGACGTGGTTGCGAAGCTCCTCCAGCATGTCGATAGAGCCCTCGTCGCCACCCTTGAGCGTGACGTAGGCGACGATCGCCTGCCCCGTGCGCTCGTCCTTGCGTCCGCACACGGCCGCTTCGGCGACCTTCTTGTGGTCGACGAGCGCGGACTCGATCTCGATCGTGGAGATGCGGTGCCCCGAGACGTTCATCACGTCGTCGACGCGACCGAGCAGCCAGAAGTCGCCGTCCTCGTCGACACGCGCGCCGTCACCGGCGAAGTAGACGTCCTCGTACTTCGACCAGTAGGTCTCGCGGTACCGCTCGTCGTCCTTGTAGATCCCGCGCAGCATCGCCGGCCACGGGCGCTTCAGCACGAGGTATCCCCCGCCGCCCGGGCCGACGGTCTGGCCGTTTTCGCTGTACACCGCCGCGTCCACGCCGGGAAACGGCTTGGTCGCCGAGCCGGGCTTCAGCGTCGTGATCCCCGGAAGCGGCGTGATCAGGATCATCCCCGTCTCCGTCTGCCACCACGTGTCGACCACAGGAGTGCGGTCGCCGCCGATGTGCTCGCGGTACCAGACCCACGCCTCCGGGTTGATCGGCTCGCCCACGGAACCGAGCAGCCGAAGAGACGACAGGTCGTGCTTCTGCGCGTGCTCCGGCCCCCATTTCATGTGCGAGCGGATCGCGGTCGGCGCCGTGTAGAGGATGTCGACCTTGTAGCGCTCGATGATCTCCCACCAGCGCTCGGGATTCGGGTAGTTCGGGACGCCCTCGTAGAGCACGCCCGTCGTCCCGTTGCAGAGCGGGCCGTAGACGATGTAGCTGTGCCCTGTGACCCAGCCGACGTCGGCCGCACACCAGTAGACCGAGTCCGGCTTCACGTCGAAGATGTAGTGGTGCGTCGCCGCGACGCCGACGAGGTAGCCCGCGGTCGTGTGGATGATCCCCTTCGGCTTCGCGGTCGTCCCCGACGTGTAGAGCAGGTACAGGAGGTCCTCCGAGTCCATCGGCTCGCACGGGCACGACTCCGCGTCCGCGCTCTGCCCGTCGACGGCCTCGTGCCACCAGACGTCGCGTGACTCGTCGAACGGGACGTCGTTTCCCGTCCGCCGCAGCGTCACGACCTTCTTCACGGTCGAAGCGTTCGCGACGGCCTCGTCGGCGTTTCGCTTCAGCGGCACCGTCTTCCCGGCGCGCCAGCCCTCGTCTTGCGTGATGAGCACTTCGCATTCCATGTCGTTCATCCGGTCGGCGAGCGACTCGGCGGAGAAGCCGCCGAACACGACGGTGTGCGGCGCCCCGAGACGCGTGCAGGCGAGCATCGCCACCGGCAGCTCGGGGACCATCCCCATGTAGATCGCGACGGGCGTCCCCTTGCGGACGCCGAGCCCCTTCAGCGCGTTCGCGAAACGGACGACGTCGCGCTGGAGATCGGCGAACCTGATCTCGCGGCGCTCGCCCTCCGGCTCGCCTTCCCAGTAGTAGGCGACCTGACCGCCACGTCCCGCCTCGACGTGGCGGTCGACGCAGTTGAAGCAGACGTTGAGCTTCCCCCCGAGGTACCACTTCGCGTACGGCGGATTCCATTCGTAGAGCTCCGTGAACGGCTCGAACCATGTGACGCGCTCCCGCCCCTCGGTCTCCCAGAACTCCTGCCAGTCCCGTTCGTAGATCTCGGGCTGCGCATTCGCCTGACGCGCGAAATCGGGCGCCGCCTCGTAGCGCCGCTCCTCGAGGAGCATCGTGTCGATCGCGTGCTGCTGCGTCTCGGTCGCCATTGTTCGTCAGACCTCCGTTCGTCGCGGCATCGGCGAGGTGCGCCTGGACAACCTGGGGAGATTGCCCCAGATCGGCGACCCGACAGGGAGCACCGGGTTTGGCGACATGCCGTTTACCACGCCCGCTGCGGACGCGTACCACGCAACCGCGGCCGTGACGATCCCGGCCCAGCCGCCGGCGTGCGTCATCCACGCGCTGTGGCCGTGGGCCTCGCGGAAGAAGCCGATCGCGAGCAGGATCTCCGTGACCTGCAGCGTCAGGAACACGCCGAATACGGCGACGCTGACTCGGCTGCTCCAGAGCAGCATGTAGAAGTTGAAGACCGCGAACGCGAGCAGGAACCACGCGAGCGCGTTCAGCAGGTTCGGTCCGGTGACCGCGGCGGCGACGTTCTTCGAGAGCAAGACGAGCGCCACGAAGATCCCGAGCGACATCCAGAAGCCGCCGTAGGTCGAGAACGCAGTCGCTCCGAAGACGTTGCGGTTCCGGAACTCCCACATCCCTGCGAGGAGCTGGACGAGCCCGCCGTAGAAGAGCGCGAGCCCGATCCAGACGGCATCCGGGATGAAGCTCGCGTTGTGACCGCTGAGGAGGAACGTCGTGAGCGCGAACGCCGCGAGCCCGAGCGGTGCGGGATCAGCGGCCGGTACCGCCTCGATCAGCGTGGCGGCCGGGCGCTCCTGGGCGACAACAGCCATTTCTGGCCTCCTTTGGCCCGGACGCCCGAGCGCCCGGGCGTTACTAGTTCGG
>VAYM01000049.1 GCA_005884945.1 Actinomycetota bacterium | reverse complement strand
CACCTTTTCGGCGAGCCGCGTGGCCTCCGTCCCCGTGTCGTCGCGCGCGACGCCGAGGAGAACCACCAGCCCCATGCCTATCTCGCCTCTGACGTCGCCGTCTATGCGGACGCGCGCTTCGGAGACACGTTGGCAGACGGCTCTCACACCTCGTGCCCGCCGAGGATCGCAGCGCCCGTTAGATGTACACGCGCGCGCGGCCCCACCCGGGTGGGGGTGAACACCCACCACCCACTGAGACCGACGATACCGACGAAATCCCTACGCGTGGGTGACGGATTCGTGCCGATTCTGTACCGCTAGCTGCCGTCGCCCGGCTCGCGGTTCCCCGGCCGGTCGCGATCGAGGTCGAGGATCCGCGACGCGTAGTGCTCGTTCTGCGGCCGCAGCGACGACGCGAGCTTGTAGTGGCCGTTCGCCTCCGTCTCGCGCCCTTGCTTCTCGAGCGCACGCCCGAGTCCGTAGTGCGCGTAGTGATCGGCGGGCGACAGCTCGAGCATCTTCCTGAATTCCTGCTCGGCCTCCGCGTAGCGCTGGATCCGCAGGTACGCGATCCCGAGCGCCTCGCGGATCGACGCCTTCTCCGGCTCGCGGCGCTTCGCCTTCTCGAGGGCGACAGTCGCCTGCGCCGCCCGTCCCTTTCGGAGGTGCGCACGGCCCTGTTGGTAGAGGTCGTAGGTGTCGCTCATGGACTGAGGTACGGAAAGTTCTCCTCCACCAAGTCAAGCGGACGGGTCAAATCGCGCGTCTTCCCGATCTCGATCGCGGCAATCCTCGCGCCGTCCTCGAGTGCTGCGCGGAACGAGTTCTCCAGCTCCCACGGCTCGCGGTCGACGCAGAGCCGGGAGACGACCGCGACGTCGAGCGCCCAGAGCGGCGCCGCCGACCACTCGCTCGTGCCGCCGATCGCGGCGACGAAGCCGCCTTCGACCTGCAAGCCGGGACGCCCGGGCGCCGGAGGCGGCTCGCGGCGCATCGCGATTGCACCCGCCGCCCCGGACGCGGCGAACACCTCTGCGAATCGCCGCACGTCGCCGGCTCGATAGACGGTGTCCGCGGCCGAGACGAGGAACGGCGTCGCCGCACCGGCGTCGAGGGCGCGCCGGACTGCATCCGCCGAGCCGAGGACGCCGGGTTGCCGGACGGTCTGCACCCGGACCCCGAACGCGGAACCGTCGCCCACGAGCCGCTCGACCTGCTCCGCCAGGTGCCCGGTGACGACGAACACGCGCGACACGGCCGCCGCCGCGAGCTCGCGCAACAGGGTGCCCATGACCGGACGTCCGTCGATCGGCAACACGGGCTTGGGCCAGCGCTCCGTGAGCGGACGCAGACGCCGCCCCTCACCGGCCGCCATCACGACGGCATCCACGCGTTACGAGAAGCCGAACGACCGCAAGGAGACGACGCCGCGCAGACGGTCGAGCACGAACAGCTCGCGCCGCAGGCGCCGCTTCAGCTCGCGCAGCTCGCGCCTCGCCGCCGGGCCCGCCTCACGGGCGACGGTCGGCGACCCGAAACGAGCCGCGTCGGCCGCGCGCGCGAAGGCCGCCGCATCGACGGCAAGGCGGTCTTCGATCGCCGCCTGCAACTCGCCGAAGCTCGCACCGCGCTGCAACGCGAACCGCTGGTCCAGAAGGAACTCCGACAGCTCCCGCGCACAAGCAGCTGCGATTCGTCGAGGATTGCGCGTCACGTACCGCGCGCGCCTGCGCAGCGTCTTCAGAAGCCAGATCGCGGCAACGACCCCGAGCGCAAGGAGCAGCAGGAACCGCGCAAGGCTGTGGTGCGGCGTCGACGACGTCGAGACGAGGCCCGGAACGCCGACGTCGGCCGCGGAGCGGACGTTCGGCCGCTTCACTTTGTCCGTCCCGTCGCTCACCGGCCCGAAGACCTCGCCGCCGCGCACGACGCCTGAGAGCAGCCGCGCCTCGGCCGCCGCGTCGAAGCGGGACGACGACGAGCTGTACGACGCGGCCAGCGTGCCGCGGCCCGGCGTCGGATCGAACGGGAGCCACCCGTAGCCGCGGAACCACACCTCCACCCACGCGTGAGCGTCGTGATCCGTTATGTCCCACTCGCCGTCGCGATACGTCCCGCGAACGAAGCCGACGGCGACTCGCGCCGGGACGCCGAGCAGCCGCAACATGAGCGCCATCGCGCCGGCGAAGTGCTGGCAATAGCCCGTCTTGGTATCGAGCACGAACCCGACGAGCGGAGGAAGACCCGGGGTCGCCGGCGGCTGCGTCGAGTACGTGAAGCCACCGGTCGTCCGGAACCAGTGCTCCAGCGTCACGGTCGCCGCGTAGGGACTGGGCGTGTCACCGACCACCTGGCGCGCGCGGTCAAGCAGTTGCGCATACGGCGTTGCGGCGCGGCCGAGTCGCCGCGTGAGGATCGAGTCCCGTCCCGGAACGCCGAACGGCGGGGCCGTCACGACGGGCGAGATCTCGAGCTCGCGTCCGGGCCGCGTGAGTGCCGCCGGATAGGTCGCCGGCGAACCCACGAGGTCTCGAGGTGTGGGCTGCGCCGTGTAGCTCCAGGCAATGTACCGCTGGCCGTGCGTCAGGCCGTCGGGCGCGATCCCGACGTTCTGCCCGACGCGGAGCGCAGGCTCGCTGATGTTGAACACGATCGGGAGGCTTGCGGCGACCAGATGCTTGTCGGCGAGCGCGTCGACGGTGACCTCCTGCTGGACGAAGTGCACGCTCGTACGCGCTCCGGGCGGATCGATCGCGTGACTCTCGAGCGGCGTCTCCCGCCAGAGGAGCTCGAGCCAGCGATCGCCCTCGTACTCGTCGAGGACTGTCGCACGCCAGTAGGTGCCGATCGTCTGCGGAGCGCGGATCGTCAGCACCCGTGTCACCTTGCGCGGGAAGCGGATGCCGTTGTACTGGGCATTCCAGACGTACGAGACGCTGACCGGCTTGACCGGACGCACGTACGGATTCCAGTGCTGCCAGTCGAGGAACGCCGACTTCGCCACCGCGGGCGAGGCCGACAGCGCAACCGCGGCGGCCAGGACGACGGCGACGGCCGGGACCGCAAAACGGCTCACTCGCTCGCGCACGCCGGCGAGCAGCGCGAGCGCGCACGCGAGGATCACGGCGCCGCGCGCAACCTCGTTGCCTCCCGCAAGCAACGTCGACGGCCAGCCCGCACCGACGAGGAACACCGCCACCGCGAGCACGGGACGGCGCGCGGCAATCGCCTGCGCCGCGAGGAGCGTGAACGCAAAGATCGCAACGAGGATCAGCATGTGCATCCGCGGCTGCGTCCCGGCGGCGATCGGCAGTTTGAAGGCGTAGAAGTCCACGAACCCGCTCCCGAACCGGTCGGCGATCGGCGTGACGAACCCCTCCCCGCCCGGGACGATCCCGAGCAGCGAGACGGAGAAGCTGACCGCGAGGCCGACGAGCGCCGCACACACGACTGCGGCGAGGCGGAACCAACGCGGCCGGACGAGCGCGGGCACGATCGCAATCGCAACGAGCAGCGCCGCGCGGCCGGATCCGCCCTGAGGCTCTTCGAGTCGCAGCCAGTCGGCGGCGACCACGAGACCCGCGAGCGCAGCGAGCAGTGCGGTCCTAATCACCGGCCGCCTCCAGTCTCTCCGCGCCGGCGCCCTGCAGCGCCGCGGCGAGATCGTCGCCGTTGCGGACGACTGCCACCGCGACGCCGGCCCCGCTCAACCGCAGGAGGGCAGGTTCTCGCGCCGGCGCGACGCCTGCGAACGTCGGCGCGTCGACGAAGACGAGCGACGTCGTCCGCCGCGAGAGTGCGCGCTGCACGAGGCGGTCGACGAGCGGCCGGTCGACACGCGCCGTCACGACCACGACCTCGAGAGCGCGGGCAGCCGCGCTCGCCTCGTCTGCGAGGAGCGTGTGCGCGGGCGTCCGGCCCGTCGGCTCCGCGGCCGCGAGGAGCTCGAGCGCGCGCCGCGTGTCGGTCGAGGCCGAGTGCACCTTGCGCGACTCCGGGCGCTCCGAATTGACGACGAGCACGGAGCGACGTCCACGCCGAAGGTACGCCTGCAGGATCGAGCCGGCCGCGCGCACCTGCACGTCGAAGCTCTCGCCGGCGACCGCGCTCGCGTCGGCGTCGAGCAGCACCGCGATCTCGTCTCGCGGCGCGTCCTCGAGCTCCTTCACCATCAGCTGCCCGCGCCTCGCGGTCGATCGCCAGTGGACGTGCCGGAGCGACTCTCCCTGGGTGTGCTCGCGAGACGCGGATAGACGAGCAGCGCGCCGGGTGAGGGAAGCGGCGCGTCGACACGGTGCAGCCCGAACGGGTCGGAGATCTCGACCCGGCTGTCAGCGAAGACGTACCGGCCGCGGCTGACGCGCGGGAACACGTAGGTGATCGCGAGGCGACTGCCTCGCCGGCGCAGGACGTGGCGCTGCTCGCCGAGGTTGCCGACACGCTCGACGAGCGTCGCGCCGGGGACCGGGAGGAGCCCGGACGGCTCGATCGCAACGGCGATCTGCACCTCGTCGCCCTCGACGTACTCGCGCTCGCCGAGATTCCGGTGGACGCGGAGCGGCCCGTTGGCGAGATGCACCCACGCCCACGCGAGCGCAGCAGCGAGCAGCAGACCCGCCGCGACGGGATAGAGCGGCTTCGAGCCGAACGCCCACGCGGCGAGATAGACCACGAGGCCGAGCGCGAGGACGGAACGGCCGCGACGGCTCAACTCACACCGGAACGGGCGTCTTTGCGAGCACGTCCTGGACGATCGCCGCGTCCGTGAGGCCGGTCGATCGCGCCTCCGGTGCCACGATCAGCCGGTGCGCGAGGACCGGCACCGCGACCGCGCGCACGTCGTCGGGAGAGAGATAGTCACGTCCGTCGGCGAGCGCCCGCGCCTTGGCGACGCGCAAGAGAGCGATTCCCGCGCGCGGGCTCGCGCCGAGGTAGAGGCGCGTATCGGCGCGCGTCGCCCGGAGCAGCGCGACGATGTAGCGGTTCAGGCTCTCCTCGACGTAGATGGCCCTCGCCTCCTCCGCGAGCGCCACGGCGTCGCGCGCGTCCGCGACCGGCTGCAACGAGTCGAGCGGTGGATCGGCGGTCTGCTCCGTCAGCATGCGCGCCTCCTCCGGAAGCGGCGGGTACCCGATCTGCAGGCGCATCGTGAACCGGTCGAGCTGAGCCTCGGGCAGCGGATACGTGCCCTCGTACTCGATCGGGTTCTGCGTCGCGAGCACGACGAACGGCCGCGCGAGCTCGTACGACTCGCCGTCGACCGTCACCTGCTGTTCCTGCATGCACTCGAGCAGCGCAGCCTGCGTCTTCGGCGATGCGCGGTTGATCTCGTCGGCGAGGAGGAGGTTCGCGAACACCGGCCCGGGGCGGAACTCGAACTCGTTCGTGCGCTGGTTGAAGACGTTGACGCCGGTCACGTCCGACGGGAGGAGGTCGGGCGTGAACTGGATGCGCGAGAACGAGACGTCGAGCGAGCGCGCAAGCGCTTTCGCGAGCATCGTCTTCCCCACGCCGGGAAAGTCCTCGAGTATCAAGTGGCCTTCTGCGACGAGGCAGAGAACGCAGAGCCGCAGCGTCTCGTCGGGCGCATGCACGACGCGCGCGAGGTTGGCGACGACCGCTTCGATCGTCCGGCCCGCTTCGGCGGTGCGCAGGGCATCAGGCTCGCTCACGCAGCAACTCCTCAGCCCTATCTACGATCACGGCGGCGATCTGGTCTTTCGCCGCCTTGCCGACTCGCTGCTCCCCGTCCTGCCCGACGAGGACGACCTCGTTCTGCGGCGAGTCGAAGCCGATGTCGTCGCGGGACACGTCGTTGAAGACGACGAGGTCGATCCCCTTGGACGCGAGCTTCTCGCGCGCACGCGCAAGGCCGCGCGACCCGCGGTCGGCGTTTCGACGAGCTCCACACCTGCCGGCGGCGGGACTGCAAGGTTCGCTGCCACCAACGTGACCTCCGCACCGCGCTTCCGCGCCTCCGCAGCGAGCGCGACACCCATCCGCCCCGACGACCGGTTCCCGAGGAAGCGGACCGCGTCGAGCGGCTCCCGCGTCCCGCCGGCGGTCACGAGCACGCGTTTCCCGCGCAATGTCTCGCTCTCGCCGAGCAGGTCGAGGCAGCGCGCGAAGATCGTCTCCGGCTCGGACATGCGGCCGACGCCCCATTCCCCCTCGCCCGTGTCGCCTTCGTCGGGTCCGACGAGCTCGACGCCGCGGCCCCGGAGGAGCTCGACATTCGCCTGGGTTGCTGGATGCGACCACATGCGCGGGCTCATCGAGGGTGCGACGACGATCGGCCCGCGATGCGCGAGCGCGGCTTCCGTGACGAGGTTGTCGGAGAGGCCGTGCGCGAGCTTCGCGACCGTGTTCGCCGTCGCCGGAGCGATCACGAGCAGGTCGGCGCGCTCGAGGTGCGGATACGGGTCGTCGGACGGCGACCGCCGCGCCAGGGCGAAGAACGTCTGCGCGCGCACGAAGTCCTCCGCCGAAGGGGTCACGAGCGGCACGACCTCGTGGTCGCGCTTCACGAACAGCCGGATCAGCTCGCACGCCTTGTAGGCGGCGATCCCACCGGTCACTCCGACGAGCACCCGGGCCACGGACACCATTCTGCCCGTTTCCAGCGCCTTCTCCGGCGCCGAGCGGCGGCTTTTACTTCTTCGGGTAGGAGTACTTGAGCTTGCCCTCGGAGACTTCCTCGAGGGCCATCGTCAAGTAGTTCTTGGAGCGCGACTCGACGAGCGGCGGCGGAGCCTGCTCGAACCCGATGCCTTCGCCGAGCTGGTGGTGGTAGTCGTTGATCTGGCGAGCCCGTTTGGCGGCGACGATCACGAGCGCGTAGCGCGAATCGACGTTTTCGAGGAGCTCATCGATGCGGGGATGGATCATGGGGCGGACATGCTACCTGCGGTCTCCAGCTCCCGTTGGACGATGCCCAGGAGCTCGTCGGCCGCGCGTTCGACATCGTCGTTGACGATGACGTAGTCGAACTCGTCCTCCTGTTCCAGCTGCCGCTTCGCACGCTCGAGCCGCTTCTCGATCTCGCCGCCACTCTCGGTCGCGCGTGCTCGGAGCCGGCGCTCGAGCTCGGCGAACGACGGCGCCTTCACGAAGGTCGTGACGCAGTCGGGGATCTCACGCTTGACCGCGAGCGCACCCTCCGTCTCGAGATCGAGCAGCGGTGCCTTGCCCTCCGAGCGGATTCGTCCGATCTCCGACCAGAGCGTTCCGACGCGCTGACCCCACTCGAAGTCGACGTGCTCGAGGAACTCGCCGGCATCGAGGAGCCGCTGGAACTCCTTCTGCGTGACGAAGTAGTAGTCGCGTCCCTCCTGCTCGCCCTCGCGCCGCTCGCGGGTCGTTGCCGACACGGCCAGCTCGAGCTCGGGCACGCGCGGCAGGACGGCGCGCTCGAGTGTTCCCTTGCCGGCACCCGACGTGCCGGTCACGACGATGACCGGCTTAGCGGTTGAAGAGGCCAATCAGTTCGCTGCGCTGGCGTTCCGAGAGGCCGCCGACCGTCTTCGACTGGCTGATCCGGCAGGTGTTGAGGAACCGCGCCGCCTTCACCCGACCGAATTTCGGCACCGCCATCAACATGTCGAACACCTTCGCCGTCGACACGTACTCCGGCGGGTTGCCGAGGATTTGCTCAATTGAAACGTTGCCGTCCTTCAGGTCCTTCTTCAGGCGAGCGCGGCGAACGCGAATGTCGTTCGCGCGCTTCAAGGCTTCCATCCGTTGATCGAGCGACCGGACCGGTGCCTCGGCCTGCGTCTTGGGCGACACCATGAGCGCAGGAGTCTAACAACTCGAAAATGCCGGTCAAGCGTGACCTTTTTAGCGGTCTAAGCAGGTATTTTGCGCGCTATGTTGCCGTAGTGGACAACGATCCGTCGTGTGCAATTGCATATGCGTCATCGACGTTCGCATATCCGTGCGCCTGCAACTCCGCATCGAGCTCCGCGCGAACGCGTGCGGGTGAGTCGGGGTCTGCGAACAGGATCGTGCCGAGCGCGACGTGACGCGCGCCCGCGGCGACGAACTCGAGCGCGTCGCGTCCCGATTGCACACCGCCCATGCCGACGATCGGAAGATCCGTCGCGCGTCGGCACGCGTACACGGCCGCGAGCGCGACCGGTTTCAGCGCGGGGCCGGAAAGGCCGCCGACGACCGGCCGCAGCGACGGTTGCAGCGTTCGCTCGTCGAGCGCGAGCCCCCGCAGGGTGTTGATCAGCGAAAGGCCGTCCGCCCCCGCGTCCTGCGCCGCGCGCGCGACCTCGGCCAGGTCGGGAACGGCAGCGGAGAGCTTGGCCCAGAGCGGCTTCCGGGTCGCCAGGCGCGCCGAGGCGACGATCTGGGCCGTCGTCTGAGCAGGCGACTCGACGTTCGGGCACGAGACGTTGAGCTCGATCGCCGTCACCTCTTCGTGGTCGTCGAGCCGGGAGCAGATCTCGGCGTACTCGTCGGCCGCGAAGCCGCCGACGGAGACCCAGAGAGGCATGTCGAGTCGTGCGAGCTGCGGGAGCGCCCGTGTGATGAAGCGGTCGATGCCGGGATTCGCGAGCCCGATCGAGTTGAGCATGCCGACGTCCGTCTCCGCGATGCGCACCGGTGCGTTTCCGTCACGCGGCTCGGGCGTGACCGTCTTCGTGACGAACACGTCGAGCGAGCGCGCGACGTCGGGCGCCGTGAGCGCGTCGAGACAGCCGCTGGCGTTCAGGAGCACGACCGACAGACTAGTGCGCGCGTCGGGCGGCTACTTGCCCGTCAGCACGATTCGGAGATCCCGCCAGCCCGGACAGCCGATCCGGTACGCACGCTCGACGCGCCGGCCTGCCCACGTGCCCTTGATCGTCGCGCGCGCCGACGTGCGGGTCGGCAGCAGCGTGCACGCGCGCGTCGCCGGGCCGAGGTCGGCGGCATGTGACGTGAGCGTACGGCACGACAGCCGGGGCGCGGGATGCGTGCCCGCTGCCGGGCCGCAGCGCAGCGTCCACGTGGTCGGCGAGCCGGACAGCCCGTGAGCCCAGTACGTGATCTTCAGTGAGCTCGCCGGCGTCGCTGCGCGGGCCGGGCCGACAAGTGCCAGGACGAGAACGAACGCAGCCGCGCTACGGCGCGTCATTCTGCGCGCCCGCCGTCGGCGTCGAGTCCTGCGTGAAGTCTGAGGAGTTGTCGTTCGTGTCCGTGCCGTCGGGCGTCCGCGCGGCGCTCGAGTCGGCCGCCGGGGCGCCCGCGGCGGTCCCTTCGACGAACGCATTCGTCGCGGTTCCCCAGCCCAGGGAATCGGAGATCGTGTGACTCGTGCCGCACTCGAGCGCGAGTCCGCCCCCGACCGCCGGGAGGTCGACCGGATGCGCGAAATCGGGCGTCGGATACGAGGCGCCCCCGAGCACATCGAAGCCCTTGGCGGCAAGGACTGTCGAGGACGTGAAATCGCCGATCACGACGTCAGTGCTCCCGTTCGTCGACGCCGCAGGCCGGTAGATCACCTGGCAGCCCTTCAGATCGGCAGACGTCGAGCCCGTGTTCTCGAGCTCGACGAACTCGTCCTCAGACGCCCCCGTCGTGCCGGTCGAGAACTCGTTGATCCTCACGGTCAGGACGGTAAACGCGCTCGTCGCCGTTCCCCCCGGCACTGTGACACCAACTGTGCTGCCCGTCGCGCGGGTCGGCACGGTCGCGGTGATCTGACCGTCGTTGTCGACGTTGAAGTTCGCGTCGAAGATGCCGAACTCGACGTTCGTCGCACCCGTGAACCCGTGTCCCGTCAGCACGACCTGCTGGCCCGGGAGCGCCGCGTCCGGAGCCACGTTGGAGAGGGCGAGCAGCGTGAAGTCCTGCGGTGTCTGAACGCTCGCCGCGGACTTCCAGACGGTGACGTGACCCGAGATCGCACCCGCCGCCGGCGCGTGGACGTGGAGGACCGTCGCCGTGCCGCCCGGCTGGATGACGCCGGCAATCCCGTTGAACTTGACGGCGGTAACGCCGGTCAGCCCGAGACCGGTCACGGTCACGTCCGTGTTGTAGTCGCCGGTCGTCGGCGCGATGCTCGTGACCGAGAACGTGACGGTCAACGTCCCGGCCGACGGTGGGGACGAGCCTGCGGCCGTGTGGACGCTGACGTGGCCCGTCGTCGCGCCGGGCGGAACGACGACCTTGAGCGACGTCGCAGTCACGTTCGTCGGCACTGCCGACACACCGCCCGCGAAATCGACGCGGTCGGCGCCGAGGAGCCCGCTGCCGTTGATCGTCATCAGCATCCCGGTCGAGCCGCTCAGCGGGCCGAAGCTTGCGATCCGCGGATCGATCGTGAAAGTCGCGGAAGTCGACGTCCCGCCGGCGTTCGTCACTGAGATCGGGCCGGACTGTGCCCCCGGCGGAACCGTCACGTCGAGGCTCGTTCCCCCAACCCCTACGACGAACGCTGACGCCACGACCTGGTTGAACTTCACCGACGTCGTCCCCGTGAACGTCTTCCCGGTGATGGTCACGTGTGTCCCGGCCGCGGCCTCGTTCGGCAGCGGACCGGACGTGATCGTCGGCCGGATCTTCAACGGCGTCGGACCGATCGACGTCCCGTTCCCGCCCGTCACCGAGAGCGAGGAGGTGAGGCCGTTGTCGGGGACGACGAACTGCAAGGTCATGTCCGTCTCCGTCCCGAGAACCAGCGGCGTCGCACCGAGCTTCGCAGTCGGGACGCCGTTCCCGAGGAAGTTCGTGCCGTTGACCGTGACGGTGTGGCCCGCCTGGTAGCTCGCCTGGTCGAAGCTCAGGACCTTCAGGAGCGGTTTGAAGATCGCGGCGCTGATCGGCGTGTTGTGCGGTGTCGTCACGGCGATCGGCCCGTTGCGGGCATCTGGCGGCACCTTCGCGACGATCGTGGTCGGCGTGCTGGACACGATCTGCGCCGGTGCGGCCGCATGCACGAAGTTGACGACCGGCGCGAGGCCGAACCCCGTGCCGTTGATCGTGACGTTCGCACCGCCGGGCGCCGCGGCCGGCGCGAACGAGGCCACCTTGCCGTCGAGAAGGAACGGATTCGTCGTCGACGTCGCGCCGCCCGCGTTCGTGACCGTGATCGGCCCGTCGACCGCGGAGGCCGGCACGGTCACGTTCAGGCTCGTGCCGCCGATCCCGACGACGAACCCCGCGACGACGCCGTTGAACTTGACGGAGCTCGTCCCCGTGAACGTCTTCCCGTTCAACGTGATGTGCGTGCCGGCCGCGGCCTCGTTCGGCGCGGGATCGCCGTTGATCGTCGGGCGCACCTTCAACGTCGTGGGGCTGGTGGCCGTCCCGTTCCCGTTCGTCGCGGACAGCGAAGAGGTGAGCGCGTTGTCCGGAAGGGCGAGCTGGAAGCTCGTGTCGGTCACGGAGCTGGGGACGAGGACGAGCGCGCCGCGCTTCGCGGTCGGCTCGAAGCCGGTCGCCAGGAAGTTCGATCCGTTGACCGTGACGGGGTCTCCCGCCTGGTAGCTCGCCTGGTCGAAGTTGAG
>VAYM01000048.1 GCA_005884945.1 Actinomycetota bacterium | reverse complement strand
CGCACCGCCGGGGGCCGCAGCCGGCGCGAACGAGGCCACCTTGCCGTCGACGAGGAACGGGTTTGTTGTCTGCGTCGCACCGCCCGCGTTCGTCACCGTGATCGGCCCGTCGACCGCGGACGCCGGCACGGTCACGTTCAGGCTCGTGCCGCCGATCCCGACGACGAACCCCGCGACCACGCTGTTGAACTTGACGGACGTGGTGCCGGTGAACGTCTTCCCGTTGAGCGTGATGTGCGTGCCGGCAGCCGCCTCGATCGGCGCCGGATCACCGGTGATCGTCGGGCGCACCTTCAGCGTCGACGGGCTCATCGTCGTTCCGTTCGCGTTCGTCGCCGCGACGGAGCCGGTCAGGCCGTTGTCCGGCACGACGAACTGGAAGCTCGTGTCCGTGACGGAGCCGACGGCCAGTACGGTCGTCCCCAGCTTCGCCGTCGGATCGGATCCGGTCGCGAGGAAGCTCGACCCGGCGACGGTGACGGTGTCGCCCGCCCGGTAGTTCGTCTGATCGAACTGGATGATCTTCATCAGCGGCTTGAAGATCGCGGCGCTCGTCGAATCGCCGCCGGCTGTGTGCACGGTGATCGCGCCGTTGTGCGCGTTCGTCGGAACCTTCACCACGATCTGCGTCCCCGTCTGCGAGACGATCGAGGCGCCCGGACTGTTCGTGAAGTCCACGGTCGCCCCGCCGAGCCCCGTCCCGTTGATCGTGACGTTCGTGCCGGCGACGGCGGCAGCCGGGACGAAGCTCGTGACGTGCGGCTGAACCGTGAGGTCGGCCGCGCTCGTGCCGGTGCCGCCCGCGGTCGTAACGGAGATCTTGCCGGTCGTCGCCCCGGCTGGGATCGTGACGTGGAGCGAGGTACCGTCGGCCGCAACCGCGCTCACCGCTCCCGCGACGCCGTTGATCTTCACCGACGTGACGCCGATGAAGCCCGTCCCGTTCACGGTGACGACCTGGCCGGCGAAGCCGGCGCCGGGCGCGAAGCCGGTGACGACCGGCTGTAAGCCGAACGTCTGCGCACTGACGACATTCCCGGTGATCGTCCCCTGCACCGTGATCTTGCCGGTCGCGTTTCCGTTCGGAACGGTCGCGGTCAACTGCGTCGGCGAGTCGACGGTGACCGAGGGCGATGCGAGCCCGTTGAACGTAACGACAGGCGCCGTACCGCCGCCGACGAAGCACGGATTCCCGATCGTCGAGCACGCCCAGAGGAAGTTCGTCCCGTGGATTACGACGCTGTCGCCGACGTTGCCGCCTCCGGGCGCAAAGTTCGAGATTGTCGGCGGGCCGCTCTGGTAACAGCCGTTCAACGCATTGCTCCACTCGCGCTGGAGCAGGTACGGGTGGCCGTTGATCACCTGGTTGAAGTCGCCGTCCGCGGTGGAGCCCGCGCGGAGGCCGAAGTTGTACGCGCACTTGTCGCCGTTCTCCTGGCCGTTCACGTCCCACCAGCCGGCCTGCGTCGGGTCGGTGATGTCCTCGTTGACCTCGTGGCTGAGCGTGTTGACGGTGATGTCGGCGACGTCGCCGTTGGGGCCCTGCGGATACCCGTCGGGCGTCAGGTCGCAGCCGTCCCCGTAGTTGAACGCAGGCTCGACGGCGTAGATGTCGATCGGGTCGTTCTGCGGCGCAAACAGGTCGCCCCAGGTGTGGTACGCGCAGAAAGTATTCGTCGAGCAGACGTCGGGGCCGGCCCAGTCGATGCAGACGTTGACGCCGGGCGGCGTCATGATCGCGTAGCTGTTCGTGAACGTGTGCGTCGGCCAGCCGTTCGCGGGGATCACGACCGTCCTGAGCTCCGTCTCGAGCTGCGTGTCCGTGATGCACGGCGCGGCCGCCAGGCATTCGTCGCGTTGGCTCGTGTCTCCGAACGAGTTCGTGTCCGTGTACGTGCCGCCGTAGGCAACGTTTCCGCTGACGTGACCGAGCGTCGAGTCGGTGTACTGCGCGTCGCTGCCGAAGACGTTCGTCGGTTGCGGACTGTCGGTCGCGACGTCGCCGACGAACTGGTTGACGAGCGACTTGTAGCTCGCGCTGAAATGCGATGCGCCGGCCGGGAGCACGCTCGGGTCCCAGAACATCGTGTGCACCGTGCTCGAGTGCATGACGCGGCCGCCGTGGTAGGCGAGCGCGCCGGGTGTCGGCGGCTCGTCGAAGACCGGCACGGGTCGGCTCCCGCCGATCGGTGCGGCGGCGCCCGGCGCTCCACCAAGTCGATGTGGCACGACGCCGAGCGGCTGCTTGCCGGTGGACGTAGCGACCTGAACCGACCGCGACGTCGACGCCGCCTGCAGGCCGCGGTCCTGCGCCGTTGCAGCGCGAGCCGTCGCCGGCCCGAGTACGAGCGCGACAATTGCGAGGCCGAGCGTTGCCTGCCGGTAGACCCTCATGCGGCGCACCGACAGTACTGCTCGAAACGGAGATTGCCTAGAGGGTCAATCCGGAAATACCCGTAAGTGGCAGGCATCACGGCCGACCCTGACGCCGCCGCCTAACCCAGGACCAACGTGGTCTATGCGGCGAGCACGGGCCCGTCGACGCACAGGCGCTTGAGCGAGCCCTCGATCTCGACCGCGCACCCGTAGCACGCGCCGTAGCCGCACGCCATCGGCGCCTCCCACGCGAGCTGCGCCGTCGGTGCGATCCGCCGAACCGCCTCGAGCATCGGCTCCGGCCCGCATGCCAGGACGTCGTGCTCGGGCGTAACGAGCTCGGTGACGAGCCGAGGCTCGACGCAAACCTGTGCGTTCGGGACGAGTGCGGCCGCCTCCGCGTGCCAGTCGCTGCGGAAGCCGAGCACGGCCGGCGGCGTGCCG
>VAYM01000047.1 GCA_005884945.1 Actinomycetota bacterium | reverse complement strand
GGAGCGGCCATGCGTCGATGCCGAACATCGCGGACAACGCGCTCGTGAAGGCGGCGCCCCTGATCGAGAAGCTCGGCGCGCATCGGGCGGAGCGCCGTCTCATCCCCGAGGTGCAGGCGGTGTTGCGGATCGTCACGGGGGAGGAAGAGGCGACGTCGGCCGACGACGCACTCGCACGCGCCCGCGCGATCTCCCCGGTGTTCGGCGATCTCATCGAGCCGCTGCTCGCGATGACGCTGACGCCGACGATGGCGACGGCCTCGCAGAAGCGGAACGTCGTTCCCGCTCTGTGCGACGTCACGGTCGACAGCCGACTGCTTCCTGGGCACACGCCGGACGAGCAGCAGGCGATCGTGCGCGAGATCCTCGGCGAGGGCGACTATGAGCTCGAGGTGCTCGAGGCGCATGGGGGCACGCGGTCGCCGTTCGAGTCACCGCTGTGGGATGCCGTCGAGGCGTTCGTCGCCCACGTCGAGCCGGGTGCGCGCGCGGTTCCGATGTGCGTCGCGGGTTTCACCGACAGCCACTGGTTCCGCGAGGCGTTCGGAACGGTTGCGTACGGCTTCTTCCCCGCGCGCGCGATGGACGTCGAGGTGATGGCGCGGCTCGTGCACTCGGCCGACGAGCGCGTTGCCGTCGACGATCTGGAGCTCGGCGTCGACTGGCTCCGCTTCGCCGCGCAGCACATGCTCGGCGGCTGACGCGCCGCGGCGGCTACGCTCCTCGAGATGGCCGAGGAGAAGATCCGACTCGGAGGAATGGCCCTTGCGAACGGCGTTCTCGTCCACGGGCCGAAGGCGTGGGCGTGCGCGATTCGCATCGACGGCGGCGCGCTGAAGGTCGCGGCAGAGCGCAAGCGCTTTCGCGCGGCCGACGTCGAGCGTCCGCTCCTCCGCGGCCCGGCGCGTCTCCTGGAGGCCCTCGCAGTCATCCCCGAGGTGCGGCGTGCGTTGCCGGAAGCGAAGCTCCCGTTCCAGCGACCGGCCGTGCTCGCGTCGATGCTCGCAAGCGCGACGGCGGTCAAGGTCGCGCGCGAGTCGGGCCGTCTCGGGCCGGCCGCACAGGAGCTGCTCGCCGGCATCCTGTCCGTCGCGCCGGCCGCGCTCGCGCTGCGGAGCTCCGACCTCGCCGCCTACCACGGCGCCGAGCACATCTCGATCGGCAGCTACGAGCACGGTGAGCCGAGGGCGAAGGAGCACGAGCGCTGCGGCTCCCACCTGCTCGGCCCGCTGCTCATCACGACGGCGATCGCGAACACGCTCGCCGCGAAGGCGCCATCCCATCTGCGGGCGCCCGCGCGCGTGACCGCGCAGCTCGGCGCGCTCGCCGCATCCACCGAGATCTTCGGCTGGATGGTGCGGAACCCGGAGAAGCGGCTCGCCCGCGCGCTCGCGAAGCCGGGTCACGAGCTCCAGCATCGGCTCGCGACCGCGGAGCCGACCGCAGAGCAGGTCGAGGTCGCAGAGGCGGCGCTCGCAGCCTGTCTCCAGCTCGAGAACGACTGATGGCCGTCCAGGAGCGCGCGCGCGGCAAGCGCTTGCCGCCCGAGATCTTCGACCTGCCCACCGAGAAGATGGCGCAGGGCTACTACACGGATGCGTACTTCAATCACACGCGCGCGACGCTGCTCTCGGACAGCCGCCATCCGCGTGTCCTGATGCAGGTCTTCCAGCGCAAGCGAGCGATGCTCGGCGGGATCGACGAGGCGATCGCGATCCTCAAGCTGTGCTCCGAGGACTGGGAGGCGCTCACCGTGCACGGGCTGTACGACGGCGATCGAATCGAACCGTGGGAGACGGTGATGATGATCGAGGGCGACTACACGCTGTTCGCGCACCTGGAGACCGTGTACCTCGGTGTGCTCGCCCGGCGAACGCGGATCACGACGAACGTCGCCGACGTCATCGAGGTGGCGAACGGGAAGCCGATCATCTTCATGCCGGCGCGTCACGACCATCACCGCGTGCAGACGGGCGACGGGTACGCCGCCTACGTCGCGGGCGCGGTCACCGGTGTCGACATCGGCGTCACGTCGGACGCGCAAGCGTCGTGGTGGGGCGGCCGCGGCGTCGGCACGGTGCCGCACGCGCTGATCGCGTCGTACGGTGGCAACACGGTGCTTGCGGCGACGAAGTTCGCGGAATGGGCGTCGACCGACATGCACATCACCGTCCTCGTCGACTTCGAGAACGACTCGGTGAAGACGGCGCTGGAGGTCGCGCGCGCGCTCGGGCCGCGGCTCTGGGGCGTGCGCCTCGACACGTCCGGACAGCTCGTCGACCGGTCGCTGTGGAACGAGATGGGCGATTTCGATCCGCGCGGCGTCAACGAGCGGCTCGTTCTGAAGGTGCGCGAGGCGCTCGACCGCGACGGGTTCGAACGCGTGAAGATCGTCGCGTCCGGCGGATTCACGGCGGAGAAGATCCGCACGTTCGAGGAGGCGCAGGTGCCGGTCGACGCGTACGGCGTCGGGTCGTCGCTCATCCGCGGGTCGTACGACTTCACCGCGGACGTCGTCATGACCGACGGACGTCCGACGGCGAAGGTCGGCCGCTGGTTCCGGCCGAACGAGCGGCTCGAGCTCGTCTCGTAACGCCGGTGCCCGGCGCGATCCTCTGGGACGTCGACACGCAGGTCGACTTCATGCTCCCGGGCGGGAAGCTCTACGTCCCCGGGGCCGAGAGGGTCGCTCCCGACATGCGGCGAATCGTCGAGGCCGCGCGCGCGGCGGGCGTCGTCCACGTCGCGTCGGCGGACGACCACGAGCTGACGGACGACGAGCTCTCCGAGGAACCGGACTTCCGGACGACGTACCCGCCCCACTGCCTGCGCGGCACGCACGGCGCGCGGAAGGTGGAGGAGACCGATCAGGCCGACCCGGTTCCGATCGGCCTGACGGAGGTACCCGATCGCTACCTCCGCGGCCGCGAGTTCCTGATCTTGAAGAAGCGCTTCGACGTGTTCACGAACCCGAACACGGACCGGTTGCTCGCGGCGCTCGATCCGGACGAGATCGTCGTCTTCGGCGTCGCCACGGACGTCTGCGACGACGCGGCGATCCGCGGCTTGCTGCAACGAGGGCGGCGTGTGCGGTTCGTCGAGGACGCGGCGCGCGGTCTCGACGAAGGTCGTGTCGCATCGTGCACGGCGGCCTGGCGCGAAGGCGGCGTCGAGTTCACGACGGCCGACCGGGTCGTGCAGTCACTCGTTTAAGGGATAGGCGGCTCTGCGTCCCCCAGGCACTGTGGGTAGTGCGATGGGGGGCATCCACGGAGCGTTCGTCTGGCTGCGCAGCTTCCTGTCTGCGTGGTGGGTGCTGTGGGCATTCATCTTCTACATCGCGCTGCTCTACATCTTCGTTCGCATCCTCCAGATGATGCCGCGCGTCAAGCCGGTACCCGTCGACGCGAACGAGCATACGGACATCGGCTGGGACGAGATCGCGGGCGCCGACGAGGCGAAGGCGGAGCTGCTCGAGATCGTCGAGTTCCTCCGCGATCCCGACCGGTTCGAGCGGCTCGGCGCGCACGTCCCGAAGGGAATCCTGCTGCACGGGCCGCCGGGAACGGGCAAGACGCTGCTCGCGAAAGCCGCAGCGAATCAGTCGGGCGCCAAGTTCTACTCGCAGAGCGCGTCGGCGTTCGTCGAGATGTTCGCCGGCCTCGGTGCGGCGCGGATCCGCAAGCTCTTCTCGGAGGCCCGCAAGCACGCTCCGGCGATCATCTTCATCGACGAGCTCGACGCCGTCGGGACGACGCGCTCGGGGCACTCGTTCAACCGTGAGCAGGATCAGACGCTGAACCAGCTGCTGGTCGAGCTCGACGGGTTCGCGACGAGCTCGCGCGTCGTCGTCGTCGGCGCGTCGAACCGTCTCCAGGATCTCGATCCGGCGCTTCTGCGCCCGGGTCGCTTCGACCGGCAGGTGCTCGTCGGCGCGCCCGATCGCGCGGGCCGCCGGTCGATCCTGCGAGTCCACACGCGTGACAAGCCGCTCGCGAACGACGTCGACCTCGACCTGATCGCGCGTCAGACGGCCGGGTTGACAGGCGCGGACCTTGCGAACATCTCGAACGAGGCCGCGATCTTCGCCGGTAGGCGTGGCGCGGCGTACGTGAGCCATATCGACTTCGAGAACGCGATGGAGCGCGTCGTCGCGGGTCTCCAGCAGCGGCGCGTCGTCACGGAGAAGGAGAAGCGCATCCTCGCGTACCACGAAGCGGGTCACGCGCTCATGTCGCACCTCATGGGCGACGCGATGCCGGTGCAGAAGGTGACGATCGTCGCGCGCGGGCAGGCGCTCGGCTACACGCTCAACCTTCCCGCCGAGGATCGTTATCTGCACACGAAGGAAGAGCTCGTCGACATGATGACGACGTTCCTCGCGGGTCGCGCGGCGGAGCAGGTCGTGTTCGGACGTGTCACGAACGGCGCCGCGAACGATCTCGAGAAGGCGACGGAGCTCGCGCGGGCGATGGTGTTCGAGTACGGCATGTCCGGGATCGTCAGCTCGCGGACGATGCGGGCGGACAACTACGCGCTGTCGGAGGAGACGAAGCGACTCCGCGATCACGAGCAGGCGCGGCTGACGGACGAGGCGTACGAGGAGGCGATCCGCTTGCTGACGAAGCATCGGCGCTCTCTCGATCGCCTGGCTGCGGCGCTCCTCGAGAAAGAGACGCTCGTGCGTGACGAGGTCCTTGCGCTCCTCCGCGACGTGTCGGCGGAGTCGCGGTCGGCGGAGACCGTCGGGATGCCCGTCGCCCTCTCGCGCGCGGAGTAGGAGTCACACCTTCGGCACGGTCGTGTCTCCCACGCGTGCGGAGCTCGTCGATACGCTCGATTGCGGGTGGGAGGCGGGTTCCCGTGGTGACGCACGCCCGCGCGGGTACCTGAGAGGGGGAAAAGCGTTCCCGGGTAGCATCGCCCCGGTGCGGGCGACCGGGATCCACCACGTCGGCGTCGCCGTCGAGGATCTCGACGCGGCGCTCTCCACGTACGAGCGGCTGTTCGGCGCCGAGGTCGAGCATCGCGCAACCGTTCCCGAGCAGGGCGTCGAGGCCGCGTCCCTCCGCGTCGGCGGCGGCCGCGTCGAGCTGCTCGAGCCGCTCGGCGAGGACACGCCCGTGGGCCGGTTCTTGACGAACCGCGGGCCCGGGATGCACCACGTTGCCTACGAGGTTCCGGACGTCGCCGCCGCGATCGCCGGGCTCACCGACGCCGGCGCCGACCTGATCGACGAGCGGCCGCGCCCGGGCCTCTTCGGCCTCGAGGTCGCATTCGTCCATCCCGACTCCGTCCACGGCGTCCTCTCGGAGGTGGTCTCTCCTGGCCGCTGAGGAAAGAGTCCGAATCGAGATCGCCTTCGACGGGGGACAGGTGATGAGCGCGATCGTGAGCCCGCCGAGCGCCGACGCGCTCGAGCAGGCGCTCGGCTCGGCGGACGTGCGCGCCGATGCCGGGGACGCCGCCTTCGCCCTAGACGCCGAGGACGGTCGCTACACCGTCGCCCTCCGTCGCATCGTTTACGTCAAGCGCTTCGCGCGCGAGAGCCGCGTGGGCTTCGGCGCCTCGGCGGAGTGACCCCGCGTTAGCCGCCGCCCGCGCCCGGGCATCCCGTCCCTGATGGCCGACAAGGCGACGACCGCAGCGCGGCCTGCCCGCGAGTCGCAGGAGCACGTCCGTGCACTCGTCGACCGCGCGCAGCAGGGCGATCGGGAGGCGCTCGAGGAGCTCTACCTCCTCCACTTCGACCGCATCTACAGCTATCTGCACATGAGCGTCGGCAACCGGCACGACGCGGAGGACCTCACCACGCAGACGTTTCTGAGGATGCTCGAGTCGATCAAGCGCTTCCGCTGGCAGTCGGCCCCGTTCTCCGCGTGGCTGTTCCGGATCGCGCACAACCTCGCGATGGACCATTTCCGGGCGTCGCGCCGCTGGCAACCCGAGGAGGACGTGCCCGAGCCGCCCGGGGAGGAGGAGCCGTCGGCCGAAGCGCAGGCGCTGCAGTCGATCGGACGTCAGAGCATGCTCGAGCTGATCGAAGGCCTCTCGGTCGAGCAGCAGCAGGTGTTGACGCTGAAGTTCGTGTTCAACTTCCCGAATGTGGAGGTCGCCACGATCCTCGGCAAGACGGAAGGCGCCGTGAAGTCGCTGCAGCACCGCGCGCTCGTGTCGCTGCAGAAGCAGATCGCGAAGCCGCCCGTCTGAGTGGCGCTCGAGGTCGGCATCGTCGGGCTTCCGAGCTCGGGCAAGTCGACGCTGTTCCACGCCCTGACCGGGGCACGGGCCAGCGGAGACGTCGGGATGGCCGCGATCCCCGACGAGCGGCTCGCACAGGTCGCAGGCGTCGTGCGTGCGCGCAAGGTGACGTCGGCCGCGATCCGCGTCGTCGAGGTGCGTGGAACGGGCCCGGCGCTGCTCGGAAACCTGCGTCAGGTCGACGCGCTCCTCGTCGTCCTCGACGGGTTTTCCGGCACGCGCGTTCCCGCCGACGATCTCGAGACGCTTCGCCTCGAACTCCTCGTCGCCGACCGCGATCACGTCGAGCGACGGCTCGAGCGCGTCGCCAAGCAGGCCAAGTCGGGCGACGCGACGCTCAAGCAGGAAGTCGTCGACCTCGAGCGGATCCTCGCGCACTTGGACGAAGGTTCCTCGCTCGCGGACAGGCACGGCTCTCTACCGCCGGAGCTGGAGCCGCTGACGACGAAGCCGCTGATCGCCGTCGAGAACGGATCCGGGGGAATCGACCTCAAGCTCGAGGCCGAGCTCGTGGATCTCGGCACGGACGAAGCGGCCGCGTTTCGCGAGAGCGCCTCCGCCCTCGACGAGGTCGTCCGCCGGCTGAAAGAAGAGCTCCACCTGATCACGTTCTTCACCGCCGGCGACAAGGAGACGCGGGCGTGGACGCTCCGCAACGGCCAGACGGCGCTCGAGGCTGCGGAGACGATCCATTCCGACATCGCGCGCGGATTCATTCGCTGCGAGGTCATCCGTTGGAACGACCTCGTCGAGTCCGGTTCGCACGCCGAGGCCGCTCGCCGCGGCCTGCAGCGTCTCGAAGGCAAGACCTACGTCGTGGAGGACGGCGACGTGCTGAACGTGCGGTTCAACGTCTAGGTCGCGGAGATCAGCACGACGCCGGCGAGTGTCAGCGCGACTCCCGCCTCCTGCGAACGCGCGACGCGCTCGGCCAGCGCGACGCGTGCAAGCGCGACGGTCACGATCGGATACAGCGAGGCGAGCACCGCCGTGACGCTGACGAGTCCGTACGCAGCCGACGCCGCGTAGAGAAGGTTGCCGAACATGTCCCCGAGGCCGACGAGCGCGAGCGGCCACAGCCGGCCCGGCGCGACCGCCAGCGAGGTGCGGCGCGCGAGGGCTGGGATGAGAACCAGGGTCGTCGACGTGATGCGGAAGATGAGCGAGGCCCACCAGTAATCCGTGTTGCCCGCCGCGTGCATGAACGGGAAGTAGCCGCCGAAACCAACCGCTGCGAGCAGCGCGAGGCCGACGCCCGCTGCGATCCGACCGCCGCGTGGGTCCGGCTCGCGCGACGCCAGGAAGACTCCGGCCAGCGCCGCCGCCATCCCGACGCCCTGCCACACCGACGGACGCTCGCCGCTGATGACGCCGACGACCACCGGGATCGCCGCCGAGACGCCGGCGATCGGCGCGACGACGCTGACCGCGCCGACGGCGATGCCGCGGTAGTACGCGTACAGCCCGAGCGTCCCGGACATCGCCGCGGGGACCGCGAGCAGCACGACGGCACCACCCGGCCCTTTTCCTCGCACGGCGACGATCACGGCGATGCCCAAGAGTCCCGCGGCCTCGACCCAGACGAGCGCCCGTAGCGCGCCGAGCGCCCGCCCCTGGAGCGGGCCGAAGAAGTCCGCAAACCCCCACGTCAGGCTCGCGCCCAGCGCGAGGACGACCGCCATGAGTCGACGCTACCCAGAATGCCTGCTTGGGGGCGGGCGTCAACGATCCCAGAAGCGGGTTGAGACAGCCCCCTGGGCGAAGCCCAGGCGGCCTCTCTGCGGCGCCGCCGAGTCGGCGCCTTGGCTACTCAGAGACGGGCCGGGTCGCAGCGACGGCGTCGAGTTGATTCGCGTGGTAGAGGACCGCCGCCTCTGCGGTCCGCGCCGCACGCGCGTCGTGATGCGATCCGATCGCATGCAGGAGCTCGGTGCGCACGTCCGTCACCAGACCCGCCGCGCGTTCCTCTACGAGACGGAGCCCCAGATGGACGTGGCCGAGCAGCTTTCCTTCGGCCGTCTGCGCGAACGCCGGCCCCGGCACGAGCTCGACGGTGCGCCCGACGTCGTGGAGCAGCGCGGCCCCGAGCAGCAGGTCGGTGCGCAACCGCGGATGCAATTGAGCCGTCTCACGGCAGATCGTCGCGACGCCGACGGTGTGCTCGAGCAGGCCGCCGGCGTACCCGTGGTGACCGTTCGGGGACGCCGGCAATGCTCGTAAGAGGCGGCGCAACTCGGAGTCGTCCAGAACGCGTGCGACGACCGCGCGAAGACCGGGATGGACGAGCTCGCCCGCGAGGAAGTCGAGAAAGCCGTCGAGCTCGTAGGCATCGCGCCGTAGTGCCGGCGCGAGCGCGACGGGGTCGGTGTCCGGCGCCGGCTCGAGCAATTCGACGTCGTGCCACACGCGCGCGTCGATCCGCCCGCTCGAGTCGACGAGCTCGAGCGCGAGGTACGGCGCGCCTCCGCGTGTGCGCAGCCGCCGTTTCCGTGCGACCGCGTAGACGCCCTCGACGACCCGTTCCTCGGCCAGCTCGGCGATCGCACTCACGAGCGCAGTCTAGGTCCGAGAACGGATGCTAGGTTCCGTTCGGATGGCGGAGATCAGGCCGTTCCGGGCATTGCGGTACGACGAGGGGACTGCGGGACCGCTGGAGGCACTCGTCGCACCGCCGTACGACGTCATCTCGGACGACGATCGGCGCGACTACCTTGCGCGGAGCCTGTACAACGTCGTGCATCTCACGCTGCCGGAGAGCGAGGAGCAGGCGGCGCGCGATCTGCGCGAGTGGCGTGATGCCGGCGTGCTCGTCCGCGACGGCGACCCGGCGTGGTGGGCGCTGTCGCAGTCGTACGTCGGTCCGGACGGCGTGGAGCGGACGCGCAACGGCTACGTCGTGTCGCTTCGCATCGAGCCGTACCATCGCGGTGCCGTCCTGCCACACGAGCGCACGCATGCGGGGCCAAAGGAGGGACGCCTGCGCCTCCTGCGGGCGACGCGCACGCAGCTCGAGCCGATCTTCCTCCTGCACGACGGGCCGCGCGCCGAGATCCCGGAGCGCGCACCGGACATCGCCGCCGGAGGAGACAGGCTCTGGCGCGTCGAGCGCGGTCCCGACATCGCCGACCTGCAGCTCCTCATTGCCGACGGACACCATCGCTACGAGACCGCGCTCGCGTTCCACGACGAGGACGGCACCGACGCGAGCGCATGGATGATGGTCGTGCTCGTGTCGACGAGTGAGCCGGGGCTCACGATCTTTCCGACGCATCGCGTCGCGCAGCACGTCGACGGGATTCGCGGCACGCCGATCGACGCACCCGGTGACGAGCTTCCGGGCGTCGTCCTCTACCGCGCCGGCCGATACGAGCTCCTCGACGGCGAAGGTCTCGACGTGGAGCTCGTCGATCGACTCGCACCGCAGGGCGTGACGTACACGCCGAGCCGCGACGAGGCTGTCGCGACCGTCGACGCGGGGAACGCGGAGGCGGCGTTCCTGCTCCGCCCGACGCGCATCGACGACGTCTTCGCGGTAGCACGTCGCGGCGACGTGATGCCCCAGAAGAGCACGTACTTCTTCCCGAAGCTCACCTCGGGTCTCCTCTTCCACCCGCTTGACTGACGGCTGGCTCGACCTCTGCCGCGCTGCGGTCGAGGACGTCCCGACACGACGGCGATCGACGCGGCTGCGGAGTCGGGGATCATCCGGAGGTTCGAAGCGGCGAGCCTCGACGGCGTGCTCGTGTCCGAGGAGCGCGGCGAGGTGCGCCTCGGTTCCGGCGGCGATGCTCGCTTCGTGATCGATCCGATCGACGGCTCGCTCAATGCGAAGCGCGGCATCGGGTTCTTCTCGCTGTCGATCGCCGTCGCGAGCGGACCGACGATGGCGGACGTGGACTTCGGTTTCGTCCACGACTTCGGCACAGAGGAGGAGTGGACGGCATCCCGCGGTGAGGGCGCGTACCTCAACGGCCACCTGCTCGACGGCGAGCGTCCGAAGGAGCGGATCGAGATCCTCGCGTTCGAGGCGACTCGCACGGCGTCGGTCGCGGAGAAGGCGTCGGCGGTCGTCGGTCTCGCGCACCGGCTGCGGATCATGGGCTCCCTGGCGCTCTCGCTCTGCCACCTCGCAGCGGGACGCGTGGACGCGGTCTGCTCGCTGAAACCGGCCCGCTCCGTCGACATTGCCGCCGCGCAGCTCCTCGTGCGCGAGCAGGGACCGGCGATCGACCTGCCGGAGGCGCCGCCGTTCGGGGCCGCGCCGCTCGACGTGGAAGGACGTTCACGTGTCGTCGCAGCGGGAACCGCCGACCTGTGTGCGCAGCTCTTCGCCGCCCTGTCCGCATAGGCTGCTCCGGCTGGAACTACGCGTCGTGGCGCGAGGAGCTCTACGAGCGCAAGCCCACGCGTCTGTGGCTGCGTCACTACGCCGAGCACTTCGACACGGTCGAGGTGAACAACACGTTCTACCGCCTGCCGCGCAGGAGCTCGGTCGCCGGCTGGGTCGAGCAGACGCCGCCCGACTTCGTCTTCGCCGTCAAGGCGAGCCGATACCTGACGCACATCAAGCGGCTGACCGATCTCGGCCGCGGTGTCGATCGCTTCTACGCGTGCATCGAGCCGCTCGTCGGGTCTCCGAAGCTCGGCCCCGTCCTCTGGCAGCTGCCGGCGAC
>VAYM01000046.1 GCA_005884945.1 Actinomycetota bacterium | reverse complement strand
GTACTTCGCCCAGCTCACGAACAGGCACGTCGAGACGTGTTTCGTCGGCGCGGAGGACCGCCTCTTCACTCCCGGGTGGACGCAACCGGATCGGTTCAGCGTGCTCTTCGTCGGGAAGCTCATCCCGCTGCAAGGAGTCGACGTCGTGCTCGAGGCAGCGCGACTCGCACCGGAGATCACCTTCCGCGTCGTCGGGAGCGGGCAGCTCGACGAGCTGCTGCGGCGACGGCCGCCGAACGTCGAGCACGTCGCGTGGGTGGAGTACGAGGACCTTCCGGCGGAGCTGCGCCGTGCCGGCTGCGCGCTCGGGATCTTCGGCGCGTCGCCGAAGGCGGCACGCGTGATTCCGAACAAGGCGTTCCAGGCGCTGGCCTGCGCGACGCCGCTCGTCACCGCGGATACGCCCGCGGCACGCGAGCTACTCGTCGACGGAGAGAGTGCACTGCTCGTGCCGACAGGCGACCCCGCCGCGCTCGCCGCGGCCGTGAGGAGGATCGCCGAGGACGCGAAGCTCGCTGCGAGCCTCTCTCGCGGCGGCCGGAGTGCCTACGGACTGCGCGCGAGTGAGGCCGTGCTCGGGCCGCGCTGGCGAGCGATCATCGAGCGGCTCCTATGAGGCGCGTTCCGTATCCGAGCGTCCGCGTTCTGCTCGTAATCGCGACGGCCGCGTGGATCGCCGGCTTTGCCGCTCTGTCCGTCCTGCGCCAGGAGGCGTTCGCGACCGGCCGCTTCGATCTCGGGAACATGGTGCAAGCGGTGTGGTCGACGGCCCACGGCCACCTGCTCCAGGTCACCGACCTGCAGGGCGACCAGGTGTCGCGCCTCGGCGCGCACGTCGACCCGATCCTCGCCCTGTTCGCGCCGCTGTGGTGGATCTGGTCGAGCCCGAACATGCTCCTTGTCGTCCAGGCCGTCGGAGTCGGGCTCGGAGCGATCCCGGTCTACTGGCTCGCGCGCAAGCACCTCCGGTCGGCGCGCGCCGGGCTCGGCTTCGCGCTCGTGTATCTCGCCTATCCGGCGACGGGATGGCTGACGCTGAACGAGTTCCATCCGGTTGCGCTCGCGACACCGCTGCTCCTCTTCGCCTTCTGGTTCCTGGACGAGGACCGGCTCGTGCCGTTCGCGGTCTTCGCGGTGGCTGCGGCGGCGTGCAAGGAGGAGATCCCGTTCGTGATCGCCGGTTTCGGTGTGTGGTACGCCGTCTCCCGGCGACGCTGGATCGAAGGAGGCGCGATCGCCGTGCTCGGCGTCGCGTGGGCAGCGGTCGCGACCACCGTCGTCATCCCGCACTTCAACCACGGCCAGACCTCCGACTTCTACACGCGCTACAGCGAGGTCGGCGGCTCGCCCGGCGGCATCGTCAAGACAGCCTTCACGCATCCGGGACGGCTCGCGCATGCCGCGTTCACGGGTCGCGACCTGCACTACGCGCTGCAACTGCTCTGGCCGCTCGCCTTCCTGCCCCTGCTCTCGCCGCTCGTCCTCGTGGCCGCGCTGCCGGAGCTCGCGATCAACGTCCTGTCCGCGGTGACGACACAGACCTCGATCCACTTCCACTACACGGCCGGGCTGATCGCGCCGCTCGTGATCGCAGCGATCTTCGGTGCGCACCGGATCGGCAGGCGCGCGTTCTGGGTGGCGGCGGCAGCCGTGCTGGTCGCGGTCGCCGGAAACTACCGGCTCGGGCCGGTTCCGGCGTGGGAGCACGTGCCCGGCGGTCAGCGCTTCCAGGCGCGCGCCTCCGACGTCACTGCGCACGATCGAATCGCCGCCGACGCGCTACGGCTCATCCCGGAGAACGCCGTCGTGACGGCGACGAACTCGCTCGGCGCGCATCTCTCGGCGAGGCGACGCGTGCTCAGCTTTCCGTTCATCCAGGACGCAACGTGGATTGCAGCCGACGAGACCCAGCCGGGCTACGCGGACCGATACGCGCCGGTCGCGACGGCGGAGCAGCTCGTCTGGCTAAGACGGAACCCTGAGTGGAAGCTGGTCTTCGAGCGCGACGGCGTGCTCGTCTTTCACCGACTCGTGTCGTAACACGACGACGAAGAGCGCGACGACGAGCAGATCGCGGACGAGGACGAACCAGGACCGATCGCCGAGCTCGACGATCGACCGGTAGTGAAAGAACCAGACTTGGTCGAGGGCTAGCGCGACCGCGAGCAGCGTCCAGGCAGCGACGCTGTCGACGAGCGGGACGAGCGGGACGAGCCATACGAGGTACTGCGGCGAGAAGAAACGCGTAAATGCGAGGAAACCCGCAACGGCGGCGACGAACGCGGCGGTGAGCCTGTACGCGTCGTCGCGTCCCCGCGCGTAGAGCCATGTGACGGCCGCGACCGCGAGAAGCTGGAGCACCGAGCTGAGCGCGCCCAGCGCATGCGGCAGCGACCCGCGCAAGTCGTAGCTGACCGCTCCCTTCGTGTGATGCGCCACGGTGACCGTGTACAGGCCGGCGTGATCGGCACCGACGAGCAGCTGCGCGCCGAGGCTCTCGATCTGCAGGCCGCGCGCCGCCTGCGAGCGGAAGCTCTCGACCAACCCGTGCGGCGCGAGGACCAGGAACGGCAGCGCAATCGCGAGAGCCACTGCCGCGAACGCCGCGAGACCGAGCATCGCGACGCGCCGCCCGCGTGTGCGCCACGTCCACACGAGCGCAGCCGGAACGAGAACGACCGGATACACCTTCGCGGCGAACGCCAGCCCGAGCACGGCGAGCGCGAGCACCTCGCGCCGTACGAGCAGCAGCGCGAGCGCGGCGACGGTCAGCAAGGCGGGCCAGGCGTCGTACGTGTTCAGCGAGATCGGCCCGAGCGCGGCGGGAGACGCCGCGACGAGCAGCACGCCGAGCCAGAGCCGGCGGACGCTTGCACCGAGACGAACGAGCAGGAACGCGACGAGCACGAGCGTGGCGGCGCCGCACAGGGCCATGAGCGCCTTGAATGCGGCGTTGTAGTGCGATGCGGTCGCGGCGGCGGGTGGCAGGAAGACCGCGAGCGCGCCGGGCGGATACTCCATGAAGAAGTCCCGGTAGGGGACGTGCCCGTTGAGCAGCGCCTCCGTGTAGCGCTGGTAGAGGTGGACGTCGCGAAACCGAGCCGCACGAAACAGGCCCCCGTCCGGGACCGCGCAGGCCGCCACGAACAATGGGACGCCGACGAGACACGCCCTGACTGCGTCTCGCGTCCCGGACGCGCGGCGCGTCAGGGTTGTTCCGGCGGAGCGGGCGCGGTCGGCGGCGGGGCCGGAGTCGTCGGCGGCGGGGCCGGAGTCGTCGGCGGCGGCGGGGCGGGCTTCGCGGGCTTCGGCGCCACCTGGAACCCGTCGCCACTAGTGGGCGTCGTCGTGGTCGAGGCGCCGTAGACGCCGCCGCCGGACGAGGGCGTCGAATACGCGCCGCTCATCGCGTACTGCAGATGCCGCGAGATCCAGACCGGCGAGGAGTGCGCGACGGGAAAATCCGTCGGGAACGGCGCGTAGTCGATTGCCCGCTCCATGAAGAGCTTCCACATCGTCGCCGGGAAAGTCGGGCCCGACACTGCGATCCCGTGCACGGACGTCATGGGGATCTCACCGGTCGGGTAGCCGATCCACACCGTCGCCTCGAGCGACGGCGTGAAGCCGCAGAACCATGCGTCCGCGTAACTGTCCGTCGTCCCGGTCTTCCCCGCCGAGGTGCGACCGAAGTACGCGCCGACGCCCGTGCCGTGCGTCATGTTCTCCTCCAGGATCCGCGTCACTTCCGCCGCCACCCAGTCGGAGATGACGCGCTTGCGCTGCGGCACGCCCCAACCCGCCTCCTTGTCGACCTTGCCGCCGGGGAGGACGACCTTGCGGATCGCCATCGGCTTCGAGTAGACGCCACCGGCCGCGATCGTCGTGTACACGGACGCCATGTCCATCGGGGTCACAGCCATCGCGCCGAGGCCCATCGCCGGCACGTACGCGCCGTCGGCCGTATGCAGGTCGGTGCGAATGCCGAGCTTGTAGGCCATCGCGGCGATGTTGTCGGGCCCGACGTCGAGGCTCAGCCGCGCGTACACGGTGTTGTCGGACCGAAGCGTCCCGTTCTCGATCGTCGTCGCGCCGATGTACGTGTGGTCGTACGTCTGCGGACACCACGCGGTCGGCGGATTCGTGTTGCACGAACCCGTGCCCGTTGGGTTGTACTCGAACGGCGCCGAGAGGTAGTCCGTCGTCGCAGGGTTGATTCCCTGCGAGACGGCCGTCGTCAGGACGATCGTCTTGAACGTCGACCCGGCTTGCCGGTGCGCGGACGAGAGGAAGTTCACCTGGTTCTTCGAGTTCCCCGGCGTGACCTCGGTCATTGCGCGAATCGCGCCGTTCGCCGGATTGATGGACACGATCGCAGCCGCCGGGTCGCTCGAGTAGTACAGCGTGTCCTTGATCGCCTTGGTCGCGAAGCGCTGCAGCCGCGGATCGATCGTCGTGTACACCTTGAGCCCGCCCGAACGGACGGTGTTCGTCCCGTACTGCTTCTGCAACTGCGCCTCGACGTAGGAGAAGAAGTACGGCTCGCGGATGCGCGTGTACACGCGCCCCGGCACGAGATGCAGGTGTCGCTGCGCGACGGCGTTCGCGTACTGCGTCGATGTGATCGCATGGTTCGTGAGCATCGCGCGCAGGACCTCGTCGCGCCGCTCGATCGCCTGCGCCGGGCGATGGAACGGGTCGTAGTCGGTCGGCGCCTGCGGGAGTCCGGCGAGGAGGGCTGCGTCCGGGAGCGTGAGCTCGGACGCGTGCTTCGAGAAGTACGTCTGCGACGCCGCCTCGATCCCGTACGCGTGGTTGCCGTAGAAGACCTGGTTCATGTACGCGGTCAGGATCCAGCTCTTCGACTTCTCGCGCGCGAGCTTGATCGCGAGGCAGGCCTCCGTCGCCTTGCGCCCGAACGTCTGCGACGGCTTCTTGATGTAGAGGTTGCGCGCGAGTTGCTGCGTGATCGTCGAGCCGCCCTGCACGACGTGCCCCGCGCTCACGTCGGCGAAGAGCGCGCGGATGATGCCCGGGTAGTCCAGCGCGCCGTGCTCCCAGAACCTCCGGTCCTCGATCGCGACCGTCGCCTTCGGGACCCAGGAGCTCATCCGGCTGATCGGCACGGGCTCGCGGTTCTTCTCCGCGGGAATCGAGCCGAGGAGCGATCCGTCGGCGGCGTAGATGAACGAGTTCTGGCCGACCTCGACCGGGCGAAGCGAGTTGAGGCTGCAGCTCGACATCCAGACGGCCGCGCCCGTGAAGCCGCTGACACTGAGCAGGACGAGGATCGCGATCACCGCGCCGACGACGAACCGCGCGAACTTCCGGCGGCGCGCCTTCGTGCGTTCGCGCCGGCGCTTGCGCAGCCGGTGCTCGAGGACCGCGTCGGACGACGGACGGTGGATCCCGCGGCCTCGACTGGACGGGCTCACGCGAACAGCCCCTGCGCCCGCAGCGCCTCGTGCGCGCGCAGGCGGAGCTCGCGCTCGACCCGCTCGGCGTCCTCTTCGCTCGCCGTCGGCTTGCGGACGACGACGCTCGCATTGGCGGCGAGATCCACGACGAAGACGTCACCCTCGGTCGCCTCGTGCAGCCGTTCGACGACCGCGCGAAGGTCGGCACTCAGAGGAACTTGAACCATGATCTCCGCGACCTTCTCCCGGCTCCGAATCGTGGCGTTCCGGATCGTATCCGAGGCCAGCTTCTCGTTCGGGATCACGAGCCGGTCGCCGTTCTCCGTTCGGACAAAGGTGTAGATGAGACCGATCTCCTCGACAACCCCTTCGGTGTCTTCGACCGTCACCTCGTCGCCCAAACGCAGCGGCTGCGTGAACGCGATGAGCAGCCCGGCGACGAAGTTCCCGAGCGTCCGCTGCGACGCGAAGCCGATGATGATGCCGAGGACGGCCGAGGAGGCGAGCAGGCCGCCGGCAACTGCGCGGACCTGCGGGATGACGAGGAGCGCCGAGAGGATCCCGACGACCATGATCGTCGCGGTGACGCCGCGGCGGAGGACGCGGTAGCGCGTCATCGCCTCGCGCGACAGCTCCCGCCGTGCGATCCGGCGGTCGATGATCCGCGCGAGGACGGCGGTCAGGACCAGGACCGCGACGACGACGATCAGGCGATGCCAGAACGGCATGGCGGTTGATTCGACGGCACGCGGCCCGCTCCTCAGTCCGGCGGCAGGGGCTTGCGGCCCGCGAAGCCCTCCTCGAGCCCGTGCCAGAACGCGACCTCCGGCTCGCCGACCTTCCAGCAGAGGAGAACGTCCTCGTCCCCGCGGCGTGCAGGAAAGTCGAGCAGCCCTTCGTCGATGTCCTTGACGTGGACTCCGGCTTCGTTGATCTGGCGAACGCATTCGGCGATGCCGGCGACCTCCCGCGTGACCTCGTCGGCGGCGTCGCGAACCTCGCCCGGAGTGAAGTCCCCGCCGTTGCCGGCTATGCGCGTCACGAGCTGCGCCTGCTTGATCTGCGCTTCGAGGAGCGCACGACGGTGCGCGACCATACGTTCCGCGATCGGGCGGAGCTCGTCGAGCGCAGCATTCGCTTCCGCATGCGTGTACGTGCGCATCTCACGGATATGATCGAGGCGCCGTGAGCGTCGGTCAAAGGCTTCGGGAGGACCGCGCGGCACGGTCGGACCTGCCGGTGCGACGTTCGCGCACCGAGGCGATCGAGATCTTCCTCTGGAGCCGCGCGGCGATCTGGGTCGCGGCGATCTTCTTGTTCCTGTGGTTCGAGCCGAACCGCCAGCCGAACGCCGGGCGCTGGGACTCGCCGCTCCTCCACGAGCTCGGCTACGGCACCGACGTGTGGGCCCGCTGGGACAGCGTGTTCTTCCTCCGCGTCGCCGAGCATGGGTACGACAAGGCGTCGGCATCGTTCGGCCCCCTCTACCCCGCGCTCGTGTGGCTCGTCGGGCACGCGTTCTTGGGGCACTACCTGTTCGCCGGCATCGTCATCTCGCTCGCGGCCGCACTCGGATCGTTCCTCCTGCTGCACCGGCTCGCGGAAGAGCGGCTCGGCGCCGACGGTGCACGGCGGGCGGTCCTCTACCTCGCCGTCTTTCCGATGGCGCTCTTCCTGCAGGCCGTCTACAGCGAGGCGCTCTTCCTCCTGCTTGCGCTCGCGGCATTCGCCTTCGCCGAGCGTCGGCGATTCGGAGCGGCGGGAGTCGTAGCCGGGCTCGCCATCCTCACGCGCGTCGCCGGCGTCGCCTTGTTGCCGTCGCTTGCACTCCTCGCGTGGCGACACCGCGATCGTGCACGCGCGCTCGGAGGCGTAGCGCTCGCGCTGCCGGTCGCAGCGATCTATCCGCTCGTGCTCTGGCGCCAGATCGGCGATCCGTGGGCGTTCGTTCACGCGGAGGACCGCTGGCACCGCCACCTCTCGGTCGCCGGGCCGTTCGGCGGGATCTGGGACGCGTTCCGCCACTGGACGCCTTCCGGCGCGGGGGTTCACCACGCGGTCGCAGTCAACGGCGAGGCGCTCGTGCTCCTGGCCGTGTTCATCCCGCTGACAGTGCTCGCCTGGCGCAGATTCGGCGCACCGTACGGCCTCTTTGCCGCGATCAGTCTCGCAATCCCGCTCAGCTTCCCGAGCTCGCGCTGGCCACTGCTCTCGCTGCCTCGGTTCGGGCTCGTCGTCTTCCCGTTCTTCCTCGCGCTCGCCGTCCTCGGCGGACGTCCTCGCGTGCACACCGCGATCGTCGTCTCCAGCTCGCTCTTCCTGGGCATCGCCGTCGCGCAGTGGGCGCTCTGGCAATGGGTCGCATAGACGCCGCGTCGCTGGACGCCGTCACGATCGACGGCTACGGGACGCTGCTGACGGTCGTCGATCCCGTGCCGTCGCTGGAGGAGCTCCTGCCGTCGCACGACCGCGAGTCGATCGAGCACGCGTTTCGCGCGGAGACCGCGTACTACCAGGAGCACGCAAGCGAGGGCGGAACCACCCAGGAGCTCGCGCTGTTGCACGAGCGCTCCGTCGCCGTGTTCAACGACGCGCTCGGCTCGGAGCTGTCGCCGTCGGCCTACGTCGGTGCGTTCGACTTCGAGCTTCTTCCCGGCGTACGCGAGGCGCTGGACGCGCTCCGCGCGCGCGGCCTCTCGCTTGCCGTCGTCGCGAACTGGGACATCTCGCTGCACGAGCGCCTCGAGCGGGTCGCGATCGCCCAATTCTTCTCCGCCGTCGTGCCCGCGGCCTCCAAGCCGGCGCCGGGCGGGATCCACCGCGCGCTCGGGCAGCTCCGCGTCGACGCTGACCGTGCCCTGCACATCGGCGACAGCGAGAGCGACGAGCGCGCCGCGCGAGCAGCGGGCGTTCGCTTTCTGCCGGCGCCTTTGACCAGCGCGGTCGCGACGCTCGCGTGAGCCTCCCGCTCGTCCTCTGGACGGCGTTCGTGCTCGCGTTCGCCACGCTCAGCTACGCCGGGCGCGCGACAGGAGGCAAGCCGAAGCCCGACATTCTCTACCAGTGGTCGACGCTCGCGGCCTACGCCGTGCAGTACCTCGTCATTGCGCTCATCGTGTGGGGCATCGCCGGTCTCGGACGCAGGCGCGCGCTGTTCGCGCTCCGCCGGCCGACGTCTTGGCGGCGGGCTGCGAAGATCGCGGTCGGGATCTGGATCGGCATTGCGGTCCTCTCCGCAGCGCTCGGGTCCCTGCTCCACCCCGGCCGCGAGCAAGGGCTGACCCCGACGCGCTGGGAACCGGCCCATGCGGCCGCGTACGTCGCGAACGGCGTCTTCATAGCCGTCCTGGTCCCGATCGTCGAGGAGCTGACGTTCCGCGGGCTCGGATTCTCGCTCCTGCGACGGTACGGCGAGTGGACGGCGATCCTGCTCACGGGCCTCCTGTTCGGACTCGCGCACGGGCTCGTCGAAGCACTGCCGTTGCTCGTCGCGTTCGGCGTCGGCCTCGCGTACCTGCGCAGCCGCGCCGACAGCGTCTATCCCGGCATGATCGTTCACGGCGTCTTCAACGCGGCGTCGCTCGTCTTCTCCGTCGTGCATTGAGTTTCGAATGCACGCAGATGAGAATTCAGCGCCCGTGCGGCGCGCACTCGTTTTCGGCCTCGTTCTCCTGAGCTTCGGCTCGGCGGCGACCGCTGCGCCCTCGGACGTCGGCGTCCAGGTCTCGCAAGGGGTCGGCGGCGCGCCGCTCGTCGTGACGCTCACCGCCGTCGGGACGGCCGACTCGTTTCACTGGGACTTCGGCGACGGAACGGCGGCCGACGGACGGTCGGTGCAGCACACGTATCAGGCCGGCCGCTGGACGGCGACGCTGACCGCACGCTCCGGTGCGGACACCGCGACGGGGACGGCCTCGATCACGGCCTACGGGCTGCGCCTCTCCGGCCCGGCGCACGCGAGGTACGCGACACGCACGACATTCCGCGGCACGCTCGTCCCGCCCGAGGGCGGCAAGAGCCTGACGCTGAACGGTCCTGCCGGCGACCTCGCCAGGACGAAGACGCGAGGCGACGGCACTTTTGCGGCGCGCGCCCGCGTCACACGTCCCGGCGCCTGGACCGCCGCGCTCGGCGACATCACCACGAGCGCTCCCGTACAGGTGGACGTCGTCCCGCAGCTGCGGACCGGTCTCGTCGGCAGCGGCGCGCGTGGCGGCCGTCTCCTGCTCGCCGCGAGCGTGCGGCCCCGAGACGCCGGCAAGCTTGCCGTGACGATCGCGCGCGGTGGCAACGTCATCGTCGACAAGACATTCGGCTCGACGGTTCGGCTGAAGCTCGATACACGGCGCTTGTCGACGTACAGGATCAAGGTCGCGGTCGAACCGAGCGGCGGCTATACGAAGGCCGTCCACGTCCTGCGCGCGTCGGTCGTCCTTCCGCGTCTCGCCTACGGATCGAGAGGCTCGGCAGTCGCACAGCTCGCAAGTCGCCTGCACGACCTCCACTACGCGGCGCCGTACACGGCGTCCTTCGACAGCCGGCTGCTGGACGCCGTCTACGCGTTCCAGAAGGTCCAAGACCT
>VAYM01000045.1 GCA_005884945.1 Actinomycetota bacterium | reverse complement strand
GATCGTGCGCTTCTGCTTCGCGGAACGCTGCGCCTTCTGGATGTTCTTCTTCGCAGCCTGTCGTTGTTTCGTTGTCGCCATGCTTCTCGAGTACCCGATCCGGGTGCGGCTAACCGCAGGGCCCGGAGCGAACTCCGGGCCCTCCGAGCTTCGTTGTCTACGCGATATTCCTCTACCGCAAGCGGGCGACAAGATCGCGCTGAGCCTGGGTCGCCTCCGGCCGCTGCGCCCGCATCAGAGCCGCCGGGTTCGGGACGCCGGGGAACAGCGCGTCTCCGATCGTCGGAATGAACTGCGGCGGAACACGAATGTGCGTCGCCTGCTCGTAGTCGTACGCGAGGCCGAGCAGCTTCGGTTCTGACCAGCGACGGCCGATGAAGGTGATCCCGATCGGCAGTCCCGCAATGTGGCCGGCGGGCACCGTGATGTCAGGGAAGCCCGACACTGCAGCCGCCGTCGACGAGCCCACGAAATACTCGAAGTGCCCGTTGAGGTCGCCGAGGTTCGGATCGTCGTTGTTCGGCCACGCCGGACCGTTCGTCAGCGCGATGATCGCGTCGAGGTGGTTCGTGGTCATCAGGTCGTTGATCGCGGTCTGAACGGGCGGCGTCGTCGCCTGCCGAAGGGCGGCGCAAGCGGCATCACGACCGTTCGTCGCATCGGCCAACTGGAAGATGAGGTCGTTCCACGGACCTTCCAGTTGGGGGTGTGCCTGGTCGAAGGCGATCAGGTCGGCGAGTGTTTGCGCGTATGCACTGCCCGTTACCGGATTCGTCCCGTGGACGTAGGTGTGGAGATACGTCGCGATGTCGCTCTTGAACTCGCAGAGAAGCGCATTGAGCTCGTTGGCCGTCGCCGACAGGTCGATGTCAGTCGGGTCGACGACCGTCGCGCCCTGCGCCGTGAGCGCGGCCTTCGCGTTGTCGAGGATCGGGTCGATGACCGGGCCCACCAACGCCGGATCGCTTTCGACGCCGGCGCGCCAGACTCCGACTCGAGCGCCTTGCAGTGCGTGAGGATTGAGGAACTGGGTGTAATCGGTGAACGCGTTCCCAGCCTGATCGGCGGTCGCGGCGTCGTTCGGATCGATCCCGGTCGCTGCGCCGAGGAGTACCGCAGCGTCGGTCACGTTGCGGGCGATCGGCCCGGCCGAGTCCTGGTTGGCGCTGATCGGGACGACGCCTGCGCGGCTCCACAGCCCGAGCGTCGGCTTGATCCCGACGTCGCCGTTGGCGCCGGACGGACAGACGATCGAGCCGTCCGTCTCCGTGCCGACGGCCGCGACCGCGAGATCGGCAGCCGCGGCGACCCCGGAGCCGGAACTCGAGCCGCACGGGTTGCGATCGAGGACGTAGGGCATGTTCGTCTGGCCGCCGATGCCGCTCCAGCCGCTCGAGGACGGGGCAGACCGGAAGTTGGCCCACTCGGACAGGTTGGCCTTGCCGATGATGATCGCGCCGGCGGCCTTCAGCTTCTGCACGATGAACGCGTCGCCGGGCGTGCTCCCGGCGAGTGCCCAGGAGCCGGCCGTCGTCGGCATACCGGCAGTGTCGATGTTGTCCTTGACGAGGATCGGAATCCCGAGCAGCGGACGGTCGTCGCCGTTGCGTCGCGCCCGGTCGGCCGCTCGTGCGTCGGCGAGGGCCGTCGGGCTGACCGTGATCACCGCGTGGAGTCTCGGGTTGAGCTGGCGGATGCGTCGGAGATAGAAGTTCGTCAGGTCGACGGCGTTCAGCCGGCGCGAGTTCATCAAGTTCTCGAGCTGCGGGATCGTCGTCGCGTCGACGTCGATGCCTGCGACCTTGGTGTTCGGCGGGTTGGCCGCGAGACTCGTCCGCGCCGCGGCACCGGAGAGCCCGACCAAGAGGGCCAGCAGGGTCGTGAGAACAACGGAACGCCGAAGTCGGCTGCTCATCGCGTGACCTCCACGGAGTTGGGTGGGGTGGACGCTCGGATCGCAGGGCTGAGGGTCGATCCCCTCTGAGCGTTCCTCGCTCATTGGCTGCCTCCCCGAATTGTGGTTGGGCCTACGTCCCGTCCCCCGCCCCCGGTTCGGGACATGGGGGCTATACACCTATTCGCAGGCTGAGGTCAACCGGCTAGAGATTCCGCCGCCAGAGCAGGAAGCTCAGCGGCAGGAAGGCAAAGCCCGCCAGGAACGGAGCGAGCTCGAGGCGACGCTGCTCGTTCTTCAGCACCTCCGTCGGCCCGTTGCCGACCGCGCTCCGCGCCGCCTGCACGATCGCGTTGAAGTCGCCGGCCTCGAGCGCGACCCCTCCGCTCGTCTCCGCGAGCTGATGGATGTACGTCGCGCTCATCGGGTCCGGCCGGTAGAGCGGGTCGGCTGCGCGACCGTCGTACACGCGCTCGTGCGCGCCCCAGATGCGGACGAAGATCGCGTGCACGCCGGGCGGCTGCCGGAACACCGTGCCGAGGCTCTCGTCCGTGAACGGCTTCGTCTCGCCGTCCGTGAAGACGACGACCAGCCGCCTGCGAGCCGTCGGCGAGAAGAAGTTGTCCGTCGCAATGCGCGCGACCGATCCGAGAGTCGTGATCCGCACGCTGAACCCGTCCGTCGGCGGCGGACGCTCGATCCCCATCACCTTGTGCACCGTGACGTCGAACGTGTCCGAATCGGGCGTCGGGAACAGATGCGGCAGCGCCCGGTCGGTGATCGACGCGATGCCGACGGGAATGTCCTTCAGCTCGTTGCGAAGGCGAATCGCGAGCGCCTGCGCGCGCTCGAACCTCGTCGGCGAGCCGACTCCTGCGGACGCCTTCATCGACAGCGAGGTGTCGAGCACGAACCACGCCTCGGCGTCGGTGCGGATGCGCTGGTGCGAGCGGGTGACGAGCGTGGGCTGCGTCGCCGCCAGGCCGAATGACGCGGCCACGATTGCGACGGCGACCGCCGGTGCAAGCCGGGCGCCCCGCGACGGCTCGACGAAGCGCAGGAGCGCGGCCACGCGGCTGCGACCGCGTTCGGCGACGAGGAACGCGACGATCGGGACGACGACCAGAAGCGTCACGAATGCACCGAACGGCGTCAGGAACGACATCTAGTAGCCGTGACCGGTGGGCTTCAGTCCCGCCCGGCCGCGCTGGCCCTGCTTGTCCGAGCCACCCGCCTGCTGCTCGCCGCTCCCCTTGAGCTGGTCGAGCGCGTACTCGAGGTTGAAGAGCGCGTCGTCGTTCGTCGGATCGAGCGCGATCGCCTCCTTGAACGCCGTGATCGCGTTGTTCAGGAACGTCGTTCGCTGCGCTGCGTCCTGCGTCGCCATCGCGAACCCGAGGACGCCGAGGAGGTTGGCCGCCTGCGACGCGCGCGCAGGAGGCCCGGCCGTCGCCATCACCTCCGTCAGCTTGATCTGCGCCTGCACGCGGTGCGTGGTCACGTCCGTCGAGAACACCGGCTCGAGCGGACGTCCGATCCGGAACTCTCGCAGCGCGCGGCGATAGGCGATGTCGTCGTCGACCCCGAGGACGGCGCGGTCGAGACCGAACGGCGACAGCTCGTGCGGTCTCCAGAGCTTCGGCGCGCTCGCGTCGCGCCGGTAGCGAAGGTCGTCCGCGGGAAAGCGCGAGCTCCACGCGCGTGCATCGAGCGCGAGCAGCACGAGGATCACGGCGGCCGCGACACACACCGCGGCGGCCACGCCTCGAACGGCCATGACGCGCGTCACGTCTCCACTCCTCTCGGCCGCGGCAGCTGCAGACGTCCGCACGCGAGCTCGTTCGCGGCCAGCAGCAGGAGGAGCAGACCCCCTGCGACGAGCAGCGGCCACGGCGTGCCCGAGATCAGGCGTCGCTGCGATTGCTGCGTCGCATGCACACGGAGCTGCGACGGCTTGACGAAGTTGCCCTTCGGAACGAACCGCTGGAAGAAGGTGAGGTCGTCCTGCACGGGATAGAGCGGCACGATCCTGAGATGCACGTCCTTGTCGTGCTCGATCCGGAGCAGCGCCTCCGCGAGATCGGGCTCGTCCTCTCCCGCCGTCCCGAGGTCGCTCGCGAGCAGGATCGTCCCGTTGCGGATGTGGTCGCGGTGCAGCATCGATTGCGCGAGGACAAGGCCTGAGGAGATCTTGGTCCCGCCCGAGAAGACGTCCTGCCACGGGTTTGCTTCGTACTGCGTCTCGGGATCGACGTTCGACCCGAGGTGGCCGGGTGTGTAGAAGCGGAGCAGCGGCGCGAGCTCCGATCCGCGGGCGCCGGGCGGGAGCATCTCGTAGGCCGTGTCGGAGAAGGCGACGAGCCCGACGGGCACGTCCGCCGCGACGAGCTTGCGGAGCATCTGCGCGATCCGCCTGTACGACGAGATGTAGACGCTCTTCGACTGGTCGAGGACGACGACGGTCGTCGTGCTCGCGGGCAGGAACGAGACGGGTCGCGGATTCAGCTCCGCCGCTCGCCAGATCGCGATCGCGCCCAACACGACCAGGCCGCCGGCGAGACCGAGGCGGACGAGCGTCGTGCGCCGAAGCGCGAAACGTACGGCCGCGGCGTCGGACAACGGGATCGCGCGCCGGCGTCGAAGGACGCGCCGGACCGCGTCAGCCACGGTGGCCATTCGTCCTCCCCGCGAGCTCGCTCCTCACGCTTTCAGTGAGCGCACCTGTCTTCTCGGCCGGCGGATCCGTGGGAGACCACGCAAGCTCGGTCGCCGTCCACGCCAGGCCGCCGCTGCCGGTCTTTCGCAACTCCGCCGCGAGCAGCTCGAGCGCCTTTCGCTCCTCGGCCGCCGCTCCGCCACGCGCGCGCTCGACGGCGACGACCGCCCGCTCCAGACGGGTCAGCTGTCGCCGGCGCGGCACCCAGTCGAACCCCGGCAGCAACGGGCGCAGGAGAAACGCGGCTGCGAGGACGAGGACGAGCGCGACCGCAAGTGCGCTCCAGAACAGCGTCCCGGGCGCGATCGAGTACGTGACGGGCGCGAGGTTCGACGTGCTCACGCGCCACGGCGGCAGGATCGCGCGGATCTGCCCGGCCGGGCCGATGCGGCCGATGACGGCGCGCCGCTCGATGTCGATCGGGTCGAGCCGCGAAACGGCGCTGATCTGCGGCCAGGTGATCGCCACCGGGTCGGGGACGGAGCCGTTCTTCGCGTGTCCCGAATAGCGCACCGTCGTCGGCTGGAACGTCTGACGCGCGATCGAGCCGGCCTGTGGGACGCAGTCGACGATCGTGCAGTGCAGGTCCAGGGCCCAGTGCAGTCTCGTGTAGGGACCAACGTCGGTGGTCGCGCGGATGAGCGGCGCGACCGGCTGGTACGGCGTCCAGTTCGCGTCTAGGTGGACTCGCGACGGGTCGAGCTGGCGCCGGTCGACGACGGCGTCGATCGTGACGTGCACGGGTGCGCCGAAGAGCAGCGACTGCGGCTCGATGTTCGCCGCCGCAGCGAGCACTTGGCCGCGCGGCAGCGACGCGGCAGTCGACGAATGACCGCGGCTGCCGAAGCCTGCAACGACCACAACGGCGACCACTGCAGCAGCGAGCGCACCGAGCAGGACATAGCGAAGACGTCTCACCAGCGACCACGCCAGTACATCCGCTGCTCCGCCCAGAGCGTGAACGCCTCGAGGATCTCCATCGGGTTGCTCGTCGAGACGTGCACGGGATCGAGGTCGAGCATCGCGAACGTCCGCTCCAGACGTCGCCAGCGTTCTTCATTCGCACGACGCCGCTCGATCGCCTCGCGCCGCGTGAGGCGAAGAAACGTCGTCTTGCCGGTCTGCGGCTCCGCCACCGGCAGCATCGTCCCGCTGACGTCCGGGAACGAGCGCTCCCACGTTGGGTCCTGCAGCACGACTGGCACGACGTCCCACCGGCGCTCGACCGCGCGGAGCCACAGCTCGTCGTCCGGCTCGACGACGAAGTCCGAGATGACGAAGACGAACGTTCCCGGCAGCAGAGACGGACGCAGCTCGAACAGATGCCGGAACGAGCGGGAGACGGTGTCCTGCGGCGCGCGGAACGGACGCGTCGGCTCGATTCGCCAGTCGTCGTGCTGGCTGCGCGGCGGGCGCCAGTACGGCTCGTCGATGCCTTCGGCGAAGTCGAGGTAGCCGCTGTAGCCGCGTGCGGCGATCGTCGAGTCGGCGATCATCAGCGCGGCGATCCTTGCGGCGTCGGGCTTCGACAGCCACGGAAGCCACGGCGGGTAGAGCTGCATCTCCGGCCGGCGGTCGCACACGATCACGACGCGTGGGGCCTCCTCCGCGAAGCGCTCGCGGACGATGAACTCGTCGGATGCACGCGCAGCCGACAGCCGGGCAGAGGCGGCCCAGTCGATCGTGTCGATGTCGTCGCCCGGCCGGTACGGACGCGAGCCGGCGACGTCGGAGCCCGCCCCCCGCCGCGCGCTGCGCATGCCGCCGAACGACAGGCCGATCAGCCTGCGCCTCGGCGTGAGCGGAAAGACGACCTCCGTGACGGGCACGGCGCTGCTCAGGAAGCGGGTCGGGGGCCGAGCGCGAAGACCTCGCCGTCCGGATCGGCCTCGGGCTTCGGAGCCGCGGCGAGACATGCCTCTCTGAACGCCGAGGAGGCCGCGTCCCAACCGTTGCGACGCGCCTCGGCCAAGAACGACGGACGGAAGACGATCCGGTGCATGAGCACGGGATTGAAAAGCCGCTCGACGTCCTCCGGTACGACGAAGCTGCGATCGTTCAACAGCGCCCAGCCGCGCGCAGCGCGCTCGAGAGCGAGCGACCCGCGCACGGATGCACCGATCGCAACGAACTCGTTCTCCCGCGTCGCGCGGACGAGCTCGACGACCCAGCGCTGGATCAACTCGTCGACGTAGACGGCCTGCGCAGCGCGTTTGAGCTCCTGCACTTCCTCGACCGACAAGACGGGCTCGAGCAAGCGCAGCGGATGACCCGAACGCTGCTCGGTGAGAATGCGCCGCTCGTCGTCCGCGCCCGGATAGCCGAGCGCCGTCTTGAGGAAGAAGCGGTCGAGCTGCGCTTCCGGCAGCGGAAACGTGCCTTCGTACTCGATCGGGTTCTCGGTTGCGAGAAGCAGGAAGGGATCAGGCAGGACGCGCGTCTCGCCGTCGACCGTCACCTGCTGTTCCGCCATCGCCTCGAGCAGTGCCGACTGCGTCTTCGGCATCGCGCGGTTGATCTCGTCGACGAGGACGACGTTGGCGAAGATCGGTCCCGGCCGGAACTCGAAGTCGCGCTCCTTCTGGTTGAAGATCGAGAGGCCGGTGACGTCCGTCGGCTGCAGATCCGGCGTGCACTGGATGCGAGACGGCGTCGCGCCGTCGATCGACTGCGCGATCGCGCGCGCGAGGACCGTCTTCGCCGTGCCGGGGACATCTTCGAACAGGACATGCCCGCCGCAGACGAGCGCGGCGACGACGAGCTTGATCTCCTCCCGCTTCCCGTGGACGACTGTCTCGATGTTGTCCAGGAAGCGATCGGCGAGCCGTGCGGCCTGCTGGAACGGGTCAGACCCCTTTACACGAGCCGCCTCGGTCGATTCCATCGTCTCCTCGATTGTAGGACGCCAGGACCCCGCGCCCCTCTCTGACGCGAGGCGGCGTCCTTTGTTAGGAGACTGTTTAGTTGCGCGAAGCCCAGGGATCGACGTACATGTCGTCGACCTGGAAGCTCCCGCCTTGGGCAGTGAGCTTCAGCTGGATCGAAGACACGCCGACGAGACCGAGCAGCGAGTCCAGGTTGAGGACCGTGGGGCCGGGGGCCCAGGAAGTGGAGCCGGACGTGGTCGTCCAGTCGAGGACGCCGATGACGGAGCCGAGGACGTTGCGCAGTACGACCTGGACACGAAGCGAGCCGGACGCCGTGTTGCGCTTCATGAAGAAGCGGAGGACGGTCGACGTCGTCCCCATGCACATCTGGGGCGAGAGACCCGAGCTGCCGTCGGGAAGCGAGAGCGAGAATCGGTCCGAGCTCGAGTGCACGTAGTACGACTCGTTGCCGGAGACGACGCGCGCACCTGACAGCGACCAACCCGTCGCGCCGGCCTCGAGGCCGCCGTTCGCCCCGAACGTGTACGAGCGGTAGTCGCCGAACTGCGCGAACGGCTGTGACGCTGCACCGCAGTCGTTGTTCAGGCCCAGCAGGGATGCGTTCGCTGCCGGAACGCACAGCGCGAACCCGAGCATGCCGAGGATCGCGACCCGCCAAATACGTGCACAGAAATCCGCCGCCACAGTGTCTCCTCTCCCAAAACAGAACGCCGCCCTCTGAGTCTCTTTAGTCCCTCGTTCGGCGCATCACTCCGTCGGGGTATCTCAATGCCTCGAACGAGGGATCGTCGGGCAAGCGGTCTCACGCGAATGCCGATCTAACCGCCGTGGCGACTGCGGTCCCTTCCGCTGCGGCCGAGCCGAATATCGGGAGCGCCGCACTCGATCCTCAGGACAACGACCTGATCGAGGAGGCTCGCGCACACGAGTCGAGCCACCTCGGCGCCCGCGATCGCTGGTCCGCAATCGTGCTCGGTCTCGCCTTCCTCGGCGTTGCGGCCACGCTCCCCTTCGTCGTCCATTCCGACCGCTCGCCGGGTTTCCTCAGCGCGGCCGTTCTCGTCGCCGCCTACGCAATCGCCTCGAACGCGTCGTTCGAGGTCGGCATGGGGCTCGTCCTGCCCACCGAGCTCTTCCTCGTCCCGATGCTCTTCATCCTGCCGCTGGGCGTGGTGCCCCTCGCCGTCGCGTCGGGTCTCCTGCTCGGCTCCGTGCTCGGACACCTGCGCAAGGGACCGCCGCTCGACCGCATCCTCCTCGTGCCGCTCAACTCCTGGTATGCGGTCGGCCCGGTAGTCGTCCTCGCGCTCGCGGCCTCCGGGGAGCCGGCCCTCCGGCACTGGCCCGTCTACGTGGCCGCGCTGGCCGCGCAGTTCGGGTTCGACTATCTGGCCCAGGCACCGCGCCAGCGCTACGTGAACGGCGTCCCGTTGACGATGGCTGCACGTCTCATGGCGTCGGCGTTCGTCGTCGATGCGGCGCTCGCCCTGATCGGTCTCCTCGTTGCGATGGTCGCCGTTCACAACGCATCCGCGATCCTGTTCGCGCTTCCGCTGATGGGCCTGCTCGGATACTTCGCACGCGAGCGTCAGGTCCGGATCGACCATGCGATCGAGCTCGGTCAGGCGTATCGAGGCACCGCGTTCCTGCTCGGCGACGTCGTCGAGGCGGACGACGCCTACACGGGAAGTCACAGCCGCGACGTCGTCTCGCTCGTGCTGGCCGTGTGCGAGGAGCTCGGCCTCGGCGCTCGCGGGCGCCGTGACGCGGAGTTCACCGCGCTCCTGCACGACGTCGGCAAGATCAAGGTCCCGTCGGAAATCATCAACAAGCCCGGTGCGCTGACGCCGGATGAGCGAGCGATCATCAACATGCACACGATCGAGGGGGAGCGACTGCTCTCACAGGTCGGGGGGATCCTCGGCAACGTCGGTCGGATCGTCCGTTCGTGTCACGAAGACTGGGACGGGACGGGCTATCCCGACGGCCTCGCGGGCGAGGAGATCCCGCTCGCAGCGCGGATCGTCCGCTGCTGCGACGCCTTCAGCGCGATCACGACGGATCGTCCGTACCGCGCCGCACGCTCCGTCGGCGAGGCGCTCGACGAGCTCCGCCGCTGCGCCGGAACGGACTTCGATCCGCAGGTCGTCGAGGCGCTCGTGGCGGCAGTCGCGCACTAGGCGTTTCCCCGGCGCGGTTGTATCGTTCCGCTCGTGCGGCGGGGGGTCTTCGCGGGGGTGGTGGTTGGCGCTCTTCTGGGAGCGGTGCCGTCGGCTACGTCTGCAACGTCTGCCTTCGGCGCGTCGCTCAGCGTCAAGCCGTCCGTCGTCGACGTCGGCAAGCCGGTACGCGTGGAGCTGCGTGTGTACACGCTCGTCCGAGGCAAGCAGACGCTCACCGACAAACCGGGACGACGGCTCCGCGTCGAGGCGATCTCGCCGTCCGAGCGTGTCGTGCGAATTCCGGTCAGGCACGTGTCGCGCGGCGTCTGGCGCGCGACGTACCGCTTCCGATCCGCCGGCGCATGGAAGTTGCGCATCGGGAACTGGCCGAAAGGACACGCGCCGCAGCTGACGGTGCGGGTGAAACCGCTTGGCCCGACGCCTGCACCCGCCGGATTCGCCGCGCTCGGCGCGCCCGGCTGCAGCCCTCCGTCGCCGCGCAACCAAAACGGCGACGAGCTCGGGCGGAACGAGGTCTTCGGGACGGCCGTTG
>VAYM01000044.1 GCA_005884945.1 Actinomycetota bacterium | reverse complement strand
CAGGCGAGCCTCATGAGTTAGTGAAGAGCGCTACCCGAGCGCTCTTCATTTTGATTCACACGACCGCGGCCGTTCTTAAGAAGGCTCGCCCGTCTTCGGCAGCTGCGACATTCCCCTTTGCCTCGTACAACTTGACTGCCCTTTGCGCGGCTTCAAGCGACTCTGCCTCGCGACCGGCGAGCCGCAGGACTTCGGAGAGATCGAGCAGCACCTTTGCGTGCTGACTCACGGCGTCGGTCGGCTCCATCATTGCCACGGCCGCAGTGGCGAGCGTCTCGGCCAACGTGACGTCGTCGCGACGAGCCGCCAGCCTCGCCTCGATCGAACGCCAAAAGACCTGCGCATGGAGATCACCGTCCCCGGCCCGCTCGCGGGCGACCTGCGCCCACGTCTGCGCTTCGTCGTATCGACCGACGCGGTACAGCACATCTGCAAGCTCTGCCGCACTGGACGAGGCAAACGACGCTTCGTTTCGCCGAATGCTCGCCTCGCATGACCTCCTTAGACGCTGCTCGGCTTCCTCGAGCCTGCCCGCAAGGATGTCGATGTAGGCGCGTTGGCGATCCGCACCCTCCACGGAGCCGATGAGCCCGAGTTCGTCGTACATTGCGCTGGCCGCGTCCACATGCGCTAGGCCCACGTCGAAACGGCCACGCATCCCTTCCAGTCCACCAAGCCAGGAGTGCACGTTCGCCTCGCTCGCCCGGTCGCCGGCGTGCTCCTCCAACAGCAGCTTGCAACGGGAGATCGACTCATCGACGGCACAAGGACCCCAGTGAAGAGCCGTGGCGAGAACCCCAAGGCTCGTCGACGGCGACCAACCCCCGCGTCGGTAGTAGGAAACCGCTTTCTCGGCAGCTTCCTCGCCCCGAGCGTTCTGCAACTTGAAGTTGACCTCCACGGTCGCGATCGTGAGCCAGGCGCGCCCGAGCGAGCGCTCGTCGCCCGCGGCTTCCAATGTCGAGATCGCAGAAGACGCAAGTTCTAGCGCCCGATCCGCTGCCGTTGCGTCTTCATACATTCGTGCGTGCTCCAGTTCCATCCGCGCCCTGATCTCTAGGCGGCGATCGCCCGCCTCGGCCGATGCGCTGGCTGCTGAGTCGAGTATCTGCTCGAACGCGTCATGTTGGCCGGCCATTCGGGCAGCAAGTCCGAGCTCGCAGAGCAGCTCTCGGCGGGATGGATCCGCATCTGGGAGCAGCACGCTTGCGCGCTCGAGCAGGTTGACAGCCGCCGGCGCGTCCGCGCGCTTCCACGCGCGGATGCCCGCACGACCGAGCCTGTCGCCGGCGGCTCGGGCGATTCGGCGTGCGCGATCGTCGACCCGGGCAAGCTCCGTGCGGTAGCGGTACGCCTGCTCGAGATGAAAGCCGACGAGCTCGTCGGCGCCGTCGCGCCGGTCGAGACTGTCCGCCGCTCGCTCGTGCAGCTCCGCGCGCTCGGCTTTCGCGATTCCGCGGTACGCCACGTCCCGCACGAGCACGTGGTGGAACGCGAACCGGTCTTCGATCGAATGCACGAGCGCTCGCCGTTCCAGGCTGGCGAAATCCGCCTCGTCGAACTGGCCGAGATCCTTCACGTCTTCACGCGTGAAGTGTCGGCCGATGACGGATGCGCGCTGGAGGACATCCCGTTCGCCCGGATCGAGCCGGTCGAGACGGCTTGCGATCAGCGCCTCCACCGTCGGCGGCGCCTCGTCGAGCGCGATGTCCGGCGCCTCCGACGCGAGTGCGAGAAGCTGTTGCGCGAAGAGCGCGTTCCCGCCGGCGCGTTCGGTGATCTTCTCCTGGACATCCGGGGCGAGCGGACCGCCGGCGAGCTGTTCGAGCAGCGAGCCGACATCGTCGGGCTGCAACGGCTCGACCTCGACGAGGAAGCCGGTCGACGTCGGCCCGCCCCATCCGGGTCGGGCCTCCAGCAGATCCGGACGCGCGAGGCAGAGCACCATGATCGGTCCGTCCGCCCACTCGCCGAGGTACTCGATCAGGTCGAGGAGCGTCGGCTCGGCCCAGTGGATGTCCTCGAAGGCGACGAGCAATGGCTTCTCGCGCGCGAGTGACTCGAAGAGCCGCCGCACGGCCCAGAACGCTTCGCCCGGCGCGGCAGGTCCCTCCGCTAGGCCGACGAGCGCGGCGACGCGCTGCGCGACCTGCTCGCCGTCCTCCTCGCCCGCGAGCAGCGACGCGACTCCGTCGACCGACGCCGCGCGCGCCGCCCGCTTCACGATCTCCGCGACCGGCAAGAACGTCGCGCCGGCTCCGTACGACACGCAGCGGCCGACGAGCAGGCGCGCTTCGTCGCCGAGCACTGTGACGAGTGCGCGTCCGAGGCGCGTCTTTCCGATCCCGGCCTCGCCGACGACCGTCGCGACGACGCAGTGCTGTTCCTTCCGCGCGCGCTGGAACGCATTGCGCAATCGGCGCAGCTCCTTCTTGCGACCGACGAGCGGCGCTTCCAGCGGCCGCGCGACCGCCGGCGCCTCCGCGATCAGCTCGTCGAGACGCCAAACGTGCAGGTCGTCCCCGAGCTCGATCCGCGCGGCGCGAACCGCGTCGTGCACGAGCCGGTGCGCCTCCGCGCCGAGGACGATCTCGTTCGCGCCCGCACGCTTCTCCATGTGCGCGGCGATGTTGATTACCGCTCCCGTCGCCATTGCGCCGCCGGCCGCAGCCGACGCCATCACCTCTCCGGTGTTGACGGCTATGCGCACCGCGAGCTCGACGTCCCAGTCGCGCGACGTCTCTTCGTTCAAGCGTGCGATTGCGGATTGCGTGTCGACCGCTGCGCGGACTGCGCGCAAAGCGTCATCCTCGTGGAGCTCCGGGATTCCGAACAGCGCCATGACGGCATCGCCGATGAACTTCTCCACCGTACCCCCGTGCGCTTCGATCGCGGTGTTGACCGCGTTGAAGTAGACGGACATCACCTGGCGATACGCCTCGGGGTCGAGTCGCATGGCGAGCCGCGTCGAGTCGACGACGTCGCAGAAGAGGACGGTGACGACGCGGCGGGACTCAGTCGGCTCGGGCCGCACGGCGCGCGCGCCCGAGAGCGCGGGATCCTGCTCGAGGATCATTCGCTCGAGCGCGCGCAGCTCCTCGCCGGGCTCGAGGCCCAGCTCGACGTCGAGCGCGCGACGCGCATCGTGATAGGCGGCGAGCGCATCGCCCTGCCGTCCTGCGCGGTACAGCGCGAGCATGAGCTGTCCGCGCAGGCGCTCACGTAAGGGATGCTCCGTGATCAGCGATTCGAGCTCGTCGACGACCTCGGCCCCGCGGCCGAGCTCGAGGTCGGCGTCGATCCGTGCCTCGACGGCCGCGACCCGCCGCTCGCTGAGGAGCCCGATCTCCTCCTGCGCGAACTCCTCGAACGCGAGATCTTCGAGCGGATCGCCGCGCCACAGCGAGAGCGCGGCACGCAGGAGCTCTGCGCGTTGCTTCGCGGGCGCGCCCTCGGCCTCGTCGACGAGCCGGTCGAAGCGCGCGAGGTCGAATTGCTCCGGGTCGGCGCGCAGCACGTAGCCGGCCGGCTCGAGCTGGATCGCGCCCGGTCCGAGCGCCTTGCGCAGTCGGGAAACGTAGTTCTGCAGCGAGGCGGTCGCGGTCTGCGGAGCCTGCCCGGCCCAGAGCTCCTCGATGAGCCGGTCGCTCGACACGGGCTCGTTCGCGTGGAGCAGCAGGTAGGCGAGGAGAGCTCGGGACAACCGCCGCGGCAACTCGACCGGCCGGCCGTCCTCGACGACCGCCAGCGGGCCAAGGATTCGGAACTCCATGTGGCGTTTGTAGCACTGTCCCGAACGGCCGAATAGGGCTTAGGGGCTACCCCTGCACGAGGAGTCAACGTGGCTCAGAGTCGTAGGTTGAGCGGCGCGGGCCACTCGTGCTGGGGCAGCAGTTCGCGTAGCCGCTGTCGGCGCTTGTCGTCCAGGATGACCTCAGCGTCGAGATTGGCCTCGTCGACCTGCCGGATGAACTCACGACAGCGCCCACAGGGCGGCAGCACGTAGAGGTGGTCCTGCTCGTCGCGCCATACCGCGACGATTCCTGCGATCTCATACTCGCCGGCAGTAACCATCGCAGCGATCGCGCTGTGCTCGGCGCAGAAGCCGGTGCCCGAGCTGGTGTCGATATCAACGCCCATGTAGAAGTTGCCGGACGTGGTGAGGAGACAGCAGCCGACGCCGCCGAAGTGGCGGCCATACGGCCCTCGGCGGGGATTGATCGCCGCTGCGGCGCGTCGGATCAGCTCGCGGTTGCTGACGTTTGGCTCGTTCATCTCGTCCTCCAAACTACGCGTGCGTCCACCTTTCGCCACGGTTTCATGGACGGCCGCCGACGATACTGGTGACGGGCGTGTGTGGTTTGAGCTGACCCAGTCGGGCGGTTAGAGGCGGATTAGGGCCGTCGGCGAGGCTGCGGCCATGACACTCGAAGCCCCGATCGATACCGACGGCCTGCTCGACGAGGTACGCCGCTATCTCGCCGCGGTCGACGTCTTCCGGGCCGAGGGGCGCGAGCCGCGGTGGTTGGCGGAGTCGCCGGTCCCTCAGCCGGCGCCGCGCCGCCCGCGGCGGCGGCAGCCGCTGGCCCTCTCCTAGCCACGGTTAGACAGCGGTTAGCGAGGGGCGGGAGACTCCTGTCGTCCACTCAAGACAGGAGGTCAGCAGTGAAGCCTCGGCTTCCAAGTCCGGCGATGGTGATCGCGCTCGTCGCCCTCTTCGTCGCCCTCGGCGGGACGGCGTTCGCCACGGCTACTGCAATCGCGCCTAAGGCGAAGCTCGCGCTGAACTCGCTGAAGCTGCAGGGCAAGACGGCCGCCCAGGTTGCCGCGCTGCCCGGTCCGGCTTCTTCGGCGGCAGGGCTCGTCGCGGTGAGGACCGTCTCGTTCTCGATCGCCGGCAGCGGTCTCCAGACCGTCTCCGCGGCGTGCCAGTCGGGCGAGAAGGCGATCAGCGGCGGGTATTCCAGTAGCGGTGCTGTGCTGCAGGCGTCGACCGCGCCGAGCAGTGACGGATCCTCGTGGCAGATGGTCCTCGTCAACCTCGACACCGCGAGCGCGTCGGGCACCGGCTACGCCGTCTGCATGAAGTGACGGGCTCACGATGCGGGCGGGAGCGACGGGGCGCTTCCGCCCGCATCGCCGGTTAGAGAGCGGTTAGGGGCGATCGCGACGCTGCGTCCATGTCCTCGAAAGGAGGTGAGCAAATGAATGGACGCAGACCACTCTTTGGTGTGGTCCTCGCACTTGCCCTCGTAGTCGGCCTCGTCGCCGCTGCGCCAGCGGGAGCGACCGGCAAGTACGCGGACGCGACCGCCGACAACGGCTCGGCCCCGGACCTGACCGGCGTGACGGTGTCGAGCACGGGCGGCCAGGTCATCTTCCAGATCTCCGGAAAGAACCTGTCGTCGACGCTCGACTATCCGACGTTCCTGGACATCGACTCGGATGCGAATCCCTTGACGGGCGACATCGGCGACAACGGCGCCGATTACGAGTTCGCGGTCGGCGGCGACAGCTACGGGTTCTGGCACTACAACGGATCCGACTGGGTGGACACGTCGTACGCGACTGTGCGGGTCTTCACGTCGACGTCGGGCGTGATGATCTCGGTCAACAAGAGCGAGATCGGGAACACGAACGACGTCAACTTCTCGGCGACGTCCGCGGACTGGCAGAACAAGGTGTTCGATTCCGCGCCGGACGACGGGATGTTCAACTACTCGCTCGACGACGGCGGCCCGAGCATCGGTTCGATCACGCTGGCCACGACGCCGACCTCCGGGCCCAAGGCGGGCAAGAAGTTCGTCGTGACTCCGACCGGGCTGACGTTGCCGCCGTCGGGCGGATTGCTTCCGACCGCGCCGGCGCCGGAGAGCTACACGTGCACCGCGACGTTCAAGGGCCACACGCTCGTCGGACACGGCACCGGCGGCTGCACGTTCGCGATCCCGAAGAAGAAGAGCAGGGGCAAGACGCTGAAGGTCACCGTGACGGTGCAGTACGAGGGCGCCTCGAAGGCGTTCCCGTACAGCTTCAAGGTGACGTAACGCGACCAGACGGAGCCCGCCGGCCCTCCGCGGCGGGCTCTGTCACTCGAAGGAGAAACCGATGAAGACCGCTTGCATCGCATTGATCCTCACCGCGGCGCTCGCCTCGAGCTCCGCCGCTGCCGCGTCGACGATGTCGGTGCGGGCGCTGCGGTCCGAAACGTGGGACGGGGGGCTCTACACGACCGCCACCGGCGAGCACGTGACGGTCGAGGTGTCGACGGCGTACGCGTCCGATCCGGGCGCGGGACAGCGGTGGGCGAACTTCTTCACGTCCCTCGTCCACGGTTCAGAGCTGGGGTTGCTGACGGCGTACATCGCGCCGATCGACGAGGTCGCGGACATCTGCGGCGGGAACGGCGACGTCCTCGGGTGCTACTGGAACGACAAGCTCGTCGCGGTCGGCGTCGCCACCGACGGGCTGCAGCCGACGTCGGTCGTGACCCACGAGTACGGACACCACGTCGCCTACAACCGACACAACGCTCCCTGGAGCGCCGTCGACTGGGGAACGAAGCGTTGGGCGAGCTCCGTGAACGTGTGTGCACGCGCGGCTGCGGGTACGGCGTACCCCGGCGACGAGGGCTTCCACTACATGCTCAACCCAGGTGAGGCGTTCGCCGAGTCGTACCGCGTGCTCAACGAGCAGCTCGCGGGGCTGCCGCTCCAGTGGCCGATCGTCGATCCGAGCTTCCTGCCGACGCTGGGCTCGCTCGCGGCGCTGCGCGAAGACGTCGTCGATCCGTGGACCGGCCCGACGACGCAGACCGTCCGCGCGAGGTTCGCTCCGCATCGCCGCGTCTGGACGTCGAAGCTCGCGACTCCGCTGGACGGTGACCTGACGATTGGGCTGCGACAGGGAAACGACGACCTCCAGCTGCTCGGCGACTCGCGGAAGGTGCTGGCGGCCGGCTCGTGGACGACGAACGGCGGCAAGTCCGTTCAGTTCCGGATCTGCGGCCAGCGCTCGCTGGCGATCCGCGTACGAGCGACCGGCAAGGCCGCCCCGTTCACACTCAAAGTCACGAAGCCCTAAGGAGCTCGACTCAGAGCTCGCAGCGCCCTACTACCCCGGCGCATCCATGGCCGCCCCCACCAGCGACACGATGCCGAAAACGAAGAGGTAAGCACTCAGGGTCGCTGGCGGGCAGATCCACCAGACGCCGTGCGTCACCGCTTCGCGAATGGCAATGATGCCCAAGGCGACAGCGGCCCAAGCCATGAACGTCATCACCACCCACCAAAAGGCCCTCTGCAACCAGTCGAGCTCCCCGAGTGCTTCAGGCGTCAGCTCTTCCTTCGCCACTGCGAGCTCACTCTCTAGGCCCGAAGGAACGTCAGCACCGCGAGCACGCGCCGGTGGTCGTCGGGCGCCTGCGGGAGGTTCAGCTTCCCGAAGATGCTGTTCACGTGCGTCTCGACGGTCTTCGGGCTGAGGAAGAGCTTGTCGCAGATCGCCTTGTTCGAACGTCCCTCCGCCATCAGCCCGAGCACCTCGCGCTCGCGCGGAGTCAGCTCGTCGAGCGGGCCCTCCGCGGCGCGCCGGCCGACGAGTTGCGCGACGACCTCGGGGTCGATTGCGGTGCCGCCGCGCCCGACGCGGCGCACCGATTCGACGAACTCGTCGATCTGCAGCACCCGGTCCTTGAGGAGGTAGCCGAATCCTTCCGGGCGCTCGCTGAAGAGCTTGAGCGCCCGCCGCGCCTCGACGATCTGGGACAGGACGAGCACGCCGACGTCCGGATGCTGCGCGCGGATCTCCTCCGCCGCGCGTGCGCCTTCGTCCGTCTGCGTCGGCGGCATGCGGACGTCGACGATCGCGACGTCCGGCTTCGTGCGCTTGACCGCGCGCTGGAGCTCGTCCGCGTCTCCGACCTGCGCGGCGACCTCGAAGCCCTCCTCGGTGAGCACGCGCGCGATGCCCTCGCGCAGAAGGACCGAGTCCTCGGCGATCACGACGCGCATGGGATCTCCGCGACGATCCGCGTTCCGCCCCCGTCGGGGCTGTCGATGACGAGGCGGCCCCCGAGCGCCTCGACGCGGTCGGCGAGGCCGCGGAGCCCGGAGCCGTTCTGCGCGGACGCACCACCGACGCCGTCGTCGTCGATCTCGACCGTGAGGACACCGTTGTGCCGGTGCGCTTCGACCGTCACGTTCGAAGCGCTCGAGTGCTTGCCGACGTTCGCGAGCGCTTCGCAGGCGACGAAGTACGCCGTCGCCTCGACGGGCTCCGGCAGCCGCTCGTCCTCGACGTCCAGCGCGATCGGAAACGGACTGCGCGTCGCCAGCGCTTCGAGCGCCGCGCACAGTCCGTCTTCCGTGAGGATCGCAGGGTGGACGCCACGCGCGAGCTCGCGCAGCTCGTCGACGGCGACCTGGAGCTCGGCGATGGTTCCCTCCAGCAGCTTTCGCAGCTGCGGATCGTCTGCGGCGCCCGCCGTTCGCTGCGCGCTTCGCAACTGCAACCCGAGCGCGACGAGACGCTGCTGCGCGCCGTCGTGGATGTCGCGCTCGATTCGGCGCCGCTCCTCGTCCGCCGCCGTGACGATGCGCGCGCGCGACTCCTGGACCTGAGCAAGTTGCGCGCGGGTCTCCGCGTGGAGCCGTGCGTTCTCGAGCGAGAGCCGTGCTGCGGCCGCCGCGGCCCCGACGAGCGTCGGATCTTCGAGCAGCGACGGATCGTGAATCAGTGCCGCGACCGGCTCGCCGTCGCTGTCGAGCTTGGTCACGGCGCGGATGCCGTCGGTGGGCAACACTATCGTTCGACCGAACGCGTCCACGTACTCGCCGCGATTCGGAACCCAGAACGCGATCTCGAGCGTGCGGTCGCGCAATGCGCGCGAGAGCGTCTCGCCGAGCCGGTGTTGCGGCGTTCGCTCGAGCTCGAGGACGAGATCGCCCACACCCGCATGCGCGAGCCTCGCGCGGAGCAGTCCGTCGACGATCGCGATGAGGAACGCGATGAAGCCGAAGATCTGCCACCAGAAGAGCTCGTTGTAGGCGATCGACGGGGGCCGGTCGACGAAGGTGAAGATGCATTCCCAAACGGATCGAAGCGCCGCGACGGCCACTGCGAGCAGAAGCGGCGCGAGCAGACGCCGGGCCCGCGGCGTCGCCTGGATGAACCGCCGAACGATCAGCGCGATGAACAGCGACGCAAGCAGGCCGTAGAAGAACGCGACGAAGATCTCCTGGATCTTCAGCGCGACGGCGTCGTTGGCCCAGAAGAGCAGGAAGCTGCGCCGCTTGGAGGGGTCGAACTGATGCAGGCGCACGTTCCCGTCGTAGAAGAGGAGGATCAGGAAGTTGAAAAGGAGCACCGACGTGTAGCCGGCGCGTACGAGCCAGAGCTCCCATTTGTCGCGCACGCGGCCGGACGGATACGCGAGTGCGACGTGGCCGGCCATTGCGTACGCCAGATCGCCGAACAGGAAGAACAGCGTGAAAAGTGCGCTGTTGTGGCTGTAGCGCAGCTGGCGAGCGAGCCACAGGAACCCGGTCGCGATCATCAACGGTGCGATCCGGTTCCGATACCGCGTCGACCAGGCGATTGCGCCTGCCGCGATGAACGCGATTCCGACCGCGACGACGGCGAAAGAGCGTCCGCTCGTCGTGAAGGGGCCCACCGTGTGGGTCCCGGACGGGCCCGGCACGTGGAGCACCGTCGTGCCGAGACCGTTGATCTGCGCCCGGTAGGCGACGACACCGAAACCCGCCCCAAGGACGAGGAGCCCGATTCGGACGGCCCGCGTCACGGCGTCTCCGTCAACCGCCGGAGCGCGTCCCCCGAGAGATCGTCCTTCGGGATGAAGCCGAGCGCCCGGCTGGAGCGGACCCTCCGGCCGAAGTCGAAGGCCTGCCGGCTCGACGTCAGGACGACCTTGGTCGCGGGCGCGAGCTGCTCTGCGACGTCGAAGCCGCTCATGTC
>VAYM01000043.1 GCA_005884945.1 Actinomycetota bacterium | reverse complement strand
TCGGCGGCACGTGTCTCCGCATCGGCTGCATCCCGACGAAAGCGTGGGTGCAGACGGCGTTCGCACTGAAGGAGGCGGAGGAGACGTTCGACAAGATCGGCGTCAAGCTCGGCGGCTCGCACCTCGAGTTTTCGAAGGCGAACGAGTGGAAGGCCGCGGTCGTGAAGCAGATGACCCAGGGCGTTGCGTCGCTGTACAAGGCGAACGGCGTCCAGTGGGTGAAGGGCGCCGGCACGTTCAGGGACGCGAACACGATCGCCGTCGAGGGCGGCGAGGACGTGACGTTCAAGTCGGCGATCATCGCGACCGGCTCGTTCCCGCTTCGCCCGCCGATCGAAGGGCTCGACTCTCCGCGCTGCGTCGACTCCGAGGGTCTGCTCGGGCAGACCGAGGTGCCGCGGCGTCTTGTCGTGCTCGGCGGCGGCATCATCGGCTGCGAGTTCGCGTCGATCTTCCAGCGCTTCGGCAGCGAGGTGACGATCATCGAGATGCTTCCGGCGCTCATCCCGCAGGAGGACGCAGACGCGTCCAAGGAGCTTGCGAAGCAGTTCGGCAAGCGCGGCATCGCGCTCCACCTCGAGAAGCAGTGCACGAGGGTGGAGGACGACGGCTCGCAGCTCACCGTCCATTTCGGCGACGGCGAGACCGTCCACGCGGACCTCATGCTCGTGTCCGTCGGCCGCGGGCCGCTCGTCGAAGGGATCGGGCTCGAGGCGATCGGCGTCGAGTTCGACAAGCGCAAGGGAATCGCCGCGGACGAGCATCGACGCACGACCGTCCCGCACGTGTACGCCGTCGGCGACTGCGCCGGCTACTGGCAGCTCGCGCACACCGCGTTTCGCGAGGGCGAGGTCGCAGCGGAGAACGCATGCGGCCACGACGCCATCGTCGACAACCGCGGCGTCCCGAGGCCGATCTACACCGACCCCGAAGTCGCGAGCGTCGGCCTGACGGAGGCGGAGGCGCGCGAGCAGTACGGCGACGACGTCGCGACCGGGTCGTTCCCGTGGGTCGCGAATGCACGCGCGGTGATGCAGAACGAGACGGTCGGCTGGGTGAAGTCGATCCACGAGACGCGCTACGGCGAGCTGCTCGGCCTCGTGATGGTCGGCCCGCACGTGACCGACATGGTCGAGGCGGGCGTGGTCGCAATCGATGCCGAGGCGACGGTCGAGACGGTGGCCGACGGGATGGCGCCGCACCCGACGCTCTCCGAGGCGATCAAGGAAGCCGGGCTCGTCGCACTCGGCCGCGCGATCCACGTTCCGAACCGGAAGCGCGCGGCAGCGACCGCCTGAAACCGCTCCGCTAGGCCCGTTTCGGGCCTATTCATATGTGTTTGAAGTGACAAGTGTCGCCGTATCCGAAAACGGGCACGAGGCGTTTCGAGAACGTCATGGCGACCGCAGCGCCGGAGATCCCCGCGGTTGTACGCGCGCAGGCATTCGAGCGGCTCTATCGCCGTTACGTGCAGGACGTCTATCGCTACGCGCTGGCGCTGTTGCGGAATCCGGCCGACGCAGAGGACGTCACGCAGACGACGTTCATGAACGCCTACCGCGCGTTCCTGCGCGGTGAGGAACCGGTCAAGCCCCACAACTGGCTGATCAAGATCGCGCACAACGCGGCACGGACGCGCTACGCGCGCGCATCCCGTCGCGTGAAGGAAGTCCCGCTCGACGATCACCTCGACCAGCTCGCCGTTTCCGATGAGGAGAGGCCCGACGTGCGGGAGGTGCTCGAAGCACTGAGCCGTCTGCCCTTGAACCAGCGCGGCGCGCTCGTCATGCGCGAGCTCGAAGGTCGGACGTACGCGGAGATCGCCGACACGCTCGGCGTGTCGGTCCCGGCGGTGGAGACACTGATCTTCCGCGCGCGCCGCGCACTGCGTGTGCAGGCGTCTTCGATCCGTGCGCTCGCGGCTGTGCCGCTCCCGTCGACGCTGTCCCAGTTCCTCGGCGACGCGGGCGGAATCGCAGCGGGGGGCGGTGCGGTGATCGGCTCCGGCTTCCTGCTGAAGGCGGCCGTGGCGATCGTCGCCGGCGTCATCGCCACCGGCGTCGGCGGCGATCACCTGCGCAAGAACGGTGCGGCGGCTGCGCTCGCGGTGCACCCGGCGTGGGGCAGTGCGAGTGAGCAGGGGCTGGTGCCCGCGCTCGGCCGCGCAGTCCGCGCCGTCGGGACATCGGTCGCGCGACAGCCGACTCTCCGAGGGCCGGTCGCGTCGTCCCATCCCGCCGCCCGCAGGCCGGGAGAGCAGGGTGACGTCGTCGCGGCGGGCGGCGCTGTGCAGCCGACCGCACAGCCCACCGCGCAGCCTGCGTCGAGCAACGCTCCACCGTCGCCGGCGGCCGCGACCAGCACGGTCACCGACACGGTCGGATCGCCCGCTCCGACGGTTCCCGCGCCGCCGTCCTTGCCGGTCCCCGTGCCGTCGGTCCCGTCGGTGCCGTCGGTGACCCTCCCGACGCCGACGATCCCAACGTTGCCTTAAGTCATCCAGGAGCCGCGCAAGAAAGCGGCGAGTCGGGTATCTACTAGGTCATGACGCCTCTGCTGGCGCAGCGACCGCGTACGGACCGCGGCTTCGAGCGGCTCTATCGGAAGCACGTCGGCGACGTGTACCGCTACGCGCTCGCGGTGATGCGGAACGAGGCGGACGCCGAGGACGTGACGCAGACGACGTTCATGAACGCGCTGCGCGCATTCCAGCGCGGCGAGCGGCCCGAGAAGCCGCAGAACTGGCTGATCGCGATCGCGCACAACGTCTGCCGGCAGCGCTTCCGCCAGTCGGCGCGCCGGCCGGCCGAGGTTGCATTCGACGACGACATCGGAACAGGCCTGCTCGAGCCGGACGACGAGACGCCGACCGGCGATGACATCCGCCGTGCGCTCGGCCACCTCGCGTTCAACCAGCGCGCCGCGCTCGTGATGCGGGAGCTCGAAGGACGTTCCTACGCCGAGATCGCGGAAATCCTCGACCTCTCGCCGAGCGCGGTCGAGACGCTCATCTTCCGCGCCCGGCGCGCACTGCGCGAGCAGCTCGAGACGTCACTGACGTGCGGCGAGGCCGAGCTTGCGATCTCGAAGCAGCTCGACGGGCGGCTGAAGCGGAACGAGCGCGCGGCGCTGCGTGCGCATCTGCGCGAGTGCAAGGAATGCGCGACGTTTGCGCGCCGGCAGCGCGCGCAGCGGACGGCGATCCGGTCACTTGCCGCGGTTCCGATCCCGACGTCGCTGACCTCGCTGTTCGGCGGCGGCGGCGGTGCGGCGCTCGGAACGGGGCTCGCGATCAAGGCGGCGGCCGCGCTGACGGCGGGCGCGATCGTCGGCGGCGCCGGCTACGAAGGCGTCCAGCACGCCGTCCGGACTCACAGGAGCACGCCGCACGTCTCGCCGACCGTGGCGTCGACGGCGCGAGCCTCTGTACCCGCGGCCCCGGCCGCAGCAGCGAGCGAGCGCACGGGCGGGCGAGCCGGCACACACGCGACACGCGCCGGCGGGAAGCACGCAGGCGTCGTGAAGTACCACGGAGACGCGAGCGTCGCGGCCCGCCACAACCACCTGAAGGTGCACCGCACGCATCCGATCCATCCCACGCACGCCGCGAACCCGCACAAGACGACGGCGCCGGGGCGCGTGCGATCGAAGCCTCGGGTCGTCCCGCCGGGACCGTACGAAGGCGGCCCGCCCTCGAAGAGTCGCGCCCACACGCATTCCGCCTCCCGCGGCGGCACTCACGGCGGCGGCGGGAACGGCAAAGGCAAGTAAGCGCAAGTTTCCCGGCCCACGGGCGTCTTCGGAATAGGACGTGCCCTCGTCCCAGCTCCCGGGGCCATGCCGCCCGCGAGGTCCCGGGGGCCTCTATCCCTCGGAAACGGCGCTCGCAGCGCCGTTTCTGCCTGGTAGGGGGCGTCCCCGCCCGGCCGTTCGATACCCTCGCGGCCGACGACAAGGAGGCAGTCTTGGGAATCATGAACCGGCGAAACGCCGTCCTCGGGTGGAGCGTCTGGACGCTCGGCAAGAAGGTGGCGAAGAGAAAGGCGAAGGCGGCCGTGCCGGGCACGGGCGAACACGCGGGCCTCAACAAGTCGGCGATCGCGACGATCGCCGCGACGGTCGGCGGGGTCCTCTTCTTCTGGCGCAAGAAGTCAGGAGACAGCACCGCCGCGTGACGGAGGACGGCTTCCTCCGACCGTCGCTCTCCGCGCTCGTTCCCTACGAGCCCGGGAAGCCGGTCGAGGAGGTCCAGCGAGAGCTCGGTCTCGAGCGCGTCGTGAAGCTCGCTTCGAACGAGGGCCCGTACGGTCCGTTCCCCGAGGCGCTCGAGGCAATGACCCGCAGCGCGGGCGAGCTGAACAGGTATCCCGACGGCGGTGCGTACCGGCTGCGCGTGGCGCTCGCGGACCGCTGCGGGGTCGCGTTCGAGGAGCTGGCGATCGGGGCGGGCGCCGACGGGTTGATCGACTGCCTGTCGCAGGCGGTGCTCGATCCCGGCGACGAGATCGTCTGCGGGTGGCCGTCGTTCCCGAGCTATGTCATCGACGCGGTGAAGCTCGGCGCGGTACCCGTGAAGGTGCCGCTGGCGAGCCACCGCTACGACCTCCCGGCCCTGCTCGAGGCGGTGACGGAGCGCACCAAGCTCGTCTACGTGTGCACCCCGAACAATCCGACGGGGACGATGACGACGCGCGCCGAGCTCGACGACTACTTCGGACGCGTTCCGGAGCACGTGCTCACCGTCGTCGACCAGGCGTACTTCGAGTACATCGACGAGCCCGACTATCCGGACGCGATCGCGGAGCATTTCCAGGCCGGACGTCGCGTCCTCGTCACTCGCACGTTCTCGAAGATCTACGGGCTCGCGGGTCTCCGCGTCGGCTACGCCGTCGGGCCTGCGGACGTGGTGACGGCGATCGGGAAAGTGCGTCGCGCGTTCGATCTGAACACGCAGGCGCAGGTGGCGGCGCTCGCAAGTCTCGACGCTCCAGGCGAGCTCACGCGGCGGCGTGCGGCGAATCGGGAGGGCCGCGAGCAGCTCGGAGCGATCCTGCAGCGTCACGGCTTCGCGCCGGTGGGGTCCGCCGTCGCCAACTTCGTCTACGCCGAAACCGGCGAAGACGGACAGGTCCTTTTCGACGCGCTGCTGCGCGAAGGAGTGATCGTGCGGCCCCTCGCAGGCTTCGGCGCGCCGGAAGCGATCCGCGTCACCGTCGGCACGGACGAAGAGCTCGCATTTTTCGACGAAGCGCTCGGACGAGTGAGGGCGAGCGCAGTGACTTGGTGACACACTCCGAGGAGTGAACGCAGTCCGCCGACAGCTGGGCGTCATCGGCCGCGCACCGAGCTACAGGCTCCTCTTCCTCGCGGCAATCGGATCGACTCTCGGCACGCTGCTCGCCGCCGTGGCGCTCGTCGTCGACGTCAAGGACCGCACCGACTCGGGCGCGTGGGTGAGTGCGCTCTTCATCGTCGAGTTCCTGCCTGCGGTCGCGGTCGGGCTCTTCTTCGCACCGCTGCTCGACCGTCTGTCGCGCCGCGCGACGATGATCACCGCCGATCTCGCACGCGCGGCGGTGTTCTGCGCGCTCCCGTTCACGCACAGCGCGCTGCAGGTCGTCGTCCTGGCGGGTATCGCCGGGCTCGCGACCGGCTTCTTCCGTCCGGCCGCGTATGCGGGACTCCCGAACCTCGTCTCCGAGAACGACCTGGCTGCGGCGAACGCGCTGCTGCAGACCGCGGAGAACGCGAGCTGGGCGGCCGGGCCCGTGATCGGCGGCGTGCTCGTCGCCGCTGCCGGGCCTCACGTCGCGTACTGGATCAACGCCGCGTCGTTCCTCGCGTCCGCCGCGTTGATCTCCGGCATTCCAGCGCGGTTGCTGCAGACGGCGGTCGCGAAGACGCACGGGCACCTGCGCGACTTGCGCGAAGGGCTCGCGTTCGTCCTGCGCAGCCGTCCGCTGCGCACCGTGCTCGTCGCGTGGACGCTGGCGATGCTCGCGATTGCGGCGATCAACACCACGGAGGTCTTCCTCGCCAAGGACTCGTTCAGCGCGGGTGACTTCGGCTACGGCCTGCTGTTCGGGAGCATCGGCCTCGGTCTCGCGATCGGGAGTCTCGGCGCCGGCGCGCTCGTCGAACGGCGTCCCGTCGCGCTCGTCTACGGCGGCGGAATCGTCCTCAATGCCCTCGGCTTCCTCTTCGCGGCCGTCGCGCCGAACGTGTGGGTCGCGGCGGTCTGCTGCGTGCTCGCCGGCATCGGGAACGGAGCCGCCGTCCTCTGCAACGCACTGCTCGTCCAGCGCGGCGCGCCGGACGAGCTGCGCGGGCGAGCGTTCACCGTGATCATGGCCGTGAACTACATCGCCTTCGGCGGCGGGTTCGTTGCGGGCGGGCTCCTGAACGACGCGTACGGCGCGCGCTGGGTCTGGGGCGGCTCGGCGATCGTGCTCGGAGTGTCCGGGCTCGTCGCCTACGTGCTCGCGCGCGGCGTGCCGATGCGCGCGCCCGAACCCGAACCCGCGCTTTAGTGGCCCTCCCGGCCGTGTCGTCCGGCGCCTGGCCCGCGATCACGCTGCGCGCTGCCGCGTCCTCAGTCGCGCCCGGGCTTGCGAGCCCGAGCGCTCCCTGCGTCCTTGCATCGCTTGGTGCTCGCGATCCAGGCATCCGGAAACACGACCGGAAGAGCCACTAGTGTCCCGCTCCGACTGGACGCGCGAGACCCTCGGGGCAGGCGTGCGCGCGGGCGACAAGCGGGCGCTCGCGCGTGCGATCTCGCTCGTGGAGAACGGCGACACGCTCGCGTACGACGTCGTCCGCGACCTCTATCCGCAGACGGGCCGCTCGTATGCGATCGGCGTCACGGGACCGCCGGGTGTGGGGAAGTCGTCGCTGATCTCCGCTCTCGTACGGCACGTTCGCGGCGAGGGGAAGACCGTCGGCGTGGTCTCCGTCGACCCGTCGTCACCGTTTTCGCACGGAGCGCTGCTCGGCGACCGCATCCGCCTCGCCGACCACTTCACCGATCCGGAGGTCTTCATCCGCTCGATGGGCACGCGCGGCCACCTCGGCGGTCTCGCCGAGGCGACGTTGCAGGCGCTGCTCGTCCTCGACGCGGCCGGGAAGGAGCTCGTCTTCGTCGAGACCGTCGGCGCAGGTCAGAGCGAGGTGGAGGTGATCGGCATCGCGGACACCGTCGTGCTCGTGCTCATGCCGGGCTCCGGGGACAGCGTGCAGGCGCTGAAAGCGGGGATCATGGAGATCCCCGACGTGATCGCGATCAACAAGATGGATCATCCCGCCGCGAAGACGATGCTGAACGAGGTGCGGTCGATCCTGTCGCTCGACCGCGAGCGCGACTGGCGGCCGCCGATCGTGCTGACGGAGGCGACGCGCGGCGAGAACGTCGACGTCCTGTGGCAGAAGATCTCGGAGCATCGCGCGCACCTCGAGTCGGCCGGGCTGCTCGAGCAGCGCCGCCGAGAGCATCTGGCCGGGGAGGTCTTCGCGGTTGCATCGGGACGCGCGAAGGCGCACCTCGTGCGCGCCGTCGAGGGCGACCCGGAGCTGCAACGGCTCCTCGATGCGGTGCAGAGGCGCGAGCTGGACCCGCTCTCCGCCGTGCGCGAGATAATGGAGAAGGTCTTCAAGCTTGGCAACGAGGACGGCACCCACACTCGCTGACATCGAGGAGGCGCGCGGGCGCGTCGCCGGTCACGCGCGCGTGACTCCGATCTACGGGTCGGAGACGTTCTCGCGCCTCTGCGGTCGCGAGGTTCACCTGAAGGCTGAGAACCTCCAGCGCACCGGGTCCTTCAAGGTGCGCGGCGCGACGAACAAGCTGTCGGTCCTCAGCGATTCCGAGCGCGCGCACGGCGTCGTCGCCGCGAGCGCCGGCAACCACGGCCAAGCGGTCGCGTGGGCTGCACGCGAGTTCGGCGCGCCGGCGACGATCTTCGTGCCCGAGGACGCGCCGATGACGAAGGTGGACGCCGCTCGGCACTACGGCGCGCAGGTGCGCTTCGTCGGTGCGAACATCGAGGAGTCACTCTCGGCCGCGCGCGAGTATGTCGACGAGTCGGGCGCGACCTTCGTGCATCCGTTCGAGGACGAGGTCGTCGTCGCCGGGCAGGGAACGATCGGTCTCGAGCTCGCCGACCAGCTCGACGATGTCGAGACCGTTCTCGTCCCCATCGGCGGCGGTGGGTTGTGTACGGGAATCGGGCTCGCGCTGAAGGCCTTACGTCCGGAGGTGCGCCTCATCGGCGTGCAGGCCGCGGGAACGTTGCCCGGTGGGCCGGGCTACACGATCGCCGACGGGATCTCCGTGAAGCATCCCGGTGAGTTGACGATGTCGATCCTCGAGCAGGTGTGCGATGAGCTCGTCCCGGTGACGGACGAGGAGATCAGCGAGGCGATCGTCCTCTTGCTCGAGCGCGTGAAGCTCGTCGTCGAGGGCGCGGGCGCGGTGGGCGTCGCCGCGCTCCTGTGCGGACGCGCCGGTGCCGGGAACGGACCGGTTGCTGTCGTCCTGTCCGGCGGGAACATCGATCCGACCCTCCTGATCACCGTCATGCGCCACGGGCTCACGCAGGCGGGGCGCTATCTCGTCGTGCGGACGCGTCTGCCCGATCGTCCGGGCGAGCTGGCCAAGCTGCTCGCCCTCCTCGGCGCGGAACGCGTGAACGTCCTCTCGGTCGAGCACCACCGCGAGGGGATGGACATCCCGATCTCGGCGACGGAGGTCGAGCTGACGCTGATCACCCGCGACTCGCCGCACTGCGACGAGGTCGAGCGGATGCTGGAGGGCTGGGGCTACAAGGTGGAGCGGGTCTCCTAACAGTCCTAGACTCGGCGCATGGAAAGCTCCCGCAAGGAGCGGAAAATCGTCACCGTGCTGTTTGCCGACCTGGTCGGCTTCACGGCGCGGGCGGAGCAGCTGGATCCGGAGGACGTCGAGGCGATCCTGCGTCCCTACCACGAGCGGCTCCGCTCGGAGCTGGAGCGGTTCGGCGGGACGGTGGAGAAGTTCATCGGCGATGCGGTGATGGCGTTGTTCGGTGCGCCGGTCGCGCACGAGGACGATCCGGAGCGTGCGGTGCGGGCGGCGCTGGCGATTCGCGACTGGGCGCGCGAGGAGGAGACCGTGCAGGTGCGCATTGCGGTGAACACCGGCGAGGCGCTCGTGAGCCTCGGTGCGCGTCCGGAAGCCGGCGAGGGGATGGCCTCCGGCGACGTCATCAATACGGCAGCCCGTCTGCAGTCCGCGGCGCCGGTGAACGGCATCATCGTCGGCGAGACGACACAGCGGGCGACCCGTCACGCGATCGACTACCGCGAGCTCGAGCCCGTTGCGGCGAAGGGGAAGTCGGATCCGATCGTCGTCTGGGAAGTCGTGAACGCACGCTCGCGGTTCGGCGTCGACCTCCTGCGCACGGTCCGGTCTCCGCTCGTCGGCCGCGACCGGGAGCTCAGACTGCTGCGCGACACCCTGGTGCGCGTCCGGGAAGAGCGCTCGTCGCAGCTCGTCACCCTCGTCGGCGTCCCGGGGATCGGGAAGAGTCGGCTCGTCTACGAGCTGATGCAGTTCGTCCAGGAAGGAGGCGTGCTGACCTACTGGCGTCAGGGTCGCTCCCTTCCATACGGCGAAGCCGTGTCGTACTGGGCGCTGAGCGAGATCGTCAAGGCTCAAGCGGGTGTGCTGGAAACGGATTCGGCAGAGCAGGTGCAGCGCAAGCTCCACGCCGCAGTCGTCGATCTCGTCGGCGACGACGCGGAGGCGGGACGAATCGGTGCGTATCTTCGGCCTCTGGCCGGAGTCGGTTCCGACCCGGAGCTCAGCGGCGACCGGCGTAGCGACGACGGCCTTCTCGACTTCGTAGATCATCTGGTCGACTGGTCGGCAGCCGTTCCGATCCTCGTCGTCTGCACAGCGCGCCCCGAGCTCTTCGAACGAAGGCCGGGCTGGGGCGGCGGCACGCTCAATGCGACGACGCTGTCGCTCTCACCGCTCTCGGACGACGAGACGGCTCGTCTGCTCGGCGTCTTGCTCGATCAACCGGTCGTCGACGCCACGACGCAGCAACAGCTGCTCGCGCACGCAGGCGGAAACCCGCTCTACGCCGAGCAGTACGCCGACATGCACGCGGAACGCCAAGACACGGCCGATCTAACCGTGCCGGAATCGGTGCAAGGCATCATCGCGGCCAGGCTGGATCTCCTTCCGCCCGAGGAGAAGGGACTTCTCCAGGATGCTGCCGTCCTCGGCAAGGTCTTCTGGCTCGGCGGCGTCGTCGACGGCCGGTCGCGGGCGCTCGCCGAAGAGCAGCTGCACGTCCTCGAGCGCAAAGGCTTCGTCCAACGCGCGACTCGGTCGTCCGTCGGCGACGAAGCGGAATACTCGTTCCGGCACCTACTGGTGCGCGAAGTGGCGTACGGGCAGATCCCGCGCGCCGAGCGTGTCGCGAAGCATCAAGCTGCCGCGGAGTGGATCGAGTCCCTGGGACGGCCCGCAGACCACGCCGCAACGCTCGCGCATCACTACTCGACGGCGCTCGAGCTCGCCCGTGCCAGCAGCCTTCCGGCCGACCACCTTGCGGAGCGGGGACGCCTCGTTCTTCGGGAAGCTGGAGATCGAGCGATGTCGCTGAACGCGTTCGAGGCCGCGGCGAGCTCGTACGCTGCGGCGCTCGACCTGTGGCCCCGGGACGACGCCGAACGCCCGCGGTTGCTCTTCTCGTACGGAGCGGCGCTTGTCATCGCGCAGGAAACAGGCGGGGCCGAACTGACCGAGGCAAGCGAAGCGTTGGTCGCGCTCGGCGATTACGAGCGCGCCGCCGAAGCGCTGGTGCTGCTCGCGGACGGCCGGTGGCGCGTCGCACGCCGTGACGAGGCGTACGCATACATCGAGCGTGCGCTCGGTTTACTCCAGGATGCGCCCGCATCGCCCGCGAAGGCTCGGGTTCTCAGCGAGATCTCGCGGTACCACATGCTCGCGGACAGACGCGAGGAGTCCGTGCGCCTCGGACACGAGGCTGTCGAGATGGCTTCGTCGCTCGGCCTCGACGAAGTTCGCGCGCATGCCCTGAACAACATCGGCACGAGCCTCATCGGAATGGGCCGGCGCGAGGGCTTGGGCCCCCTCGAGGAGAGCGTCGCGGTCGCCGAGCGGATCGGCTCCATCGAGAGCCTTCGCGCCTACAACAACCTCTTCGCAGGATTCGCGATGCTCGGAGACCTCGACCGGGCAGCGGCGGCCATTGACGCCGGGCTCGAGGCCGCCGACCGCTTCGGTGGTCTGGGTGCAAACGCTCGCTGGCTGCGCTTCGAGCGCCTGCCCATCGCGTTCTGGAGCGGCGTGTGGGACGAAGCGCTCGTCCTGATCGAGACAGTGCTTGCCGAGGTCGGTGACGCTCACGCGCTTTCGCGTTGGTGTTTGGAGTATCGCGGCCGGATTCGACTCACGCGTGGGGACCTTGCCGGCGCTGTCGACGACGCGGAGAAGAGCCTTGCGCTGGGCCGTGAGGCGAAGGATCCGCAGACGCTGCTTCCAGCGCTCTCGTTCGCAGCGTTTGCATTCCTTGCGACCGGACGACACGACGAAGCTGCGGTGGTCACCGACGAGTTCGTCGATCTGGAGCCACTCGCCGGTGTGACCGGTAACAACGTCTTCGCCGACATGCCCTGGGTCCTCAGAGCACTCGGCAGGAATGAAGAACTCCTCGCCACACTCGAGCGGACAAGGGTGCGGACCCCCTGGATCGACGCTGTCGCTGGGATAGCCCGCGCCGACTTCGTCGGCGCTGCCGACATCTACACAGACATGGGCGCGCGTCCATACGAAGCGTTTGCGCGCCTGCGCGCGGCGGAGCAACTGGTCCAAGAAGGACGCCGTGCCGAGGCGGACGAGCAGCTGCACCGTGCGCTCGCGTTCTGGCGCTCCGTTGGCGCCACGCGGTACATCCGTGAGGGCGAGGCGCTGTTGGCGGCGACGGCATGAGCGACGTTCGGCAGGAGCGGAAGGTCGTCACGGTGCTGTTCGCCGATCTCGTCGGCTTCACGGCGCGATCGGAACAACTCGATCCTGAGGATGTCGCCGCGGTGTTGCGTCCGTATCACGAGCGTTTGCGTTCGGAGCTGGAGCGTTTCGGCGGCACGGTGGAGAAGTTCATCGGCGATGCGGTGATGGCGTTGTTCGGTGCGCCTGTCGCGCACGAGGACGATCCGGAGCGTGCGGTGCGGGCGGCGCTGGCGATTCGCGACTGGGCGCGTGAGGAGGAGAGCGTGCAGGTGCGGATCGCGGTGAACACCGGCGAAGCGCTGATCAACCTCGACGCACGTCCGGAGAGCGGCGAGGGGATGGCCGCGGGCGACGTCGTCAACACGACTGCGCGCCTGCAATCGGCCGCGCCGGTGAACGGGATCCTCGTCGGCGAGACGACGTACAGGTCGACGCGAAGCGTCATCGACTACGACGAGGCCGATCCCGTCGAGGCGAAGGGAAAGGCGGAACCGATCGCCGTGTGGCAGGTTCGAGACGCGCATGCGCGTGTCCGTAGGGAAGCG
>VAYM01000042.1 GCA_005884945.1 Actinomycetota bacterium | reverse complement strand
AGCATCGTGCCGTCGCCGCGGCGATCGAGAGCTGGGACCACGTCGACCTCTTCGACGTCCTCAACCAGCAGATCGGCCTCCCGCTCACGGAGGCAAACGGCATCGCCACCGATTTACGCCGACAGGACGCTGTGATGGGCACGCTTGCAGAGCGGCTCCACGACCGCGCGCGGGAGAGCCCCCGCTCGGGCTCGCTCGAGAACGCGGGCATCGCGCTCCGATTCGTCGCGGTTCTCCTCGACGCGGTGATCGTCTTCCTCCCGCTCGGCCTCGTCGTTGGACTGATGAGCGGCGGCGGCTACTCCGAGCGTGGCAACGGCTACGCGAATGCCGGCATCAACGTCGGCGGCAAGGCCTTCTGGCTCCTGCTTGCGCTCGGCGTCGCGTACTACATCCTCTGCGAGGCGGCAACCGGCGCGACGCTCGGGAAGCGTCTCGTCGGAATCCGCGTGGTCGGAGAAGACGGCGCGCCTGTCACATTCGGAGCCGCCGTCGTCCGGAACCTCCTCCGCGTGATCGACGCGCTCTTCTTCTACCTCGTCGGTTTCCTGTTCGCGGCCACGTCCGCCCGCGGTCAGCGACTTGGCGACCGCGCCGCGGGCACCGTAGTCGTGAGGGCGTAGGGACGGCCGCCCGCGGGGCGGAATAGTCCCCGGCAGCCCGTCGTTTTTACGTATGCGGCGGCCGGAGAGGGGTCGGTTTTTGCCTACCCGGCGACGGCTGTTGTGCCCAACCCACGCAGAAGAAGGAAGTGAGCAGAACTGAGCACCACCATCTTTGAAGCACCAATCGAGGCGTTCCTGTCCGAGACGGAGGAGCGCGGCACGACCGACGAGGCTGCCCTCGAGGCGCTCGCGCTCGACCACGACCTCGACGAGGACGAGCTTGCCGCCGTGCGCGCCGAGCTCGAGGCTCGGGAGGTCGAGATCGCCGAGCGCGAGGCCGAGGAGGCCCACGCCGCCGAGGCTGTCCGTCCGGAGCTCTCCGGCGCGACCGACGGCCTGACGCTCTTCATGAACCGTGCCGGCCGGTACCAGCTGCTGACGGCCGCGGAGGAGGTCGCGCTCGCCAAGCGTGTCGAGCGCGGCGACTCCGCCGCGAAGGAGCGGATGATCAACTGCAACCTGCGACTCGTCGTCTCGATCGCGAAGCGCTACCAGGGCCATGACCTGTCGCTGCTCGACCTGATCCAGGAAGGCGTGATCGGACTGAACCGCGCCGTCGAGAAGTTCGACTGGCGGCGTGGGTACAAGTTCTCCACGTACGCGACCTGGTGGATTCGCCAGGCGTGTCAGCGCGCGGTCTCGAATCAGTCGGCGACGATCCGCGTCCCCGTGCACATCCACGAGCGGCGCGTGAAGATCGCGCGTGCGGCGAACGAGCTGCGCACGAGGCTCGGCCGCGAGCCGACGCACGAGGAGCTTGCGGAGGCAACCGGCCTCGCAGTGCGTTACGTCACCGAGGCGCTCGAGGTCGCCGAGGCGACCGCGTCGCTGAACCAGACCATCGGTTCGTCCGAAGACGGCGAGCTCGGTGACCTGTTCGGCGATCCGACCGCGGAGGATCCCTCCGAGGAGGCGGCGGAGTCGTATCAGCGGCAGGCTGTCAGGCAGGCGCTGAACAGGCTGCCCGAGCGCGAGCGTCGCATCCTCGAGCTTCGCTTCGGCTTCGAAGGCGAGTCCGCGACGCTCGAAGCGATCGGGAAGGAGCTGGGGCTCAACCGTGAACGCGTGCGCCAGCTCGAGCGAGATGCACTCGCAAAGCTCGCCCGCGAGCTCGACGGGGTCGTCGAGATCGACAAGGACGAGTTGGTCCACGCGGCGTAACAAGGGTCATCTGACCCTTGTTAAATAGACCCGTGCGGCTGGCCTTCATCGCAGACATCCACGGGAACTTGCCGGCTTTCGAGAAAGTCCTCGCGGATCTCGCACGCGAGCGGGTCGACCAGATTGTCTGCCTCGGTGACGTGGCCGTCGGTCCGCAACCCGTGGAGACGATCGAACGTCTGCGCGCCGTCGCGTGCCCGACGATCATGGGTAACTGGGACGCGTGCATGCTCGGTGCCGAGCCGAAGGTCGACGGCGAGCTTGCGGAGATGCTCGTCAACGCGTGCTCGTGGTCGACTGCGCAGCTGCGGCCGAAGCATCTCGACTACATCCGGACGTTCGCAGACACGCTCGAGCTCCGGCTCGACGAGACGAAGCAGGTGCTCGCGTTTCACGGGTCGCCGCGTTCGTACGACGAAGGGATCTTCGCGACGACGCTTGACGACGAGGTCGAGCGGATGCTCGGTGGCCACGAGGCTGAGGTCTATGTCTGCGGCCACACGCACTTCCAGATGTTTCGCCGCTTCGCCGAGTCCGCGATCATCAACGTGGGGAGCGTTGGCCAGCCCTTCCGCCGCCAGCGCGAAGGTGTCATGCATATCTCCCCGTGGGCCGAGTACTGCGTCATCGCCACGGAACAGGACGGTCTCTCCGTCGACCTGCGACGGACGCCGGTCGACGTGGAGCTCGTCACGCGCGCGATGCTCGCCAGCGGCATGCCGCATGCCGACTGGTGGGCCCACCACTGGGCGCCCGAGGTTCCGACCGTCTAGAAGGCAGGCGCGACCTGGTTCGACCGCCGGAAGTCGTCGGTCATGTAGAACGCCTCCCGTGTCAGCGCCCGCGTCTTGCGGCTGAAGATCACCGAGAGCTCGCGCCGTCCGTCCAGGTAGTGCGTGAACACCTTGATCGTCGCCGCGTCGATATGGAGCGCCCCGAGAGCACGAGGTCGATGTCGAGATCGGTCAGAGTCAGCAAGACGTCGGCCGCGTCGAGCACGATGTTCCGCTCGCGTCCGGTTCCGGGGATGCCGACGAGGTGGTGATGGACCGTGACGATGCGGATGTGGCCCGGCTCGTCGAACTGGTCACGAATCCACCCGTAGCGGTCGCGGCCGACGCGTCCCTCGTTGACGTCGGGCTCGGACGAGTCGATGCCGACGACTGTGAAGCCCGTCGCCTGCAAGCGTTCCGCGCGCTCGGGATCGAACGTTGCCTGGTAGCGCGAATACGGATCTCCGAATAGGCGGCGGAAGTGCATGTAGCCGACGTTGCGGCTGTCGTGGTTGCCGGGGATCACGATCTTGGGGTGTTCGATCCGCCCCACCCATTCGGCCGCCTGCTCGTACTCCCACTCGTACCCGTCGGTCGTGAGGTCGCCTGCGAGGACGACGATGTCGGGATCGATGACGCGGACGCGGTCGAGGATGCCGTCGAGCGCCTCGGGGGGAAGGCTCAAGGAACCGCCGACGTGGACGTCACTGATCTGCGCGATGCGCAACGGAATCCTCGAGATGGGTCTCATCGGAGTAGAGTCGCCACGATATTCCGATGGAACGCCGCGTGACGCACAGCCTCGTCAGCGCGCTGCAGGAGGTGCCTGGGTTCGAGGTTCTCGACGAACACCTGCTCCTTGCGCTCATCGGCGACTCGGCGAACCTCTACTGGCCGGTCGGAAGCGTGGTCTTCGAGCGCGGCGGTCCTTCCGACGGTCTCTACATCGTCATCACGGGACGCGTGCACGTGCTGGCCGAGGACGGCTCGGTCCTCGCCGAGCTCGGCCCGGGCGATTTCTTCGGTGAGATGTCGTTGCTGTTCGGCAGGGGCCACCGCCACGACGTTCGGGTCGAGACTCCGGCCGAGTTGATGGTGGTCCCGAAGGAGAAGTTCGACGAGCTTGTCGGGTCGCAGCCCGATTTCGGCCGGTACGTCCGCGCGAAGGCAGAAGAGCGGGCCTCGGCGGACCTCGCATACCGCAGGGCTTAGCCGACCTCGCCGATTGTTGTCGCGCTCCTGCATGGGTGGGATACTCGCGCGACGTCGTCGACAACCGCGAGGAGGAAACGATGGGCATGCTCGCGACGCTCTTCCCGGGTCAGGGCTCGCAAAAGGTCGGCATGGGTGCCGATCTCAAGGAATCGAATCCCGAGATCTTCGAGCGGTACTTCGGCCAGGCGGACGAGGCCACCTCGATGCCCATCGCCCGCTACGCCCTCGAGGGGCCCGAGGAGACCCTCACCCGGACCGACGTTGCCCAGCCCGCACTGTTCACGCTTTCGCTTGCGGTCGCCGACGTCGCGTCAGCTCGCGGCATTCAGCCGGCCCTCGTTGCGGGCCACAGCCTCGGCGAGTACACGGCCGCGGTCGCGAGCGGCGCCGTCTCGTTCGCCGACGGCCTCGGGCTCGTGGCTCTTCGCGGCAAGCTCATGAACGCTGCTCAGACGGAGCGGCCGGGCACCATGGCCGCCGTGATCGGACTGTCCCGGGAGCGGCTCGAGGAGCTCTGTGAGGAGGCGAGCGTCGCGGGCGTCGTGGCGCCGGCGAACGTGAACACGCCCGCCCAGATCGTCGTCTCCGGCGAGGTCGGGGCGGTCGAGCGGCTGATGGAGCTCGCCCAGGCGGCGGGCGCGGCGAAGGTCGTTCGACTCCAGGTCGGCGCGGCGTTCCACAGCGAGCTCATGAAGCCGACGCAGTCACGAATGGCCGAAGCGATGGAGAGCGTCTCCTTCTCCGACCCGCGTGTCCCGATGGCGTCGAATGCCTCGGGCGGCCTCGTGACGACGGGTGACGACGTCAGGCAGGCGCTGGTGGGTCAGATCGCGAGCCCGGTTCAGTGGGTCTCGTGCGTGCAGGCGCTCGTCGACGCAGGCGCCGACACGTTCCTCGAGCTCGGTCCTGGACGCGTCCTCGGCGGCCTCGTTCGCCAGATCGTCGGCAAGGACGTCGACGTCGCATCGGCGGACTCGCCGGAACGCCTCGAAGCGTTCCTCGAGGCGCATGCGGCGACTCCAGGCGCGTCCTAGCCAGACCCCTTCCCAAGGGACGACTCGAGGCGTTCCTTGATCACGCTCATCTGCTCGCGCGTGTTCTTGTTGATGTACTCCTGCGCCTGCTCGTCGTCGGCCGGCGCTTCCGGCTTCATCGAGAAGTCCTGAACCCAACGCATCTTCGTGCCGCCGTCCGCCGGCTCGAAGTACCACTCGATGTTCATGTGGTCGAACGGCCCGGTCTCGATGCGGTGGGCCTTGACCGTGCGAGTGCCGGGATCGACGGTTCGCTCGGAGACCCAGGTCCAGACCTTCCCGTCGTACTCGGGATCGGGATGTGTCGTCAGGCGAAACTTGACGGTGTTTCCTTCCCGTTCGAGGATCTCGGCTTTCGCGTATTCGCTGAACAGCTCGGGCCAGTTCTCGACGTCGTTCATCTTCTCCCAGACGAGGTCGAGCGGCGCGGCAATGACGACTTCGTTGTCAGTGTGTGCAGCCATAGCGTCTACGCGGATTCCTGGAGACGACTGTTCGTGTAGTCGATCGCGTCCTGCATGGTGTGGATCTGCTGCGCGTCCTCGTCTGCGATCGTGAACCCGTACTGCTGCTGGACGGCGAGCTGGATCTCGACGAAGGCCAGCGAATCGAGCCCCAGGTCCTCGAACGACTTGCCTGGGTCCTCGCCCACCGCGTCCGCGGGTAGACCGACCCGGTTCACGAGGATGTCCTTCATGTCCTCCATGCTGAACGTCTGCTGCGTCGCCATTCGACCTCCTTGTTAGCGGGGACGAGCGGCCCCTTTGGCCCGGGCCAGGGAGTGAAGCAACGGTAATTGCTCTTCGGCGGCTTGTCGACCGGCTTCGCGGAAGAGATCGGCGAGGTGAAAGTCCCGCCAGGATCCGGGCCCGAAGCGGGGCGAGACGACGACGTCCGCCAGCTCGGCGTGCCGAACGCTCGCATCGAGCTGCGAGAGGTCCATCACGTCGAGCAGGGTGTCGACCATCATCGAGCCCATCCTCGCCGGCGGCGGTTCGGGGACACCGGCGTCGCCCGGCCACGCATCGAGCGTGTCTCGGTTCATGATGTTCACGGCGAGCGTCACGTCCGCCCCGAGCTCGACGGCGGCGCCGGTCGGGACCGGGACGAGCGCGAGGCCGTCGACGAGGCGCTGGTTGCCCCGCTCGTAGGGCGGATACATCCCCGCAAGTGACGTCGCGGCGAGCAGCGCCTCCCATAGCGGCCCATCCGTCACCGTCGTGGGTCGGCGACTCACGAGGTCGACCGTCATGACGCTGAGGGGCACGAGCAGATCGTCGAACGTCTTGTCGCCGGTCGCCTCGCGGAACGCTTCGGCGACGATCTCCCGTGACGCTCCGGTCATGGTCACCTTGAACATCTCGGCGACACGCTCCGGGTTGAAGGCACGGCGCAGGCGCCGTTCGATTCCGGCGGCGTCGAGGCCGAGCCCGAGGAGCGCACCCACGATTGCGCCGATGCTTGCGCCGGCGACGCAGTCGACCGTGTAGCCGGCGTCCTCGAGCACGGAGAGCGCTCCCACGTGGGCGTACCCCTTCGCGCCGCCGGCTCCGAGCGCGAGACCGAGCTTCGTCCGTGAGAGGTGGCGCCCGAGCCAGTCGACATCAGGCGGCGAAGCGCCTCCCGGCGCCTTCTCGTCGGGTCGGAGCACCCGGATCACGCCGTCCGGCGACGAGCGCTCGACGCCGAGGAGCGCGACCTCGACGGGCGCTGCGATCGTCGCCAGCGCTTCCGCTTCGTCGTCGTTCACGACTGCCACGGCTCGACTCGTCTGGTCGACGATCGGCGATCCGGTGACGTCCGCGTTGCCGAGCACGATCACCGTTCCGTTCGCGAGGACGGCGTCGTCGAGTGCCGCGAGCGCCTGTTCTAGCGATTCGCGCGCATCGAGCACGGCAACTGGTCGCGTGCTCGCCGACTCGGTGGCATCGACGATGCTCGGGAGGACGGCCTCGGCCGCGCGTCCGACGAGGACCGCCACCGCTTCGCCTCGCTCGCGGAACTGGTTCCGTCGCGTCCGGGCGAGCCGCCGGCTGACGACTTGGCTCAGGTTCGCAGGCACGATCGGGTAGCGCACCAGCAGCTCGGCGAACGTCTCCGCGTCGAGCTCCAGGGCGCTCGTTTGGATCGGGGCAATCACCGTCGCCGAGCGCGACTCGCCCGTCACGAGCGACATCTCGCCGATCACGTCGCCGCTGCCCAGCCGTACCTCGGTTGCCCGGCCACCCGGGTAGAGAACGTCGGCGAGGCCGTCCACGATGACGAACAGGCTGGTGCCCGGCTCACCTTCGCGGCAGATCTGCTCGCCGGACTCGAACGTAACCGCACGCATGGAAGCGAGGACCTCGTCCAGCTCGTCGTCGGCGAGCCCGCCGAACAGCGCGCTTCGAGCGAGCGCGTTCGTCCCGAAGGAGCGGGCCTGCGTACCACTCAACGGGGCGCCCCGGTCTCGACCGTTTGAGCCGCGCTCGCGCGCAGCGAGACCCGGTCGGGCTTCCCCGACGCGAGCAGCGGAAGCTCGGCGACGATGCGCACTCTGTACGGCAGCTTGTAGTCCGCGATCTTCCCGCGGGCGAACTGCAAGAGAGCGGCGGGCGTCAGCTCGGCGCCGCCCCGTGGGACCACGAACGCTTGCAGTGCCTCCCCGAACCGTTCGTCGGGCGCGCCGACGACGGCGGCTTGCGCGACGTCGGGATGTGTGAGGAGGAATGCCTCCACCTCGGCCGGGAAGACGCTGAACCCGGCTACGTGGACGACCTCCTTCAGCCTGCCGGTGATCCGGACATGACCCTCGTCGTCGACGTCGCCGATGTCGCCCGTCCGGAACCAGCCGTCGACGAACGCCTCGGCGGTCTCCTCCGGCCGCCGGAAGTAACCCGGCGTGACCCAGGGGCCGCGCACCCACAGCTCGCCTCCGCCGCCTCTCGCTTCGCGCGACGTCTCGACGTGCCAGTCGAACCCGGGAAGCGGTCGCCCCGCCGTCGTGTAGCGGACGGTGGGGGGATCGTCGAGACGACAGCACGCCGCCGCGGCGATCTCCGTCATTCCGTAGAGGTTGAGTATGCGCATGCCGACGCCGTCGAGCTGTTCGAGCAGGCCCGGTGGAGAGCCGGCCCCGCCGACGAACCCGCGTCGCGCACCGGGCACGCCCCCGGGCGCCGCCTTCAGCACCGAGATGAAGAGCGCGGGGGAGCCGTGCAGAACCGTCGCGCGGTGGTTGCGCACGGCCTCGAGCAGGGGCCTGACGGAGACGGACGAGTCGGCCAGGATGACACGCGCACCGGCGGAGAAGGACGCAAGCAGGCAGCTGAGGCCGAACGCGTGCGCGATCGGGATCACCTGCGCGCACGCGTCGTCGGCGGTCAGCTCGAGGATGTCCGCCAAGGCCTCGGCGGCGCCTGCCTCCCGCGCGTGCTGCACGAGCGCGCCTTTGGGCTTGCCGGTCGTGCCGGACGTGTACAGGAGGGCGCCGATCTCGTCGGCGAGCGGCTCGGGCTCGGGCTTGTCGCCGGTGCGCAGCTCGTCGACGACTTCACCCATCTCGTCGACGACGAGGGCAACCCGAAGGCCGTCGAGGTCGACGCCGGTCCGGCGGATCAGGTCGGCGAAGGAGTACTCCCTGTACGACGGGACGGTGATGAGGGCGACGGGCTCGGCGTCGCCGAGGATCCCCGTCAGCTCGTATTCGCGCAGCCGCGCGCTCAGCGGAACCGCCACGCCGCCGCGGCGCCAGGCCGCGAACATCCCCGCGACGAGAGCGGGAACGTTCGGGCCGATCACGACGACCCGCTGCCCGGCGAGATCCGGCACGTTCTCGCCGAGACGTTCGGCGAGGCGCTCGACGGTGGCGGCAAGCTCGTCGTAGGTGACGTTGAGCTCGCCGAGGGCGAGCGCCGGGCGGTCGCCGTGCGAATCCGTCGCTCCGAGCAGCAGCGAGTCGATGCTCCGTCCGGGAGCGCCGGGCCGGCTCGCTCGCCCGTTGTCGCCCACGTGCTACTCCGCGCCGTCTGCGAAGCGGCGGAGCACGAGCGCACTGTTGAAGCCGCCGTATCCGCGCGCGTTGACCAGCGCGGTGTTCACGGTCGCTTTGCGGGCGCCGTCGCTGACGAAGTTCAGGTCGTTCCCGTCAGCAGGATCATCGAGGTTGATCGTCGGCGGGATGACGCCGTCGCGCATCGTGAGCAGGGCTGCCGCGACGTCGAGCGACGACCCGCCCGCGTACATGCGTCCGACCATCGTCTTCGGGGCGGTCACCGGGACCTCGCTCGCCCGTTTCCCGAAGACGCTCTTGATCGCCTTGGTCTCGGCCGCGTCGTCTTCGGGCAACCCCGCGGCGTCGGCGAAGATCACGTCGACCTCCTCGGGCCCGATTCCGGCGTTGCCGAGCGCGAGCGAGATCGCTCGTGCGAATTGCTCTCCGTCCGGTGCGGGCTTTCCGTAGTGGTGCGCGTCGTTCGTCGCGCCGTAGCCGGCCAGCTCCGCGTAGATCTGCGGCGCGCCGCGGTCGCGCGCGCGCTCGAGGCTCTCGGCGAGGACGATCGCGCCGCCCTCACCGGGGACGTAGCCGTTCGCACGGGCGTCGAACGGCCGGTAGGCGTCCGCCGGGTCGGCCGCGTGCGAGAGGCGGCCGGTCCGCAGCTGGCACGCGAGGGCGTATGGACCGATCGGCGCTTCGAGTCCGCCGGCCACCACGGTGTCGACGCCGCGACGGATCGCACGCCGCGCCTGAGCGAGCGACTCGAGTCCGCCTGCACCTTCTGCGAGGACGACGCCCGAGGCCCCCTTCATCCCGTACTTGATCCCGATCTGCCCGGTGGTCGCCGCGTAGAACCACGCGATCGACTGGTACGCGCCGACGTAGAGAGGGCCTTTCCCCCAGAGGTTCTGGATCTCCCTCTGACCGAACTCGTTGCCGCCGGAGCTGCTCGCGGTGATCACGCTCATCGAATACGGATCGAATGCCTCGGGATCGAACTTCGCGTCGTCGAATGCCATCTGCGCCGCGGCGAGCGCCATCCACGTCCACCGGTCCGTCTGGACGACGAGGCGTTGGTCGATGTAGTTCGTCGCCTCGAAGCCGTTGACTTGGCCGGCCAGCTGAGCGTCGTACTTCGACGGGTCGAAGCTTTCAATCCGTCTGATGCCGGACTTGCCGGCAGTCGTCGCCTTCCACCAGTCGGCAGCGGTGAGGCCGGTCGGTGCGACGACGCCGACGAGCTCCTTCGGCCGCGCGAAGATCATCGCGGACTGGAAGCCGCCGAAGCCGCTGCCCGTGGAGAGCGCCACGTCGATGTGCTTCTTCTTCGCGACCTTCGGGGTGTAGTCGAGGTCGCACTCGGGATCGGGGTTCTCCCAGTTCGCGGTCGGTGGGACGACGCCGTTCTCGATCGCAAGCGCGCACGCAGACATTTCGAGTGCCCCGATCGCACCGAGCGAGTGACCGATCATCGACTTGATCGAGCTGATCGGGATGTTGTACGCCTGCTGGCCGAGCGATTTCTTGTACGCGGCGGTCTCGTGGCGATCGTTCTGCTTCGTGCCCGAACCGTGCGCGTTGATGTAGTCGATGTCCTCGGGGTTCATGCCCGCCTGACTCATCGCGTCGTCGATCGCCTCGGACATGTCCAGTCCATCCGCTTTGAGCCCGGTCATGTGGTACGCGTTGCCGCGGCTCGCGAACCCGGCGACCTCGCAGTAGATGTGCGCACCGCGTCCCATCGCACTCTCGAGCTCTTCGACGATCAGGACGGCACCGCCTTCGCCCATCACGAACCCGTCGCGGTCGCGGTCGAATGGACGCGACGCGTGCTCGGGGTCGTCGTTGCGATGGGACGTGGCCTTGATCGGGTCGAAGCAGGCCATCGAGATCGGGGAGATCGGCGACTCCGCTGCGCCGGCGATGACGATGTCCGCCTCGTCGTCCTGGATCATGTGGTGGGCGTAGCCGATCGCGTCGATGCCGGACGTGCAGCCGGTTGAGACGACGACTGCCGGGCCGTGGGCGCCGAACTTGAGCGCGATCTCGCTCGCGAGGCTGCTCGGGATCAGTGCTGAGTACAGGAACGGCCGCGCGTAGTCGGGATCGACCTCCCACAGCTGTCCGCGGTTGCTGACGGCGACGTAGTCGTCCTCGAGGTACATCGTCCCGCCGACCGCCGAGCCGAGTGCGACCGCCATTCTGTTGCGGTCCACGGCCTCGAGGTCGAGCGCCGCGTCGGCGACGGCCTCCATCCCGGCGGCGGCGGCGAACTGGATGTAGCGGTCCATCCGCGTGATCTCTTGATCTGTGAGCCCGGCCGCATGCGGATCGAAGTCCGACTCCGCCGCGATCTGCGACCGGAATCCGGACGAGTCGAAGAAGGTGATCTTCCGAGTCGCCGTCCGGCCGGCGGTGATCATCTCCCAGAAGGAGTCGCGCGTCGCGCCGCCGGGCGCGACAACGCCGATGCCGGTGATTGCGCTACGACGCATCGACCGGACCGGGGCTACGACGCCGGTGCGGCAGCAGGCTGCCGCTGTTCGGTGTCGACGTGACCGATCGGCGGCCTCGGTGCGAGCGGACTGAGGTGGAAGACGATGAATGCTTCCTCGTCTCCCTCGTTCCGCAACCGGTGCCTGACGTTGATCGGGATGAACAGGCCGTGTCGGGCAGGCACGTCCTGGCGCTCGTCGTCGAGCTCGGCAACGAGATTGCCGCTGACGACGTAGATGAACTCCTCGGAGTACGGGTGGTAGTGCTCGGCGATCCAATCGCCTGCGCCGATCGTCGCCACGCCCATGAATCCCGTTGAGCTCCCGACCGTCTTCGGGCTCAGCAGCGTCCGAACGTCGCCTCCGCGTCGGGTATCCGGCGACAGCTCATCGACCGCCTGCACCCCCGGCTTGTAGTCCTCTGCCATGCGCTCTCTTCACTCGTCCTGGGTCGGGCCGACCTGATGCTGACCTGCGAAGGGGACCCAGTCAAGCGCTCAGCGTCGCGTATCGAGTGCGAGCGCGATCGCGTCGTCGAGCTCGAGCGCGCGACCGGAAGCGTGCTCCTGCTGGAATTCGGTGTCGCCGAGCGCTGCGCGAACCGGCGCGAGACTCACCCGCTCGACGGCGCGCTCGGCCGGGGAGAGAGATGCGCCGAGCTCCTGTCGAAGGGCGTCGGCCGCTCCCCAGACCCGGGCCGCGCGGGCATAGTCCTCGTCGGCGGCTGCGGTCGCCGCGGCGGTCTGGAGGCAGGCGGCCACCAGGCGCCGGTCGCCGCGTTTCCTCGCGGTGTCGAGCGCCTCGGCGAGTAACGTCCGCGCCTGGCGCGCATCGCCCTGCTGGAGCGCCGTTTGCGCGAGCGCCGACAGACCGACCGAGATGCTCCACGTGTCGTCGAGCTCGACCGCCAGCTCGAGACCTTCCTTCAGCACAGCGGCCGCTCGCTCGTGATCGCCGCGGGCGAGCTCCGTCCGCCCGAGGTTGAGGAGCGCGTTCGCGACGTTGCGGCGATCGCCGACCGCGCGCCGCAGCTCGAGCGCCTCCTCGAACAGTCGCGTCGCCTCGTCCCAGCCTCCGTCGGCCGCCGCGATCTCCGCCAGGTTGCTCAGCGCGACCGACGCCGTCCGCTTGTCGCCGAGATCGCGCGCGAGGGTGAGGCTCTCCTGGGAGACCGACACGGCGCGCTCGTGGTCGTCGCGCGTCGTCGCGAGCCAGCCCAGCTGCGCGAGGCATTGCGCGACGCCGCGCGCGTCGTCGAGCTCGCGAAACAGGCGGAGCGCTTCCTCGAACCGCTGCAGCGCCGCTCCGAAGTCGCCGAGCCCCAACGCGGCGTAGCCGGAGGCGAACAACGCCCGTGCTCGGATCGCTGCGGGCACATCGGCGGGCTGCCCGAGCGCGAGCTCGAGCCAGGCACGCCCCTCCGGCATGTGGCCGCGAATGCTCCAGAACCGCGGCAAGGCGCCTGCGATTCGTAGACCGGGCGCCAGCTCGCCGCTCTCCAGCGACCACCTCAGTGCCGTCCGCAGGTTTGCGGTCTCGTCGTCCAGTTTCCTGAGCCACGCGTCCTGGTCGGGTCCGACGAGCTCGGGCTCCGCCTGCTCGGCCAGCCCGGCGAAATACTCCGCGTGCCGACGCCGGACGTCTTCGACCTCACCCCGCTCGATCAGGCGATAGAGGGCGTATTCCTGGATCGTCTGGAGCATCGCGAAGCGCGATTCGCCGGCGGCGACCTCCAGCCGCCGCACCAGGCTCGCGTCCGCGAGCGACGACAGACCTTCGACGACGCCCAGCGGGTCCTGCGAGTCCGCGGCGACGGCTTCGGCGGCGGCGAGGGTCCAGCCGTGCGAGAAGACGGCGAGCCGGGACATGAGCAGTTGTGCGTCGGGTTCGAGCAGCTCGTGACTCCAGTCGATCGCGCCGCGCAGCGTCTGGTGCCGCGACGGAAGATCGCGACCGCCGCCGGTGAGGAGCTCCAGGCGTTGCTCGAACCGAGCGAGCACCTCGTTCGGAGTCAGGAGCTTCATCCACGCCGCAGCGAGCTCGATCGCGAGCGGCAGGCCGTCCACGCCGGCGCAGACGTCCACGACGGCGTCGAGATTGTCGGCCGTCAGCTCGAAGTCCGACCGGACCGCGCGCGCCCGGTCGACGAAGAGCTGAACCGCAGGCGAACCGAGCGCCGCCTCGACGTCGCCTGTGCCGCGTCGCGGAACGCGCAGCGGCGGGACCTGGTACTCGTACTCGCCGCGCAGGCGAAGCGGGCTGCGGCTCGTCGCGAGCACCTTCATACCGGCGCCGGCGTCGAGCAGCTCCGCCACGACGGGTGCGGCCGGCAGGACCTGCTCGAAGTTGTCGAGGACGAGCAGCAACCGCTCGCCGCGAACGCGCAGGCGGAGAGCTGCTCCCACGTCGCCGGGCGACACCTCTTCGACGCCGAGCGCTTCCGCGATCCGCGGCTCGACTGCGACGGGATCGAAGACCGGCGACAGATCGATGAAGAAGGTTCCCTCCGGGAAGAGCTGTTCGAGCCGTCGTGCGACCTCGACGGCGAGGCGTGTCTTTCCCGTCCCGCCGGGACCGGAGAGCGTCACCATGCGCGCGTCCTCGCGGGCCAGGCGCTCGCAGAGAAGCTCGGCGTCGGCTTCCCGCCCGACGAACGGCGTCGCATCGACCGGGAGCGTGGACGGCGCCGGGCCCTCCGTCGGCGGCGCGGCCGCTGCCTCGTCGACGCGCACAGGCGCCGCGACGATGCTCGGCGGTGCGCCTCCGAGCGCCGCGCGCGCGGCCTGCGCGAGCTCGCCGCAGGTGGCGAAGCGGTCGTCCGCCGACTTCGCGAGGGCGCGTGCGACCACTTCGTCGAGCGCGGTCGAGAGCTCCGGACGCGTCGCGGTTACGCGCGGCGGCGCGTCGATCAAATGAGCGTGCACGACGGCGACGTCCGTCTCCTTCGGGAACGGCGGCTTGCCTGTCAGGCACTCGTGGAGCACGCAGCCGAGCGCGTACACGTCGACCGACGAGCCGACCGAGCGGCCCTCGATCTGTTCCGGTGCCGCGTAGTCGATCGTGCCGAGGAAGAGGCCCTCGGCGCTCATCCCGTCGCCGCGCACCCGTCGCGCGAGCCCGAAGTCGGTCAGGAAGATGCGCTGCGTCGGCTCGTCGAGGAGGATGTTCGCGGGCTTGACGTCGCGATGGACGAGCTCGCGCGCGTGAGCGGCGTCGAGCGCGTCGCCGATCTGCGCCACGATCGAGACGGCGTGAGCCGGGTCGAGGCCGCCCTCACGCTCGATCAGCGCCTTCAGATCCTCCCCGTCGACATACCGCATCGCGATGTAGAGCAGCCCGTCGGCCTCGCCTGCATCGAAGATCGGAATGATGTTCGGGTGGTCGATCGCCGCGAGCAACCGGGACTCGCGGACGAAGCGCTCTCGGAAGCTCTCGTCCTCGGCGAGATGGGGCGCGAGCACCTTGAGCGCGAGCCGGCGCTGCAGGTGGACGTGCTCCGCTTCGTACACGCGGCCCATGCCGCCGCGACCGAGTTCGCGCTCGATCCGGTAGCCGGCCAGCAGCGTCGGAATGTCGGGAGTCGAGCTCACGCGGGCGCCTCTCGGCTCTACGGGCGCGCTTCCACCGCCACCTGGATGAGCGTGGCGTACGCCGTCGCCGTCGCAGGACGACGCGAAGGCTCCTTTTCGAGCGCCTGCACGATCGCCGAGGAAAGCGCGCCGCTGCAGTCGCTGCGCGCCGTAGCGGGATCGGCCGGCACTTCGTCGAGATGCGCGAGCCCGACCTGTAGCAGCGGCCTGTCGCCGAACGGCGTCTTTCCGGTGACGCATTCGTAGACGGTGCACCCGAACGCGTAGATGTCGCTCGCCGCAGTCGCAGGCTCGCCGCGGATCAACTCCGGTGCGAGGTAGTCGAGCGTCCCGACGACCTGCCCCGGCCTGGTCAGGACGGTGTACGCGCGCCCTTTCGCGAGGCCGAAGTCCGAGAGCAGTGTCCGTCCGGTCTCGTCGAGGAGCAGATTGGACGCCTTGATGTCCCGGTGGACGATGCCGGCTGCGTGCAATGCGTCCAATGCGGAGGCGACGTCGGACGCGAAGCGGACGACATCTCCCAGTGGGAGCGGTCCCTCGGCGCGAATACGATCGTCGACCGTTCTGCCGTTCACGTAGCCGACAGCGAGGTAATAGCGCCCGTCGACCTCGCCGGCGTCGAAGATCGGGACGAGATTCGCATGGCGAACTTCGGCAGCGCTCCGCGCCTCGTGCACGAAGCGTTTCGCGAAGATGTCGTCGCCGATCAGTTCCGGCTTCATGAGCTTCAACGCGACCGTCTCGCCGTCGACTTCACGGCGGGCCCGGTAGACCCGTGCCATCCCTCCTTCGCCCAGCAATCCTTCGAGCCGAAACGGCCCGAACGTGTCACCGATCTTCGGCTCGCTGTCGGGATGAGCGGTCCCCACGTGCGCAGTAGTGTTGCATCTCGTTCGCGGACGCAGGAGGCGCGATGGGGACAACGGACGAGTCAGCGACAGCCGAAGGTCCGTCGATCGGAGCTCGGCGACTCGTCGTCGGCTACGCGGCCGTTGCGACGTTTCTCGTCGTCGCCGTCGCGCTCTCCGTCTATGCCGGTCACCGGGAGAATCCGCCCCCGGCGATCGGCGGCTTCTACGACGCGCCGACCTCTTCGTGTCTCGGTACGAACGTCAAGCTGACGCAGTCGGGACAGTTCGTCGACCTCGGCGGCGGCGGCCGGCTCGGGGGAAAGCTCCGCCTTCGACACGGCGAGCTCACGGGGACGGCGACCTGTCGCGACGGAACGCATGCTCGCGTCGACCTCCGTCGGCAGGGCAAGGACGCGAAGCGGAAGCTCGTCGGCACGATCGGCGGAGCTTCGGTGACAGCGTCCTTCACGGCGGAGTTGCCGGAGCCGGGTGCGAGTGCGAAGCCGGCGAAGAAGCGCTCCGGCGAGGAGACGTTCGGACGGCTGATGCTCGCGATCGCGACCGTGATCCTCGCCGCGCGGCTCGTCGGCACCGTGATCGGACGCATCGGCCAGCCGCGCGTCATGGGCGAGGTGCTCGCCGGCATCCTGCTCGGCCCGACGCTCCTCGGCGCGGTCGCGCCGGACGTCAAGAACTACCTGTTCCCGGGGGACATCGTCCCGCTGATCTCGGGCGCGTCGCAGATCGGGCTGGCGTTCTACCTGTTCCTCGTCGGAATGGAGGTCGATCCGCAGGTCGTCCGCCGTCGGATCGGCCAGGCCGCGTTGATCTCGAACACGAGCGTCGCCTTTCCGTTGGCGCTCGGACTGCTGGTCGCGTTGCCGATCTACAAGCTGCTCGCCCCGGACAAGGACTACGTCCCGTTCGCGCTCTTCATGGGGATCTCGATGTCGATCACCGCATTTCCGGTGCTCGCACGAATCCTGATCGAGAAGCGCATGCTGAAACGTCCGGTCGGCGCGATCTCGATGGCGTGCGCCGCGATCGACGACGTGACGGCATGGAGCCTGCTGGCGCTCGCGACGGCGGTCGCAGCATCGGGATCGGGATTGCACGCGCTCGTCGTCGTCGCGCTCGCGGCGGCGTTCACCGCGGCGATGTTCCTGCTCGCACGTCCGCTGATTGCGCGCGTCGCCGTCGCCTACGACGAGGTCGGCAACGTGCCCACCCTCTGGATCACGACGATCTTCGTGTGCGTGCTGCTCGCCGCCTACGTCGCGCAGCAGATCGGCATCGCCGCGATCTTCGGCGCGTTCGTCATGGGCCTGATCATGCCGAGACACGGCGGTCTCACGGGCGACGTCAGCCGACGGCTCGAGGACTTCGTCGTGACGGTGCTGCTTCCGCTCTTCTTCGTCGTCACGGGTTTGCGGACGCAGGTCGGCGCGCTGAACCGGCCGGTGCTGTGGCTCCTGACGCTGCTGCTGATCGCCGTCGCGGTCGCGGGAAAGTGGCTGGGCGCGATGGCGGCGGCTCGGTTCAGCGGCCTGAGCCTCCGCGACTCGGCGGTCGTCGGCGCGCTGATGAACACGCGCGGGCTGACGGAGCTGATCGTGCTGAACATCGGCCTCGATCTCGGGCTGATCTCGCCCACGCTGTTCACGATGCTGGTGATCATGGCCCTCGTGACCACGTTCATGGCGGGGCCCGCGCTCAAGCTCCTCGACCCGCGTGGCGAGCTGTCGGCGCCGCCCGAGGAAGAGTTCCGGCGTACCGGTCCCGCGCCTGCGGCCGCCCCCGAGAAAGCGATTCTCGTCGCGCCGATCGACATCCGGAACATCGATGCGCTGCTCGCGATCGCCGAGCCGCTCGCCCGGTCGGAACCGCCGCGCGAGCTCATCCTGGCGCGGCTCATCGAGCCGTCGCGTCTCGCCGCGGGCGTCGCGACCGATGATCGCGCGCTTGCCCGCGAGACGGAGGAGCTGAACCGTCGCCGGGACGCTCTGATCGAGCAGGGCACCGCCGCGCGCGCCGTGGCGTACACGTCGCCCGACCCGGGCGCCGACCTCGTTCGGCTCGCGGCGGAGCAGGAGGTCGATCTGCTCCTCATGGACGGGCGCCGTCCGCTCGTGGGGGAGAGCGTGCCGCGCGGTCCGGTGATGCCGGTGATCGAGCACGCCCCCTGCGACGTCGCCTCGCTCGTCGAGCGCGCAGGTGTGCCGCAGATCGACGCGGACCATCCGGTTGTCGTTCCGTTCGGCGGTGTCGATCACGACTGGGCGGCGCTCGAGCTCGGCGCGTGGCTGGCGTATGCGCAGAAGGCGCCGCTGAAGATGCTGGGCGCGAGCAGCGCGAACGGGCAGGAAGGACGGGACGCGAGCAGGCTGCTGGCCAACGCGTCGCTCGTGGTCCAACAGCTCGCGGCAGTCTCGGCCGAGCCGGTGCTCGTCCAGCCCGGGCCGGCGCTGATCGAGGCGGCCGAGGGCGCGGGCATCCTCGTCGTGGGCCTCTCCGACCGATGGCGGGAGGAAGTCCTCGGCCCCCTTCGGTCCGAGATCGCGAAGAGCGCTCCCGCGCCGGTCCTCTTCGTGCGGCGCGGACGCCGCGCCGGTGCGCTCGCCCCGCCGACCGACATGACGCGTTTCCGCTGGTCCGCGGCGGACCGTCCGCTCGTCAGCCGGTAGCTCCGAGCTTCCCGAAAGCCGGCCCGAGCCGGCCCACGGCTAGAGCCGGTAGGACATCCGCGAAGTCACGACGGCGTCGGCGAGCTTCGCGTACAGCCGCGCGTTGTCGATCGCGATCGCGGCCTGGTTTGCGAGGGCGCCCGCGAGATCCCTGTCGTCGTCAGTCCAGTCGCCGTCACGCTTGTTGATCACCTCGACGACGCCGATCGACTGGTCGCGCACCTTCAGCGGCAGCGCGAGCATGTTCTTCGTCACGAAGCCCGTCGCGTCGTCCATCACGCCGTAGAAGCGCGGATCGCTCTTCGCATCGGAAACGACCGTCGGCTCGCCGCTGTCGAGGACGGCGCCGGCGATCCCTTTCCCGGGCGGCACGTGCCGCCGCTCGACCTGCTCCCCCGGTGCGCCGGTGGCGACATGGATGACGAGGTCGCCCGAGTCCTCGTCGAGCAGGAGCAGCGAGCTCGTCTCAGCGTTCAGGAGCTCGGACGCCGACTTCATGATCAGCTCCAGCAGCTCGTCGACGTTCAGCGTCGAGTTGAGCGCGCCGGTGATCTCGATGATCCGCTTGAGCGCCGCGACCTCGTCTGTTTTCGCCATGTTTGTCCCCTCCTAGCTCGCGGCCGCGGCTGCGGCCGCTTCCTCTGACATGAAGTGCTCGACGAAGTCGGTCGTGACGTCGCCGGAGCGGAACTGCGGGTGGTCGAGGATCCTGAGGTGGAACGGGATCGTCGTCTTCACGCCGCGCCCCGAGATCTCGAACTCCTGGAGCGCGCGGATCATGCGGTCGATCGCCTTGTCTCGGTCCGGCGCCCACACGATCAGCTTCGCGATCAGCGAGTCGTAGAACGGGCTGATCGTCCAGCCGGGATAGCAGTGCGAATCCACGCGCGTCCACGGGCCGCCAGGCGGCACGTACGTGTCGAGCTTTCCGGCGGCCGGCGCGAAGTTGTTGTCCGGATCCTCGGCGTTGATGCGGCACTCGATCGCGTGGCCTTTCAGCGGCAGCACGTCGTCCTGCGTGCGCGACAGCTTCTCGCCGGCGGCGACGCGGATCTGCTCCTGGATCAGGTCGGTGTCCGTGACGAGCTCGGACACTGGGTGCTCGACCTGGATGCGCGCGTTCATCTCCATGAAGTAGAGGTTGCCGTCGAGGTCGAGCAGGAACTCCATCGTCCCGGCGCCGGTGTACCCGACCGAGAGCGCGCCGCGCACGGCGGCCTCGCCGACCTCGCGCCGCGTCTCCTCCGTCAGGTGGATCGACGGCGCCTCCTCGATCAGCTTCTGATGGCGGCGCTGCACCGAACAGTCGCGCTCGCCGAAGTACACGCCGTTCCCGTGCGGGTCGCAGACGAGCTGGATCTCGGTGTGCCGGGACGTCTCGAGGTAGCGCTCGATGTAGACGGCGCTGTCCTTGAACACGGCCTGCGCGGTTGCGCGCGTCGTCTGGTACAGGCGCGCGAGATCCTCCTCCTGCGTGACGACGCTCATGCCGCGCCCGCCGCCGCCCGCGACTGCCTTGATGATCACGGGATAGCCGATGTCGCCCGCGATGTCGTGCGCCTCGTCGATCGTGTTCACGGGCTCGACGGTGCCGGGGAGGAGCGGAAGACCCGCTTCCTGCATCAACTGGCGCGCGGTCGCCTTGTCGCCGACCTTCTCCATGACGTCCGGACGCGGGCCGATGAACGTGATTCCTTCGTCCGCGCAGATCTCCGCGAAGTACGGATCCTCGGAGAGGAACCCGTATCCGGGATGGAGCGCGTCGGCCCCCGTCTTCAGCGCCGCGCCGATCAGGCTCGGGATGTGCAGGTAGCTGCGTCCGACGGCCGGCGGCCCGATCTGTACGGCCTCGTCGGCGAACTTGACGACGGCCGATTCCGCGTCAGCCGTCGAGTACACCGCGACGCACTTGATCCCGAGCTCGCGGCACGCGCGCGCGACGCGGAGCGCGATCTCGCCTCGGTTCGCGATCAGGACCTTGTCGAACATCAGCCCGTCGGCTCGATCAGCATCAGCGTCTGCTCGAACTCGACCCAGGCGCCGTCCTCCGCGAGGATCTTGAT
>VAYM01000041.1 GCA_005884945.1 Actinomycetota bacterium | reverse complement strand
GCTTGCGGTCCTGCGCCGGAGAGGTTCGCGGGCGTCGCGACGGCGCACGGCGACGTTTCTCGGCTGCCGCTCGCAGTCGTGCGCGCGCGTCGGCGAGCACGCGCACGGCGACAACCGCGGAACGTCGTGCGAGCGTCAGCAGCACGCGCGCGATCGCCAGCAGAACTGCCGCAACGACGAGCACGAGCGCGCGTACGGTGTCGACGAGGGCACGGCCTGGGTCCTCGGCCTGCCCCGCGACCACGATCAAGCGTGCGGCCGGAACGACCGCGTCGACCGCGGCGACGGGAACGGTCCGCCGTCGCCATGCCCGCCGAACAACGAGCCGCTCTGCGCTCTGCGTGTCGACGGATCCGACGACCTCTTCCACCGTTCCCTTTACCGGCCCCTGCACCCGGAAGCCCTCGCAGTGCGCAAGCCAGTAGCGGGCCACCGGGCTCGTCCTGCCAAACCTTCGTTCGCTTCGTGGTCGGATCGCCATCGCCACCTCTCCAGGATGTGTGGCCGCGTGCTTCCGCTGTCGTGATTGTGCCCAACCAGTGCCCACCGGGGCGCGGTCTGACGCATCAGTGGAGCGAGGCGATCGCTTCCTCGAGCGTCATCCGCCTCCCCCTTGCGGTGAACAGGACGTACCGCTCAGGTGTCGCGCCGGACGAGCAAGACCGCGGCGATCGCGAGCGCCAGGGCGCAGTAGCCCAGGAAGAGCAGCCCGCCGGGCCACGGCGCGAGACTGTGCGCGCCGTGTGTCAGCGAGAAGATCTGTCGGCCCGCTTCGCTGGGGAGGTACTGGCTGATCGCGTTGTTCCAGCTCGTCGGGAGGATGTTCATCAGCGGCGGGATGACGAAGAAGATCGCGGCGAAGGTCGCGATTCCGCCGGCGGTGTTGCGCACGATCGCTCCGATTCCGAGCGCGAAGATCCCGACGAGCGTCAGGAAGACCGCCCCGCCGATCACGGACCGCGCGACGCCGGGATGCGAGAACGAGATCTGAAGGATGTGATGCCTCGAGAGAATCGCCTGGCTCGCGAAGAACGCGATCAACACCGGCGGCAGCATCAAGAGGAACGAAACCGCGCCGAATACAAGGGTCTTCGCCCACAACACGGGTAGTCGCTTCGGAACCGCCGTGAAGCTGGCCCTGATCATTCCGGTCGAGTACTCGCCCGTGATCACGAGGACGCCGAGGACTGCGATCGCGAGCTGCCCGACGTTCACGCCGGCGAGCGCGATGTCGAGCGGATGGCGATCGGCCCGTTCGTGCGGGCTCATCGTCCCCCAGTGCGACGACGTCACCGCCGCGAAGAGGATGGGAAGGGCAATCGTCAGCAGCGCGCCGGCGAAGAGCGACCATTTCGTCGACCGGAGCGAGTGCAGCTTCGTCCACTCGGAGAGGACCACGCGTGCCTGCGTGACACGTCCGGTGTGTGGAAGCCTCGGCAGGCGGTAGATGCTGGTGACCGTGCTCATGCGACCGCGTCTTCCGCTTCGAGCTCGGCAGCCTTGTACTCGATGTCCTCCCGGGTCAGGTTCATGAACGCCTCCTCGAGGGAGGCCTGCTGCGGCGTCAGCTCGTGCAGACGGAGACCGTGCTCGGCGGCCGCGTCGCCGATCTGTGCGGCCGTCAGCCCACGCACCTCGAGGTGGCCCGGCTCGAGCGCCGCGGCGGTGACGTCCGGGCCCGCGAGCAGCCGCTGAAGCTCGGCCGCCTGCGGCGATCGCACGCGCACGATGTTCCCCGAAGCGGCGGCAAGGAATTCGGACGTGCTCGTGTCGGCGATCTTCCGTCCGCGCCCGATCACGATCAGATGATCCGCCGTCAGCGACATCTCGCTCATGAGGTGCGACGAGACGAAGACCGTGCGACCCTCGGTCGCAAGGCCCTTCAACAACGAGCGCATCCAGTGGATTCCTTCCGGATCGAGCCCGTTCACCGGCTCGTCGAGCATGACCGTGGCGGGGTCACCGAGGAGCGCCGCGGCGATCCCGAGCCGCTGTCCCATGCCCAGCGAGAACTTGCCGGCGCGTTGCTTCGCGACCTCGCGCAGCCCGACGAGGTCGATCAGCTCGTCGACGCGGCGGCGAGGGATTCCGTGCGTCCCCGCAAGCGCAAGCAAATGGTTGTACGCGGACCGCCCGGTGTGGACCGAGCGCGCCTCGAGCAGCGCGCCCACCTCGTGCAGCGGCGCCGCATGATCGCGGTAGTGCTTCCCGTTCACCGTCACGTCGCCGGCAGTCGGCGCGTCCAGCCCGAGGATCAACCGCATCGTCGTCGACTTGCCGGACCCGTTCGGCCCGAGGAAACCGGTCACGACCCCCGGTCGCACGGAAAACGTGAGCCCGTCGACTGCGCGCTTGTCCCCGTAGTCCTTCGTCAGGCCGCGCGCTTCGATCACTCACCCATTGAACCACCGCTCTCTGAGAATTCGATGTGAGCCCGCGAGGACAACATTCGCTTAACAGTCGACGCTTCAGACGCGCACGATCGAGAGCAGGTACTCCTGCGGAAAGCGCAGGGTCCCATCGTCAGCCTCGTTGGCGTCGCGCCAGACGTCGACGACCTGTTGCCGAAGCTCGCCGAAGCGATCGCCGAGCATCGCGCGCATGGCCACCATCGGCGGGAAACGACCGAGGAAGAGATCCGCCCACTGTTCGAGCGACTCGGCGACCACCCAGTTGACCCGGCGCTCGAACTCGAAGCCCTTCGCGACCGCAGCGAACATCTCGCGCACGTGATCCTCCGAGCCCCACAGAAGCGGCGGGGCCGCGTACTCCGGAGGCGGAGGAAGGTAGGAGCCGCTCACGCGGAGGACTGCGGCGGCCGAGCTCTCCGGCGTCCACGTCGCCGTGACGATCGCACCCCCTTTGCGGCAGACGCGCGCCATCTCGTGGGCGACGAGCTGGTGGCGCGGCCCGAACATGTGGCCGAACGTCGAGACGACTCGGTCGAAGCTGCCGTACTCGAACGGGAGCGCTTCGAGGTCACCCTCGACCCATTCGATCGTCAGGCCCGCGGCCTCGGCCTTCGCCTGCGCGGCTTCGAGCAAGTGCGGCGCCAGGTCGAGCCCGGTCACCTGGGCGCCGGCACGCGCCGCAGGGATGGTCGCGTTGCCGGCCCCGCAGGCAACGTCGAGGAACGTCGTCCCCGGTCCGACCTGCGCGCGCTCGGCGACCAGCTCCCCGACATCCGCGATCTGGGCGCCGTAGACGTCGTAGTCACCTACGGACCACGCCTCGCGCTGCCGTGTCTTGAAGTCGTCCAGCTGAACGCTCATCCCGAACCTCCTCGCGTGACAACGGTCTCGCGCCAGTCTCGTGAGTACGGCTCGCGTTACACAGTCGCGCCCCCTACGATGTGGCAGTGGCGTACGACGAAGCCGTCGCGGAGCAGATTCGAAAGCTCCTCGCGCGGAAGCAGGGGGTCACGGAGAAGAAGATGTTCGGCGGGCTCGCGTTTCTCGTGAACGGCAACATGGCCGTCTCGGCAAGCGGGCAGGGCGGCTTGCTCGTGCGCGTCGATCCGGAGGAGTCCGACGCGCTCGTCGCGTCCACGAGGGCGACGACGATGGAGATGCGCGGCCGCCAGATGGCCGGTTGGTTGCGCGTCGACGCGGGCGACGACCTCCCGGAGTGGGTCGAGCGCGGCGTCTCGTACGCGCGCTCGCTGCCGGCGAAGTAGCTACGACACCCGGTTTCGAACCCACCAGACCGCGGCCGTGAACAGGAGCACAGCGAGACCTCCGAAGATCGCGGCCTCGATTCCCTGCAGCAGCCAGAAGCGGCTCGCGGGCTGGTAGATCGCCAGGTTGTAGACGTGGTGTGCGCGCATGCACGCGATGTCGCCGCTCTTCGGACCGCCGCAGAGCCGCAGCACACGGTCGGCGTCTGCTTGTGAGAGCAGGTGGCCGGAAGCGTTGCTCGGGCCGCTGGAGATGTTCCACGCGCGGTCGAGCTGAGTCGGCCCGGGAGAGCCCACGGGCCAGACGTGACGGACCGGCGCAACGTAGTCCTTGCGGAACCAGTTCTGCAGTCCGACGCGCAGGCCGAAATAGGCGATCAGCGTCACGCCGGCAGCGGTGACTGCACGCCGGGCGATGACCCCGATCGCTACCGCCAGCGCGAGCGCGAACAGGACGTAGCCGTACGGGACGATCCCCTCGAAGTCGAAGACGTTCGGTTCCATGCGCCCGCCGACGTGGTCGAGCGGTCCGCGGAACCACGTCATCAACTCGGTCAGCGCGAACGTCGCGAGCAGCGCGCTGACGCACATCACGATCAGCCGTCCGGACACCCAGCGGTTGCGCGGAACGCTCTGCGTCCACGCGAAGCGGAACGTGCCGTGCTCGAAATCGAGGATCAACGGTGCTGCGACGAGCACACCGATCACGCCCGGCAGGAAGTTGAGCCACGGAATGATTGCGCCGGCATGTTCGTATCGATGTTGGAACGACTGGACGACCTGGCCGCAGCCAGAACCGCCGTGGGCCAGGCACGAGCCGACCCCCGTGCCGTCGTAGACGGAAGCCATGTGCAGCCCGAGGGGGACGAGCGATGCAGCAGCGAGCGCGAGGGCCAGCGCGACGAGCGCGAGCTCGAGGCGCTGCAACCGCCACGAGAGCCAGATCACGAAGCGAGCTCCTCGTACGCCGTCGAGCGGCCGAGGTACGCGAGCACGATCTCCTCGAGCCCCACCTCGTCGACGTGCCAACGCGCGTCGTAGAGATGGCCGTTCGCGCGCACCAGCAGCGTCGTCTGCCGGTCCGTGTGGCTCGCCTGGACGACCGCGTGGACGCGCTCGACGTCGGAGACGTCGCTGCGAGGCCCGCTGAGCACGCGGTGCGCGCCGACGATGTCGTCGATCGGAGCCGCGAGCTGGACCTGCGACGCCGAGAGCAGGATCATGTAGTCGCAGACACGCTCGAGGTCGGTGAGGATGTGCGACGACAGCAACACGGTCAGGCCGCCGTCCGCGACTGCTTCCATCAGGGACTGCAGGAACTCACGCCGTGCGAGCGGATCCAGCGACGCCACCGGCTCGTCGAGCAAGAGCAATTCCGGACGCTTCCCGAGCGCGAGCGTGAGCGCGACCTGCGCCTGCTGTCCGCCGGAGAGCGTCTCGATCCTCTGGTCGAGCGGGATGCGCAGCCGCTCGAGTCGCCGCAGTGCAAGCTCCTGGTCCCACGTGTCGTTCAGCCTCCCGCAGGCCTTCAACATCTCGGCGAGACGGAAGCGGCGGTAGAGCGGATGCTCCTGGGCGACGAAGCCGACGCGCGGCAGCACGAGATCCGGGCGTTCGCGCGCCGATGTGCCGAGCACGCGTACCGAGCCCGCGGTCGGAGCGGTGAGACCGACCGCGAGGTGCAGCAGGGTCGTCTTGCCGGCCCCGTTCGGACCCACGAGGGCGGCGACACAGCCGACGGGAAGCTCGAGCGTGCAGTCCCGGAGCGCCCATTTCCTGCCGTAGCGCTTGCCTAGACCACGCGTCTCGAGCGCGAGCTCGCTCATGCCGCCTGCTCAAAAAAAGCTGCGTGGAGGGTGGCCGTGACGAGTGCCGTGATGCTCTCTTCGTCGAGCCCGGCCTTTCGTGCGCGTTCGACCCATTTGAGCAGCGCCGCCCGGAGGGCCGAGTAGTCGCCCGGCATCGTCGCCGGCTGATCGTGAGAGACGAAGGTTCCCTGGCCGCGCCGGCCCTCGGTCACACCCTCCCGGTCGAGCTCGCGATAGGCCTTGAGGACGGTGTTCGGATTGATGGCGAGCTTGCCGACGACCTCCTTCACGGTCGGCAACTGGTCACCCGGCTGGAGAATCCCGAGTCGCAGCGCCTGGTTCACCTGCTGCACGAGCTGCAGGTAGGTGGGAACGCCGGAGCGCTGGTCGAGGCGGAACTCGATCACGTCCACCACCATTTAACTACTCCCATAGTTAAAGCAGACTAAACCTCCTCTCGGCGGTTGTCAAGCCGATGCCGTCGCGCGGCCCGGCTAGGCGCGAGGCCGCGCACGCGAACGATGCCGGACGACGACCCAGAGCACGAGCAGCGAAACGAGAATGGTCGCGAGCGCCACGCGCAGGATCGCAAACCCGAACCTATCCCCATCAAAGAAGGAGAGCCGAATGGACCACCGCATCGTCAATCCGTGGACGTGGCAGGACGCCCGCATGTTCGTCCAGGGCCGCGAGGTCACCGGCGAAGGGCGAGTCCTCTACTGCGCCGGCATCGTGTCCGTCGACGACAACGGGCAGCCGCTCCACGAGGGAGACGTCCGAGCGCAGGCGATGCAGGCGTTCGACAACCTCGAGACGCTGCTCGGCGCGGCCGGCTACACGCTCGCCGACGTCGTCAGGCTGAACACGTACGTCACCGACATCGACGACTACTTCGCGAACGCAAGGCCGGCTGTTCACGAACGGCTCGCCGCCGCCGGGACGCGCTTCACCGCAACGCTGCTCGGGGTGTCGCGGCTTGCCCTGCCGCAGTTCCTGATCGAGATCGAGGCAACCGCAGCCGCGTGAGCGTCCGAACGTTGCGGCCGACGCATGTCACCGCGCCGGCGGCACCAAGGCGCGAGCCGCGGCAAGAACGGCTTCTTCGCTGCCGGCATCGATGCCGATTTGGACTCCGTCACGCTGCAGAAATCCCGTCTCGCCGCCGGCGACGATGAACACCGATCCCTCGGGTGGCACGTACGTCCCGGCACCACGGCGGAACTGCGACGCCTGCAGCGACTCGGTGACCGACACGTACGGCTTGTCGAAGCGTGGAATGGAGTCTGCGCGCGAGGTGCTCGGGTCAGGGCCAACCGTTCCGTAGTAGAAGACAACGGCCGTCTGTTCCTCGGTCCACTCGATCGCGCCAGCGGTCGTGAAGACGCCGTCCGGCCGGACCTCGACCGACGTCGAGCCAAGGCGCCGGAAGCAGTCGCCGCCGGCGGCGCGCTGCTCGCTGCACTTGACCGCCGCCGCCGCCCTTGGACCCGTCACGCGCACGAGGTGATGACGGCCGACGCTCGTCGTCTCGCGGTAGACCCGTGCGAGCGGCAAGCCTCGATATGCGCTTCCGAGCCAGAGCGGCGTCCGACCCAGGACCGCCGCTGCCTGATCGAGCGGGATCTTCTCGCGGCCCTGCTTGAAGGCGGTGCCGTTCAGCGACGGGCGCGACGTCGTGAAGTCGGCGTCGGTCCGCGCTCCCAGGGAAAGCTCGAGCACGCGCTGCAGCGTGCCGGGTCCGGGGCGGCCGTCACGTGTCTCGCGCAGTGCGACAGGCTTGTAGGTCCGCTTCGACACCGCGACCTGCTGTGCCCATTCGTGGTCCCTCCCGTCCGCGACGTCCGGCAACAGCTCGCTGTGGATCGTCACCCAGACCACAGGCTCGCCGTCGATCGCGCCCTCGCCCACGATCCGCGCCGTCCCGGACTCGAGCGCCTGCTTGTACTCGCGTCCCAGCGCGGCCAGTTCGGCCGCGGGCTTGTTCGTCTGGCCGACGAGCTCGTCGTCCTGAACGACGCCGCCAAGACGCTCGATCGAGTGCGTCCGGCCGGTCTCGGTGTCGAACCACGCAGGACGACGTGCAGGACAGGCCCGTCTCCGACGGCTGCGAGCGCGCGGTCGAGGACATTGCCGCGCTCGCTCCCGAACGGTGAGGACAGCACCAACGCCGCGACCGCGGCGATCGCGCCTACGACGACGCCCAAACGCAAACGCGTCGAACGCCGCAGCGCGCGCGGCTGCGTCTGCTCGGCGTCCGCCGCGATGCGCTCCCAGTCGCCGCGGCGTCCGTCGTAGCTCGGAGTCAGCTCGTCGAGCAACTCTGCGACGTGGGCGTCGGTCATCGTTCCACCTCCAGCAGTTGGCGACGAAGCGCGGCATGTGCGGCGTGCAATGCGGCCGCCACCGTCCCCGGCTTGATGCCGAGTGCTGTTGCGATCGCGTCGTAGTCGAGGTCGGCGTAGTAGCGGAGGAAGAGCGCGAGGCGCTGACGCTCGGGCAGCAGCGCAACCATCGCCTCCACGGCGCCGGTCTCGCGATGGCCGTTCGCCGTCGCGGGCGCGGCGGCCTCGTCGAGCGCCGTCACCGGCGCCGCGCGTTCGATCGTCCTTCTCCGCCGGGCCTCGTTGACGACGATGCGCCACAGCCAGGCCTCGAGCGAGCCGCGCCGATCGAAGCCATGGCGATGGCGCAGCGCACGGACGAATGCATCGTGGACGGCCTCTTCAGCGAGCTGCTCGTCGCGGAGAATCGCCGCCGCGACGCGCAGGAACCTGCCGTAACGACGCCGATAGACGGCCTCGATGTCGGGACTCGGGTCGCGGTCGCTCACCCCCATCACCTACCGACCCTGAATCCTGCGCGGTTCCTTTATCCGGGTCTAGGACCGCCGGCGACGGGATCCCGCTCAGACCTACGGCGGCGCCGGTCCTGCAACGGCAGGCGCTGCAGGACCTGACTCGCGTAGACGCCGCGCGTGATCCGCTATCCGTTGTCGTCGTTCGCCGCGGCCATCGCTCCGGCCTGCTCCGGGCTGAGCCGGATCACCTGCTCGCAGCCGTGCAGCCGCACTGGGTCGTGGACGATGACGTAGGCGACGTCGTAGCCTCGTCCACAGTCGAGGACATCGGGCTGGTTGTCGTTGGCCAGCGCGTGCAGGACATCGTTCCCGGCGCCGCCGTACTGGACGTCTGCCCCCGCGCCGGCCCACATCACGTCGTTGCCGGACTGGCCGTACAGGACGTCGTTGCCTGGCCCGCCCCGGATGACGTCATTGCCGCTGGCCCCGTAGACGACGTCGTTGCCGTCGTGAGCACGGATGATGTCGTTGCCGCCTCTGCCGTAGATCAGATCGGCAGCAGCGGTGCCGTTCAGGTTGTCCGGGCCGTCGGTGCCTCGGATGACATCTGCCGCGGCAATCGGCGCGAGGACGAGCGCGGACGCGAGCGCTAGCAACATCAATCTGCCTTTCATGCGAACCTCCGGTTCGAAGGTGCTCGTGACCGGTCCGTTATTTCAGCCGCCTGTTTGCGTGACATGAAAGACACGTAATGCGAGGTCATCGCTCCGTAAACGCGTGTAATGCGCTCCGCCGCGACTAGCGAGCGTTGGATCTGCTCGCGGGCCGTGGAAGGGGGAGCCGGATCGTGAACGCCGCACCCGCACCGTGAGGGCTTGCTACTTCGACGTCGCCGCCCATCGCCTGTGCGAGCTCCCGCACGATCGCGAGCCCCAGACCTGTGCCGACCGCGCGGTCGCCGTTGTGGCGCCGGTAGAGAAAGAAGCGTTCGAACGCGCGGGGGACCTCCTCGCGCGCGATCCCGGGACCGCTGTCCGTGACGGTTAGCCTGCCGGCCGCCGGGGTGAGCGTGACCGTGCCTCCCGGCGGGGTGCACCGCAGTGCGTTCTCGACGAGGTTGGAGAGGGCCTGCAGGAGGCGATCCGGATCGCCCTCGGCGAGGGCGGCTGAACTCTCTTCGAGACGAAGCTGCACGCCGAGCTCTCGTGCGCGTGCAGCATGCCGCGCGGCGCTTTCTCGCGCGATCTCTGCAAGGTCGACCGTCCTGCGATGAATGTCGAATCGCTGGCGGTTGAGGCGGGCGAGATGAAGGAGATCGGTGATCAGGCGCTCGAGACGCGCCGCCTCGGTGCGGATGACTTTGACCGCACGCTGAGGCGTCAACACGCCTTCCTCCAGCCCCTCGGCATAGCCGCGGATGGCGGTCAGCGGCGTCTTCAGCTCATGGCTGACCGAGAGCAGGAACGAGCGTTCCGCCTCGCGCGCGCGTGCGAGCTGGCCGGCCATCGTGTTGAACGACCGCGCGAGCTCCCGAAGCTCACGCGCGCCGGCAAGGGCAACCGGTTGTGGGCTTTCGCCCGCAGCCAAACGACTGCTCGCTCTTGCGACTCGCGCGACCGGACGCGCGATTCCCCGGGCGAGGAGTGCGGCGAGCGCTGCAGCGACGAGGCAGCCCAGCGCCCCGGTGGCTGCGAGCGCGAACCAGAACGGCCGGCTGTCGGAGCCGACCGAGGTCGCAGTCCGCAGGAGGATGACGGCGTCCGGCCCGCTCGTCCGGGTGGCGTACAGGTAGTCACGTCCGTGGATCCGAATCCGTCCCGCAGCGGAACGATCGGGGAGCAGCAGCTCTGCCTGCCGGCGCGGCAGCACGGAGAGGCGCTCGTCTTGAGTTGCGAGGAACCGTCCGAGTGGCCCGGGCGAGGGCTGCAAGTCCTCCTTCGCGAGCAGCCCGACCTGGCGTCGGAGCCCGTTGAGCGCGGCGTGTTCGATCGACCGGCGAACGAGATACGCGCCGGCCAGCAGCGACACGGACACGGCTGCAAGCACGGCAGCGCCGATCGCCAGGCCGAGTCGCGTCTGCAGCGACATCAGGCCCCGCTAGGCGCACCGTCTTCGCGAGCGCGGTAGCCAACCCCGCGAACGGTCTCGATCAGGTCGGGACGGTCCAGTTTCTTGCGCAGCTGCGCGACGTGGACGTCGACTGTGCGCGTCCCTCCCGCGAACGACAGGCCCCAGACGCGCTCGAGCAGCCGGTCTCGGCTGACGACTTGGCCCGCATTCTCTGCGAGCTCGGCCAGCAGCTCGAACTCCAGCATGCGCAAGGCGACCGGAGATCCTGCGACCGCGACTCGGCGGCGCCGGCGATCGAGCCGGACATCTCCGAGCTCGATCATTCCGGTCTCCTCCGCTGCGGGCTCGGCACGCCGCAGAACCGCGCGCACGCGTGCGACGAGCTCGCGGGGCGAAAAGGGTTTTGTCACGTAGTCGTCCGCGCCCAATTCGAGGCCGATGATCCGATCGACCTCCTCGTCGCGCGCGGTCAGGATCAGAATCGGTACAGGTCGGCTGGCCCGCAGCTGTCGGCAGATCTCGAGACCGTCGAGGTCGGGCAATGCGAGGTCGAGGACGACGACCCTGGGGTCGAGCCGCTCGACAGCGTCAAGTCCTCTCTCGCCGGTCTGTTCGCAGACGACCCGGAAGCCGGCCCGTTCGAGATAGGCGGCCACGAGCGCACCGATTACTTCGTCGTCTTCGATCACGACCGCGACGCCGGTCACGGTCGAAACGCCCTCACGGCGGTCACGATCTGCCTGCTATGGAGCACGACGGCGACATCGCCGCGGCGAAGCTGAGCGAGCCGCACGCGCCGACCGTCGAGCGTGACCGTCGTCGATCGATTGACCGCGAACCGCGCCCGGCTACCGTCGAGCTCGCGGAGCACGAACCGAGGTGGTCGCAGCCTGATGATGAGCCCACGGTCGACTGCTTCAGGTGCTGCGGCAGCAGACGACGCGGCCACGAGAGCGACGCAAAGCACCAGCGAGAGCCGTCGCATGCCAGGATTCTCGGGGGCTCTCGTCAGAGCACGGTGTGCTGCGTGTAAAGCGAACGTAAAACGCCGCCGCGACTACAGAATCGACAAGTCGAGCCGGTCCGCAAGATCACCGACCTCGGCCGCCCTCAAAAACTCTCGGAAGTCGAGGCGCGAAGCGCCGACCTCCGAGAGCTAAGTAGCGGGGGCAGGATGTGGACACATTTCCCCGACCATCTCACGTACCGCCTTACGGAGATCCGGCTGCTGGAACCGAGATGAAACTCCGCTCCGAACGACTGGCGTACTCCTGGTCGTACAGATGTCCGGGAATACACGTGAGGTCGCGCCGCTCGAGCGCGCGATACTCCTCCACCACTGATGAAGAATCTGAACTCGGCCTTCGAATTCCCCAAGGCGCGCCGCGATCCGAATAGCGGCTACACGCTGCACGGGAGGTGGTTCAACGATCCTTACGAGTGGCTGGAGCGGCTCGACGATCCGGAGACGGAGGCGTGGATCGCGGCGCAGGAGGCCGTCACGCACTCAGTGCTGAGCGGGGTACCGGGGCGCGACTGGCTGCGGGCGGCGGTCACTCGTTCACGGCGTTATGCGCAGCTATCGGCGCCGATTCCCGCCGGACCGAACGGACGCGAATTCCTCTGGCAGGCGGAGGCGAGCGACGAGAAGCTCAAGTTCATGCTGCGGCGTGGCAAAGACGCGCCGCTCGAGACGGTGCTCGACCCCAACACGTGGGCAAGCGACGAGGTGTTGGTGTTCGCCGCGCCATCGCCCGACGGCACACTCGTCGCGTTCGGAAAGTCCGTTGGCAGCGCGCACGACGCAGTGATCCACGTGCTCGACGTCGAGACGGCACGGCTGCTTCCCGACCGGCCCCGGGGCACGTGCCACCAGGACGAGTCGCCGGCCTGGCGGCCGGACGGTTCAGCGTTTTTCTATGGCGCGTATCCAGAGCGAGGCGAAGTGCCGGCGGGCGACGAGTCGCAGTGGCACGCTGTCTACGAGCACCGGCTCGGGTCGGGCGCGCCGGCCCGGCGGATCTTCGGCGACGACCATGTGAAGCAGTACTGGTGCGCGGTGGAGATCAGCGAGTGCCGTCGCTTCGCTGTCCTCTACAAGTGGGACTTCGTGCACGCGAACGTCGTCTACCTGCTGCGGCTCGCCGACGACGCGTTGGTGCCGGTCGCCCCCGACATGCGGTCCGTCAACCGAGTGCAGGTGATCGGCGAGAAGCTGCTCGTCCATACCGACCTCGACGCGCCGCGCGGCCGCCTCTGCGTCGCGCCGCTGACGACACCGACGGAGTGGCGGACGCTCATCCCCGAGGACTCGGACACGCTGCAGACGGTCACGGGCGTCGGCGGCCGGCTCTACGCCGTCTACTCGCAGGCGGCGTCGCATCGCGTGCGCGTCCATGCCGAAGACGGCACCTACCTCCGCGAGGTGGCGCTACCCGCGCTCGGCTCGGTGAATCACACCTCAGGAGGTGGCGTCATCAGCGGCGTCAGCGGCGCCTGGGGCGGCGACGAAGTGTGGGTGGACTTCACCTCGTACGTCCAACCGCCGTCGGTCTATCGGTACGACTACGAAGCGGACCGCCTGACGCCGTACCACGTACCCGACGTCGGGCTCGACGCATCGTCGTATGTGACGGATCAGGTCTGGTACGAGTCGCGCGACGGCACACGCGTGTCGATGTTCGTCATCCATCGCAAAGACATGCCGCGCGACGGGCGCCGACCCGTGCGTCTGAGCAGTTACGGCGGCTTCAACCTCTCGGTGCAGCCGACCTTCACGGCGGTCAACGCCGCCTGGCTGCAGCTTGCCGGCGTGTTGGCATACCCAAACATCCGGGGCGGCGGCGAATACGGCCGCGCCTGGCACGAGGCGGCAGTCAAGACCCGGCGGCAAAACGCCTTCGACGACTACATCGCTGCGGCGCGATGGCTCGTCTCAGCGGGCTACACGACGCCGTCCAAGCTCGTCTCGCGCGGCAACAGCAACGGTGGTCTGCTCGTCGCCGCCGCCGCCATGCAAGCGCCCGAGGCCTTCGGAGCCGTGTACTGCCGTGCGCCCCTCCTCGACATGCTGCTCTTTCCGAGATTCGCCAACACGAGCGGGGCGACCGTCGAATACGGCTCGCCCGACGATCCCGTGGAGTGTGCGTATCTCGCCGGATACTCGCCGTATCACAACGTCCGAGCCGATCGGCGCTACCCGGTGATGACGTTCGTGCCGGCGCTGAACGACCGGACCGCGCCGCCGTACGACCCGCTCAAGATGGTCGCGAGGCTCCAGGCCGAAGCCGCGCAGGGCGGGCCGTTTCTCCTGCTGCCGCTCCGGGCCTCGGGACACGGCGGCGGCACCACGCTGACGGCGCTCGTCGAACAGGACGTCGACGAGTTGAGCTTCTACTGCTGGGCGCTCGACGTCGCGCGGCCCTCGCCGGACGAGGCGTCCGCACCTGCTCGCCCCTAGCGCTGGCGTTGCGACTGAGCAACCGCGCCTGGGCTCGCCTCTGAGCGACACCGCTATTAGCGCGCATGTAAAAGCCCCCCATTTGCAGGCCTTTTAAGTAGCGGGGCAGAATTTGAACCTGCGACCTCCGGTTATGAGACGGCCGTTGTCAGGTCAGATGACGCTGCACCCAGCGTTGTTCCGTTATTTGAGGCCACCGGAGATCAGCTCAGGTTGGCTCGGACGGCAAAAGGTCGGCAAAGTTCTCGCCCGACCAGCGAGCGCGCCGTTGCGCGCGCGTCGCCGTCAGCCGGCACGGACGATGAAGAACGCGATCGCCACGTACTGACAGGCGACTCCGACGATCGTCAACGCGTGGAACAGCTCGTGGTAGCCGAACACCGCCGGCGCTGGATCCGGACGGCGCCGCGCATAGACAACCGCACCGGCCGAGTAGGCGAGCCCCCCGACCACCAGCAAGACCACCGCCGCTGGGTCCAGCAGAGCGATCAACTGCGGGAGCGCGACGACCGCCAACCAGCCGAGCGCCATCCCGATCGCCGCCGCCAGCCATCTCGGTGCTGCCACCCAGACGAACTTGAGCACGATCGCGGCGGCGGCGCCGACCCAGACGATCGTCAGGACAACCGTGGACCACGCGCCTCGCAGCGCGAGCAGCGAAACAGGGGTGTACGTCCCCGCAATCATGAGGTAAACGCCGGCGTGGTCGACTCGCCGCATCCAAAGGCGAACCCTCGGGGTCCAGGTCACCCTGTGGTAGAGCGCGCTCGCACCGAAGCAGGCAGCGACCGAGCAGGCGAAGACCGCAGCGGCCAGTCGGCGCCGTCCGCCGTCGGCGCCGACGATCAACAACGGCGCCAGGCCGACCGCGATTACGAACGCGACTTGATGGAGCACGCCTCGCAACCTCGGCCTGACGGGCCTCGCCGCAATCTGGTCGGTCATCTGCACCGAAACGTCGCGGCACGATAACCGGGATCGCTCACGGGCGAAGCACGTATCGTCCAGGTCAAGAGATGAACGGGCAGCATCGGGAAACGGAATGGGCCCTGCCATGACCGCGGTCTTGATCATCGTGGTGATCCTGCTTTCGCTGCTCCTGCTCTTCGCGATCTCGGCGGTCAAGGTCGCGCGTGAGTACGAGCGTGCGATCGTCTTTCGGCTCGGGCGCTTGTTTCCAGAACCGAAGGGTCCCGGCCTCTTCATCCTGATCCCGATCGTCGACCGAATGGTCAGAGTCGACTTACGCACGGTCACGCTCAACATCCCACCGCAGGAAGTGATCACGAAGGACAACGTCCCCGCGCGCGTGAACGCTGTCGCCTACTTCCGGATCTTCGAGCCGAAGGCGGCGATCATCCAGATCGAGAACTTCATGGTCGCGACCTCCCAGATCGCCCAGACGACGTTGCGGGCAGTGCTCGGACAGCACGTGCTGGACGAGCTGCTCTCGGAGCGCGACAAGATCAACGCGATCCTGCAGGAGATCATCGACCAGACAACCACCCCGTGGGGAATCAAGGTCGCTCGCGTCGAGGTCAAGGACCTCGAGATCCCATCCGGCATGCAGCAGGCGATGGCACGGCAAGCCGAAGCCGAGCGCGAGCGCCGAGCCAAGATCATCAACGCCGAGGGCGAGTTCCAGGCATCGGAACGGCTGAAGGACGCCGCCCTCGTGATCGAACACCACCCCACCGCACTGCAGCTTCGGTACCTCCAGACGTTGCTCGAGCTCGGCAGCTCACAGGCAAGGACGGTCGTCTTCCCCGCCCCGATCGACCTGCTTCGGCCGTTTCTGGAACGCGGCCGAACCTGATCTCGGCGGATTCGGGAGCGCGCTCTCCAACTTCTCGTCGCGAACCCAATTGGACGCAATGCAACGGCACTTTCCCCGACCGCGTCACCTACCGCTTTACCGAAGTCGGCGGCTGGAACCGACGTGAACCCTTGGCCTCCGCTCCTCGCCGCGCACTCGGCACGCGCACGTGTTCATTGTGGCGATCAGCCGGACCCAGGTCATCGGATCTCGACCTGGTGGTGCGTAAGCTTTGGCTCGATACTGTCAGTTCTGCCGCGCCACTTGCGTGCATGAAAAAGGCTCGCATTGGCAGGCCTTTTTGCGTAGCGGGGGAAGGATTTGGACAGACATCAACGACCCCGTACCGCATTGCCGAGACGCGGCCGATTCCGTAGCCGCGGTCGAGCCTGGCTAGCAGACAGTGGCCGACGCGTTGAATGTCGCGAGCAACTCGCGGCGGCTGTGCACGCCGACCTTCTCGAAGATCGACTTCAGGTGATCCTGAACAGTGTGGCGTGAGATGAAGAGGCGCTCGGTAATCGCGCGGGTGTCGAGCCCGGCGATGAGCGCCGCGACGGTGTCGCGCTCGCGCCGAGTGAGCGCGTAGACGCGGCAAAGAAGGTCGAACGTCTCGGACGGCATGGCGCCTCGGAGCGTCACGGCGACATTTCCGTCGTCATCGCCGCTCTCGAGGGGTTCGGCCTGGATCATCAGCCACCGCCCATCGACGGTCCGCTCGAGTGCATGGCTTGCGCCCGCGGAGGCGTTGCGCGATCGCGACAGGGTCGCGACGGGATAGACCACCGGGGGAAGAATCCCCCACGCGTTGAAGAGCGATGCCGCCGGAAGAGCATCGATCCACGCGCGTGCCGCCGGGGTCGAACTGACAACGGAGAGACTCCGATCGAGCACGATCACGCCGGGCAGGGCCGGCTCTGATACGTCGCCCCGACGAGCGTCCAAGGAGGCGCGGCGAAGCGCGGAGCCCAGGCTTCGTCCGACATCCGCGAGGAGCTGGATCTCCACCGCGTCGAACGCGGGATCGTCTTCGTCCCGGTACGCCTCGATCCACCCCCAGCACCCGAGCGCGTCGCGACACGCAACGGTCGCGATGTCGCCGATGCCGACCGACCGCATCACTTCGTCCCAACGTGGCGACCGCCCGAGGTCGCCTCCGGTTTCCGCACTGAGGCTGGCCGCCGACCCTGCTCGACGAGCGAGGACATGCTTCGCGGCAAAGTCGTTGCCGGAGAATTCGAGCTCGAGCGCGCGAGGGAGTCTCTGGCCGTAGTCGTGCTCGGCGAGCCCGCTGAGTGGAAGGAGCGTAGCGGGGTCGGCGAGCGGAAAGCACCAACGATCGAAGCCGATGACACGTTGAAGCTCGGCGATCGTCTCGCGTCGGATCGACTCGCAGTCCAGAGTTGACCCGCTGAGCCGCTCGAGCCGCTCTCGACAGCGGGTCTGCCCTTGCTCGTTAGCCATGCGATCAAGGATATGACGGTCGAAGAGAAGATCCCAAGTTGTTGGGATTGTCTGGACAGGCGATTCCCTCTCGAATCCGTGAAGTCATGCGGACAGGAGAGGAGGCACCATGCGCAGCGTTATGAGGCGGCGCCGAGCAATGCTCGGACTCGCGATTTTCGTCGCAGCGGGCGCCCTGGCAGCCGGGATCGTTGGAGCAGTTGCTGCCCCGGCATCGGCGGATTACGGACCCGGTGCGATGTATCAGGTGGAGATCACGGCAAACGAGGGAGGGCCGACCGGCGGCGGCATCTGGTTGTGGATCGAACTGACGCCCGGCGCCGGATCGACCACGAGCGGCACCGGCGACTACACGGGTTCTGACTGCGGCCATGGACATGGAGCAGCGCCCGATAGGGGCGACGTAACGTGGTCGTCTTCGAACGGCACGCTCACCATCTCCGGCGTCGTCCTCAACGGTTTCGGCCCGCTCGGATCAGTCCCAGTCACGATCCGCGTCCCATCCACCTACGGGCACTACGCGTACCCGACGAACGCATTCAGCGCGATCTTTTCGGGCCTACCACCGTTCGTCACGGGCGGAAAGGCGCAGGTGCAGATCGCTCCATAGATTGCCACCGCCGACACTGACGCGGCCGCCAGCTCTCAACCGAAAAAGCCCGCAAACGCAGGCTTTTTCAGTAGCGGGGGCGGGATTTGGACACATTTCCCCGACCGTGTCAGGTACCGCTTTACCGAGGTTCTGCGGCTGGAACCGACGTGAACCTTTGGCCTCCGGCTCCTCGCCGCGCACTCCGCGCGCGCAGACGTGCGCCAATAGTTCGGGCCAGCCTTG
>VAYM01000040.1 GCA_005884945.1 Actinomycetota bacterium | reverse complement strand
CCGCCGAAGCCGTCTACGGGCCCCGACACGCTGACGCTGATGGACGCGCCGACGACTGGGACACCGGAAGCGTCGACCGCTTTCGCGGTGAATACGACTGGTGCGCCCGGGTCAGCATCGCTTATCCGAACTGGTGACACCGTTGCAGACGCGGTCAGTGATACCGACGCGACTTGGGGTTCCCATACGACCTGGACTTGGTCGAATGGCTCTCCAAAGTCGCCATTGAAATTTCCGTTGAGATCTGCCCACGCACTTACGTTCACGAAGCCACCGTGCGTCCACGGGGGTGTGACCGTGATACTGCAGTCGCCGGTCGCATCCGTGGTGCAGAACTTATATCCCTGCGGCCCAAACCACACGATCTGGAGACCAGCAACGGGACTGCCTGCGCCATCACGCGCGATAGCCGTGACCGCCACATCGCTTCCAAGTGGGTTCGGGCTAGCTGGTGACTGCAGCGTGAGCGTCAGACCCGAATCGGCGCGCGCCGCGTGAGTGAACGACAACCCAAAGAACACCAGCATCGTGACTACGGCGATTATCGGAACAGCCGCGAAACGAGACCGTCCCGCAGAGGCGCTATCCAGACGGCGCAATCGCGCGAGTACCGGTTGTGGTCGCTCCAACTTCCACCCTCCATGCGGTTCGTCCTTCATCGGACGCTCCTTCCTGCCTCGTTGATCTCGACGGACTACGCGCGATACAGAGCCATCGGCCGTCTCTGCCAGTCGAGCATGACCAATACTGGAAGGGTGGAGCCGTGCACTAATCCGGCTCTAATCTGCTCCAGCTCGCAGCCCCCGGTGGGCAGGTTCGACTCCTGTGCCGCTCCGTAATCGATGGCACGTGCCCGGCCAGACCGACAGCATCGTCGTCAGGGTGGAGGGGCTATGAGTTGTCGGCGAGGAAAAACGCCCAAGCTTGGTCGTCGAGGGTCCGGCCGTAGCGGCCGCTGAATTCGGCGACGAGACTGTCGAGCTTCTGCTCGACACGTTCGGCAAAACTCGCCTCACCTGGTGGTGCCTCGCCGGCAGCCTCGCCCGCGAGCCCAAGCAGTTCGTTCAGGCACTCCGCATCACCACTGATGAACTCCCAGAACTCGCGACCGACGCGGAGACCGACGCCAGCGCGCTGCAGTTGACCCTTCACGATGGCACTGATTTGGTCGGGGCGCGCGTAGCAGACACCGAACATGCATACCGCGTCCGGGTCTCGAGCTCGAGCGGAGTTGAGCAATGCGCCGATGTTCTGGGCGATGTCCCGGTTCGCGGTGTGAGGTCCACTCTTGACCTGGATGTAATAGCGCCGGTTGTTCCTGACGAGCATGATGTCGGCGCCGGCGACTCCGGTTGCATGGCCGGCAATGTCCTTGGAGATCGTTTGGAGCGTCGTCCCGAAAGCGGTGACTGAGCCTCTCTCCACGTGCTGGGCGAGACGGTAGCGAAGCAGTGTCTCCGCGTCGCACAGTTCGAGCATCGTCGCGTTCGCCCGCAACAAGACAACGTTGAAGGTGAGATCCGCGAGCGTCAGCCGCTCGAGGTTCACGACGCGTTGTCGTAGGAAGCGTCGGAAGTGTCCTAGAGCCCGCCCACGCTGTTCAACCGTCAGCGGCACAGACGAGCACGTCCTCGAAGAACTCGCCTGCCCGCCGCCCAGTCCGACGGTTGACGTGCCGGGTGAGCCTCTCCTCGAGGGAAAGCCTCGAACGTTCGAGGATCTCGGGGTAGAGATCCTTGGCATCATTGACCACAATGATCACGGGCGCGCCTGCAGGTAGCTGGCGATGCGCGTTGCCGAAAACCGCGATCATGTCTTCGACGTAGGCCTGAACGGCCTCGCGACCCTGACCGCGAATCGCCGGCCCGATCTCTTCGTCGCGCCGATCTTCCAGCTCGAGGAGCTCATACGAATAGCGGTGCTGTTCGTGATAGTCGATCAGGCCCGGGTAAGGCGGTGAGGTGATGATGCCATTCGGCTCCAGCGGCAGATCAACGTCCCGAGCATCGCCGTGGATCACCTCCACTGGTTCGTCAGACCGAATCGCTGCGAACTCGCGGATGCGATGAACGGTGTCGTCCGTATAGCGCCTGAGAAATTTCATCGCCTCATCGACGGGCTTACAGGTCCTCTTGTGCTTGTGACACCAGTACGACTCGGTCACCGGCTCGCGAGGGAAGTCGAGATCGAAATGGGTCGTGCGCCGGGCGGATCGAGCCGCACGCGAAAGGATGACCCTGGCTACATCCCAGCTCGGGTCGTTCAGCGACTGGGAAGCAACGCAATGGTAGGCCAGCAGCTCGCTGAGCGCCCGCCCCGAGTACCAGGAGCGCAGCCACTCGCTCGCGCTCTCGGTCGTCACGACTTCAGAGGTCGATCGCGCCTGTTCGAGGACGCCCCGAAGGCCCAGCTCGAGGCCTCCGAGTGAGTACTCGGTCGTCTTGACGCTCGCGAGGAGGCAGTTAAAGGCCGAAATATCGCAACCCACGGCCGCGACCCCAAAGGTGTTGGCTTCAACGAGCGTGGTGCCTGATCCCGCAAACGGGTCGTACACGCAGTTGCCTGGTCGGAAGTAACGCTTGAGAAAGACCTCTACAAGTTGAGGGATGAACTTGCCGAGGTAAGGGTGCAGGCTGTGGACATGCTTCGTTCGCTCGACCTGAGGCAGGTCTTCCTCCGACCAGGACAGCTCCAGGTCGATCTCCGAGTAGAGAGCCTCCTGCGTTCTTCCCGCCACGCAAATCAGTGTATGAAGCTCAGCGGACCGCACGCTTTGCATCGAAGCTGAATCGGCTCACGCGTGTCGACCGCCGTGCTGCAACGAACGGGCGTCTCGAGAGCCAGCTCTTTCAAGGTCACCTGGGACTCGTGGCATACCGTTCGCGCCGGTGCGGCGCACTCACAGACGTAACTGGGAGATCGGATTCGTCGTCGTCGCGATCGCGGTCGCCTTTGCCGACTCGTCGATCGTCGTGCTCGCCCTACCGGAGCTGTACACGCGGTTCCATGCGACGATCACGAGCGTCTCGTGGGTTCTGACCGCCTACAACGTCGCCGTCGCGGCGGCGGCGCTCGGACTCGTCGTCCTCGTCCACCGGCTGCGCGCGGCGACACTCCTCGCCAGTGGGCTGCTCGTGTTCGCAGCGGCGTCGATCGCGTGCTCGGTCGCGACGAGCCTCGCGTTCCTCATCTCCGCTCGCTGCGTGCAGGGAATCGCAGCGGCATTGCTTCTCGCCGCATCGCTTCCGGTCCTCGTCGCGCGGACGGGATCGGCCGTGCGCGGCGCGACGATCTGGACGTTGGCGGGAACGTTCGGCGCTGCGCTCGGGCCTGCGCTCGGAGGCGTTCTCACGCAGGCGTTCGGTTGGCGCGCGATCTTCGTCGCGCAGGCGCCGCTCGCGCTGCTCGGGTTGCTCGCCGTTGCCGGCGCACGCACCGACCCGGCGCTCGAGGAAGGGTGGAGGCCCTCGCTCGCCAAGACCGTTCCCGCGAACGCCTGCATCGGCCTCCTCTTCGGCGCGCTCGTCGGCGTGCTGTTCCTCTCGGTGCTCCTCGTGATCACCGTCTGGGGCTACTCGCCGATCGCCGGCGCGGGAATCGTCAGCGTCCTCCCCGCCGCGACGCTCGCCGCCCGGACAATCGAGCGGCGCCTGCCGCCGCTCGCGGCCGTCTACGGCGGAGCCGCGCTACTCGCGCTCGGCTTGATTCAGCTCGCCTTCCTTCCGTTCGCGAGCGTGGGCTTCACGATCGGCGCGCTCGTCGTGTGCGGCGCCGGGCTCGGCCTCTCGATCCCGGTCCTGTCGCAGGCCGCGCTCGACCTCGGCGCGGGGCTGTCACGCAGCGGCACGCTCACCATCGGCGTTCGCCACCTCGGCCTCGTGCTCGCACTCGCTTCGATCGCGCCCCTCCTCGCGGCCGACGTATCGCCGGCCGGACACACCGCCGAGCTGCGCGCCACGGCCGTGCTGCTCGACGGACCGATCGCCCTGGAGACCAAGATTCCGGTCGCACTCGACGCGCGCGCGGAGTTCGACCGGGCGAAAGCAGGTCAGATCCCCGACCTCGCGCAGCCGTTCGACGCCCACGGCGCGAAGCACGATCCCACGCTTGCGCGCGTACGCGACGACCTCGTCGCCGCGATCAAGGACACGATCACGCGCGCGTTTCGCTCGTCGTTCCTGCTCTGCGCGGCGTTCGGTGCGGCGGCGCTCGCAGTCGCATTCGGCTTCCGTCGCCGCGGAGTCGCTGCGTGACCGTGCGGCCGGTCACCATCCTCGCCGGCCTGCTCGTCGTCGCGGTCGCGCTCGTCGCCGTGGAGGTCGGTGTCGGCGCGACGCACGACACCGTGAAGATCGCGAACCCGTGCGAGGAGCGAGCGCCGTTTCCGGGCCAGAGCGTCGACGCGACGATCCAGCGCGTCGTCCTCGACGGACTGGACGGCTCGGCGTGCCGACTTCACACGACGCGGGAACAGCTCGTGCTGTCGCTGGACGGGAAAGGGCGCTGGAATCGCCGCACGATCGACGTCGCCGTGCGCGCGGGCCTGCTGAGGGCGGTCGACGAGGCGGTACGTCGTGGAGACATCCCGAGCCTGCTCGCGCCGCTGGTGCGAGGCGTGGTGCGGCGAGCCCCGGTCGCCGCCCTCGTCGAAGGCGGGATCCGCCTTCGTGACTTGATCGGCTAGCTCAGGCCTTGCGGGCGCGGACAGCCGTGCCGTACGCGCAGATCTCCGTCCAGTTGGTGCCCATCTCGGAGGTATCGAACCGCATGGCGACGATCGCGTCGGCGCCTTTCGACTGTGCCTCCTCGACCATTCGCTCGATCACCTGCTGGCGACTGTCGACGAGTGCCTTCGTCATTCCTTTCAGCTCGCCGCCGAGGATCGACTTCAACCCCGCCCCGAGCTGTGAGCCGATGTTGCGCGAGCGGACGGTGAGGCCGAACACCTCCCCCAGCGTCTCGGTTACCTCGTAACCCGGCAGGTCGTTGGCGGTCGTGATCAGCACGCGTGCCTCCTCGTTGGGAACAGTCGGACCGCCAATCCTCCCACCGGCGCAAGTTTCGCGGCGGGCATGGGTCTACTCGGCGGAGCTCGGCGCGTCCCGAGAACTGCGGCGCGGTTCGCGCCGGCTCCGTTGCTCGACCCGTGCGCGCAAGCGCTCGAGCTGTCGGCGCTTCAGTTCAGACGGACGCGCGGGCGAAGCCCGCACGTCCTGAGGGACGGCATCGCAGGCGACGCCTCAGCGGAGCTCGGCGCGTCCCGAGAACTGCGGCGCGGTTCGCGCCGGCTCCGTTTCTACCCCGTCCGGCCGACGAAGATCGCGACGTACGAGCCGCGCGGGATGCTCGAGCCCGCGACGGGCTGCTCGTCCAAGACCATGCCGTCCTTCGACGAGTCCGTTGTCTTCCGGAAGAGCACGAGCACCTTGAAACCCGCCTGGCGGAGCGCCGTCGCCGCGGCAGCCTGATCCTCGCCGACGACGTTCGGCACCGTCGTGGCGCCCGCGGGATTCGGCCCGTTCGAGACGCTCACGCGGATGCGTGACCCACGACGCGCAGTTCCTCCGCTCGGCGACTGCGCGACGATGCGGCCTGCGGGCTGGCTCGAATTCACGTAGCGGACGACGGGGCTGAAGCCGGCTGTGTTCAGTCGCCGCAGTCCGGCGGTGACGGCGAGCGAGCGGACAGTCGGCACACGCACCGCCGTGGCGGACGGCGTGCCGGTCGCAGCGGTCGTCGTCGTTGTGGTCGTCGTTGTGGTCGTCGTCTGAACCGTCGTCGTTCCGCCGCCCGTGCCGCGCGACACGTTCAGCACTACAGCCGAGCCCTTGTCGACTTCCTTCCCGGCCGGCGGCTTCTGCGCGACGACGAGCCCGGCGGGCTGGCTCGAGGAAACGTTTTGCAATTGTGGCTTCAGGCCGAGCTTCGTCAGCTGCGAGACCGCGGCGCCCTGCGTCTGCCCGACGAGCGACGGCACGACGACGGGCTTCAATCCGTTCGAGACGCTGAGGACGACCGTCGTTCCCTTCACGGCGGTAACGCCTGCGAGCGGCGTCTGGTCGGTGACGACGCCTTTCGGCCGCGTCGAGGCGACGCGTTTGACACTCCATTTGAGCCCCGCAGTGCCGAGACGCTGCTGTGCCTGCTTGAGCGGCAGGCTCGTCACGTTCGGAACCGCGATGCGCGCCGGACCGCTCGAGACGGAGATCGCAACCGTCTGTCCCTTCTTGACCTGCGCGCCGGCGCCGGGCCGCTGCGCGAACACGACGCCGACCGGGCGCAAGCTCGCCGCGGTGTTCGGCAACGCCTTCAGGTGCTTCGCCTGCAGGCGCTGCGTCGCCGCGGTTTCCTGCATCCCGACGACGTTCGGCACGGTCGTCTTGCTGGTGCCGCGCGACAGGAAGAACCACGCGAGCAGCCCGCCGATGACGACGAGCAAGAGCAGAAGGAGCCAGATCCACCAGTTCCGCTCCGGCGGCGGTGCTGCCGGCTCGACGATCTCCTCGGTCGCGGCGGTGCCACCGCCCGCAGGCACCAATCGGCGCACGGCCTCGTCGATTCGCGCGGCGCGAGTCCGGCCGCTCGTGCTGTCGATCCACTCGACCCACTGCGCCTGACGGTCGGCAGGCATCGCCTCGAAGCGGGCGCGTGCCTCCGGTACGCCGTTGAGCGCAGCTGCGATGTCAGCCGGAAGGTCGACGCGGGTCGCCATGGGCCGTGTTTTCCCTCGGCAGCGAGAACTAACCGTCGACGAGCAAGCCGCTCACCGGGCCCATGAGGCGCCTCGATCTGCGCGACACATGCGGCAACCGGGAGAGACGATGCGTTTGCGGTTGGCCCGCTTCCACTCGGCGGCGCTGCTCCTCGGCGATCGGGCGCCAGAGCTCGTCGACCACCTGGGTGGCGTCGCCGGACACCTCCGCTTCCGTGCGCTCCAGATGCTCTGACCAGAGACGAATTCGTGTGCGTCGCGCCAGCTCCGGTTCGCAGCAGACGACGTTGACCTCGGTGTCGTTGAACAGCGAGTGCTCGTTGAGGTTCGCAGAGCCCAGCGTGAACCAGCGGTCGTCGACGATCCCGATCTTCGCGTGCACGTAGATCGGACACGGGCCGCGGTCGCCGAGCGCCGTCAGCGTGCAGGCGAGCACGCGATCCGCGCCGCCGTCGCACTCGAGGAGATCGGCGAGCTGCCCGCGCGTGTCGTCGGCGCCGTTGTTGGGGTTCGCCGGCAGGACGAGCACGACGCGGAACTCGTCGCTCGGCGGATGCGCGAGCTTTCGCTCCAGGATCTCTGCGATCTCGCTCGACCAGTAGAACTGGTTCTCCAGGTACACGAGCTTTTGCGCCGACCGCAGCGCACGCGTGTACGCCTCGAGGATCCGGAAGTCACCGTGCGGGAGCGCCTCGTACACCGTCTCCGGGACGGTGCGAACGAGTTGCAGCTCCGTGTGTCCTGCTCGCTGCGCGCGCTTCGGCTGCGCCAGCTCCTCGTGCGCGACCTCGCGCCAGCGGAGGCGGAAGTGCTCGGCGACGTCAGCCACGATCGGACCGCGCAACATTACGGCGGCGTCGTGCCAGCCGAGGCGTCCACGTGCGACGTGGTCGCGCGAGTCCCAGCGATCGCCTTCGTACGTCGTGAGGTCGATGCCGCCGACGAATGCAACACGATCGTCGATCACGACGAGCTTCTCGTGATGGCAGTGCATCGGTCGCTCCTTCGGGTCGACGACGAAGCGCACGTCCGAACCGAACGTGATCGCGTGGCGCACGCCGTCGACGTCCTCGCGATCCGGGCGGAAGAGCGGCAACGGCGAGCCGGCCCAGACGAGGACACGCACGTCGACGCGCGCGGCGAGCCCGGCGAGCAGCGTCGCAAGTCCGGTTCCGTCGTGCTCGAGATCGAACCAGGGCGAGACGTACCAGCCGGCGATGTGGACGTGCGAGCGGGCCTTCCGGAGCTCGGCGGCAATCCGAGGCAGCGCTTCGGCGCCGTCGACGAGCACCTCGATCGCGTTGCCCTCACGCGGCGGCGGGTCGCCGTCGGCCCAGAGGCGATCGCCCTGCGCGTCGAGCGCGCGTTCCCAGCCGCGCCTGCGCAGCCGCCGCCGATGGTGGCTGCGGACGAGCCGCTCGACGACGTCGCCGAGCTTCTTGTCGAACGCGAGCAGCGGATCGATCACAGGCACACTCTTGCCGTGTTCGCGCAACCGCCAACCCCATTGATCTGCCTCGATCCCGGCCACGGCACGCCGCCGGCGATCGGACGCCAGACGGAGCCGATCGGCCCGGGCTCTCGGGTGATGAAGATCAAGGACGGCGGCGGCGCGCCGGGCGAGGCTCAGGTGGCGCTCGCGATCGGCCTCAAGACGCGCACGCTGCTCCGCCGCTCGGGGTTCCGCGTCGCGATGACGCGATCGGGTCCGACGACGACACTGGGGAACGTCGCGCGCGCGCACTTCTGCAACGTGCGCCACGCGGCCCTGATGATCCGGATCCACGCGGACGGCTCTCCCGATCCCTCGAGCCACGGCTTCAAGACGCTCTATCCGGCCTTGCACCGAGGCTGGACCGACGACATCTACGCGGCGTCGTTGCGCGCGGCCGGCGACGTGCAGCGTGCGTCGATTCGCGCGACAGGTGCGCTGGATCTCGGCCTGTTCCCGCGCGACGACCTGACCGGCTTCAACTGGGCGAACGTCCCAGCCGTGCTCGTGGAGACAGGCTTCATGTCGAACCCCCGCGAGTCGCGGCTCCTGAAGACCGGCGCCTACCAGCTCAAGGTCGCGCGCGGTCTCGTCGCGGGCACTGAAGCCTTCCTCCGCCGCTAGGCGCAGTCGGCGCAGGCGCCCGTGAGCACGACCTCGTGCTCGTCGACGGAGTAGCCGAGGCCGCCGGCGACCCGATCGATCGCCCGCTCGAGCCGCGGGTCGCTGAACGCCTCCACCTTGCCGCAGTCGCGGCAGACCAGGTGGTGGTGATGCTCACCGTCTGCCGACATGGGCTCGAAGCGCGCGATTCCGTCGCCGGCGTCGACCCGCTTGACCAGGCGCAGGTCGACGAGCGCGTCGAGCGCGCGGTAGACCGAGGCGATCCCGACCGGCCGCCGCGCCTTGCGGAGGCCGTCGAAGATCTCCTGCGCGCTGAGGCAGCAGTTCTGTCGGCCGAGGAGCTCGACGACCGCGCGTCGCGCGCCGCCGCGGCGGTACCCCGCTTTGTCGAGCGTGTCGAGCGCCTGCATTGCCCAGGACATCGATCGCAGTATAGTGCGTCAAATGCTTTCGAGAATCGTTCTCATTCTCATCGTCGCCGGCCTCGTCGGCTGCAGCCCGGCCGCGGCGGGGCCGAACACTGTCGTCGCGGCCTTCTATCCGCTCGCATTCGCAGCGCAGACGATGTCGCCCTCCGCGAAGGTGGAGAATCTCACGCCGCCCGGCGCCGAGCCCCACGACCTCGAGCTGACACCTCGGGCCGTCGGCCGGATCGAGACCGCCGGCGTCGTCCTCTATCTCAGCCACGGCTTCCAGCCCGCCGTCTCGGACGCCGTCAAGAGCGCAAAAGGCCGCGCCGTGGACATCCTGCAGGGGCTACCGCTCCACTCCGCTCACGCACAGGAGGCCGGGCTGACCGCCGACCCGCACGTGTGGCTCGACCCCGTCCTCTTCCAGCGCATCGTGCGCCGGATCGCCGGGGCGCTGCCAAAGCCCGCGCATACAGCAGACCTCATCGCAGAGCTTCGGAAGCTCCACCGCGACTACCGACGCGGCCTCGCGGACTGCGCCCGGAAGGACATCGTCACCAGTCACGCGGCGTTCGGCTATCTCGCGCAGCGCTACGGCCTCCATCAGGTTCCGATCACCGGACTGACGCCGGAGTCTGAGCCGACGCCGAAGCAGCTCGCGCACGTCGTCACCCTGGTCCGGCGCACGCACGCCACGACCGTGTTCTTCGAACGGCTCGTGTCACCGCGTCTCGCGGAAACCGTGGCGCGTGAGGTCGGCGCACGGACCGCCGTGCTCGACCCGATCGAAGGGTTGACGCCCCCGGAGCAAGCCCACGGAGAGAACTACCTCACGTTGATGCGCGAGAACCTCGCGGCACTCAGAAAGGCCCTCACGTGCCGCTAGCCGTCCGCCTCGAGCACGTCTCGTTCGCGTACGGCCACGGGCCGCTCGTGCTGCGCGATGTCGACTTCACGGTCGAGCGCGGAGAGTTCGTGGCGATCGCCGGGCCGAACGGCGGCGGCAAGACGACGTTGCTGCGACTCGTGCTCGGCCTCGAGCAGCCGACGTCCGGCCGCGTGGAGGTACAGGCGCGGAGGCTCGCGTACCTCCCGCAACGCGCGCAGTCGGGCGTCGACACGCCGCTCACCGTCGAAGAGCTCGTCGCGGCAGGACGAATGCCGCGCACGCGTCTTGCCGGCCCGCTGCGAAGCACGGACCACGACGCGGTGCGAGAGGCGATCGCGCGCGTCGGTCTCGGCGCGAGCGCGAAACGACGTCTGTCGACGCTCTCGGGCGGGCAGCAACAGCGCGCGTTCATCGCGAAGGCGCTCGCTGGCAACCCCGACCTGCTCGTCCTCGACGAGCCGACCACCGGCGTGGACGCTGAGGCGCAGGAATCGCTCGCAGCGCTGCTCGAGCAACTGCACCGCGAGCTCGACGTGACGGTTCTGTACGTGTCGCATGAGTTCGGGGCCGTCGAGCGCTTCGTCGAGCGAATCGTGCTCGTGCGCGGGGCGATCGTCTTCGACGGCCCACCGTCCGATCTGCCCGGCGTCTGGCACGACCCGTCGCACGTCCATGCTTGACCTCGAGTTCATGCGGCTCGCGTTCGGCGCGGGGATCATCGTCGGATTGCTCGCACCGGCGGTCGGCTTCTTCCTCGTCCAGCGCCGCCTGAGCCTGATCGGCGATGGAATCGGCCACGTCGCGTTCGCGGGAGTCGCGCTCGGCTACCTGCTCGACCTGCCGCTCGTGCTGACGGCGCTCGCCGTCTCCGTCGGCGGCGCCCTTTCGATCGAGGCGTTGCGCGCACGCCGGACGGCGGCAGGCGACCAGGCGCTCGCGCTGATCTTCTACACCGGCATCGCCGGCGGCGTCGTGCTCGTGTCGGCCGCGGGCGCGCTGAACGTGAACCTGTTCCAGTTCCTGTTCGGTTCGATCCTGACCGTGACGCGCAACGACTTGATGGTGATCGCGGCACTCGGCGTCGGTGCGCTCGCGCTCATCGCGCTCCTCTACCGCGCGCTCGTCGCGGTCGTCGTGGACGAGGAAGGCGCGCGTGTGGCCGGCCTACCCGTCGCGCTCCTGAACGCGCTCACCGCAGCACTCGCAGCCGTCACGATCGCGGTCTCCATGCGCGTCGTCGGGATCCTCCTCATCGCGGCGTTGATGGTGCTTCCGGTGATCGCGGCCGCACGGATCGCGTGGAGCATGCGCTCGACCTTGCTGCTCTCGATGGGAATCGGCCTCGCGGCAGTGCTGATCGGAATCACGACCGCGTACTACGCGAACCTGCCGCCGGGCGGAACGACCGTGCTCGTGGCGGCGGCCGCGGTTCTCGTCGGCGAGCCGATCGCGGCGTTGCGCCGCTAAGTCAAGCCGGAGCTGGCGAGAAATGCCTCGGCGCCCGGTCGAACGCGCTCCGGCGTCGCCGGTCGAGACTAGCGCTCTTTCATCCGCTCGGCCGCCGCGCGTCCCGCCTCGTGCACCGCGCGGCGGCGCAGCTCCGGATCGCCCGGCGCCGGCGCCTCGTCGACTGTCGTCTCGGCCTCCTCGAACTCTTCCCGCTCGTCGACGATCGCGCGCGACTCGGCCAGCTTGCTCCGCAGTTCCTCGGCGCGCGGGTCGAGCTCGGCGTCGCTCTCGACCGTGTGAACCGGTGTCCTTCGTCGGCGCAACAAGCCCGCTCCAGCGAGCCCTCCGATCAGCCAGGCGGCCGGCCGACGCATCGCGCCGATGCTACAGTGGCGCGACTTCCTGCCTCGCCATCGCGCCGTCCGTTCCCGAGCGGCGCAGGCCGGTGAGGCCGATTCAGACCAGAGGAAGGAGGCTCGGGAACGTGGTTGCGTACGAAATCTTGCTGATGCTCGATCCCGACCTGGCCGAACAGCGCCAGGAGGAAATCGTCGCGCGCACGCGTGAGCTCGTGCAGCGCGGCGGCGGCACGTGGGTGAGGCACGACGCGTGGGGCCGCCGCCGGCTCGCCTACGAGATCAAGCACAAGGGCGAGGGCGTCTACCACCTGCTCCAGTTCGACGCGGAGGCGGAGACGCTCGACGAGCTCTCGCGCATCCTCCGGATCACCGACGGCGTCATGCGCCACATGGCGACCCGCCGCATCGAGGGATCGCAGACCTCGCCGCCACCCGAGCCCGAGTCCATCGTCCCGACCCCCGCGTACGCTGACGCGAACACCGGTTCGCAAGAGGAGGAATAGATGGCCAACATCAACCGCGTGGTCCTCGTGGGCAACTTGACGCGCGATCCCGAGCTGCGACACACGCCGAGCGGCACGCCGGTCTGCAAGCTGCGGCTCGCCGTCAACACGCGGCAGAAGGACGCGCAGGGCAACTGGGGCGACAAGCCCAACTACTTCGACGTCACCGTCTGGGGCAACCAGGGCGAGAGCTGCGCGCAGTTCCTCTCCAAGGGCCGTCCCGTCGGCGTCGACGGCCGGCTCGACTGGCGTGAATGGGACGCGCAGGACGGCACGAAGCGCCAGGCGGTCGAGATCATCGCCGACACCGTCCAGTTCCTCGGCGGCCGCGACCAGGCTGCGGGCGGCGAGCCGCAGTTCGTGCCCGCGAACGCCTCCACCGAGGGCGCCGACTTCGGTCAGGCCGGCACCGACGACGACATTCCGTTCGCGCGGTTCTGAGCGAGATCGCCAGCAATCGAGCCGCAAGCGGCCGGGCGCAGCGGGCCCGATTCGCAAGCGCGGGTGCTGGTTCTGCAAGGAGAAGGTCGAGGAGATCGACTACAAGAACGCGCACCAGTTGCGCCGCTACGTGTCGGAGAAGGGAAAGATCCGCTCGCGCCGCATCACCGGCGCGTGCCGACGCCACCAGCGTCAGGTCGCGGTCGCGGTGAAGCGCGCGCGTGAGATGGCGCTCCTGCCGTACGTCTCTGACTCGAGGTAATGGAAGTCATCCTCCTCACGGACGTCGAGAAGGTCGGGCTGCGCGGCGAGGTCGTCAGCGTCGCGCGCGGCTACGCGCGCAACTTCCTCCTCCCGCGCAAGCTCGCGCGGGAGGCGACGCCCGCGCGCGTCGCCGAGATCCGTAAGACCGAGGAAAAGCGCGCGAAGCACGAGGCGAAGACGTTCGAGGACGCGCAGCAGCTCGCGGAACGGCTCGCGAGCGTCGAGGTGCGCTTCGATGTGAAGGCCGGCCCGACAGGATCGCTCTTCGGCTCCGTCACTCCGACGGACGTCGCCGACCAGCTCTGGGAACGGCACAAGGTTCGCGTCGACCGGCGCAAGATCGGAATCGAAACGATCAAGCGAATCGGCCGCTACGAGGTCCCGATCGAGCTCTTCCAGGACGTGACCGCCGAGGTGCGGACGCTCGTCGTCCCCGAGGGCGGCGAGCTGCCGCCCGAGGAGGAGCTCGACCTCGACGTGCTCGACGCCGCGGCCGCGGCGCAGGATCCACAGGTCGGCGGCGAGGGCGAGATCCGGCCGACGGAGGAAGACGTCGCGGCGGAGGTTCCCGCCGATGAGTTCGACCGCGCGGTCGACGCCGAGCCGCCCGAGCAGGCCCAGCAGCCCTAGACCGCGCTTCTTCCACACGCAGTAGGCCGCTGTCCGTGCGGTCCGCGCCGATTTCTGTGGACGGCTTGGGGAAAGCGCTCCACACCCTTTTCCACCGAGTGTGAATTTCGTCTCGAAGTTGTCGCTCCGAGCGGACGATCCGTGCACAGGCTGCTGTCCGGCGCAGGTGGGAACATGTGTTCTATTCCCCTGGAAAACCGCATCTTCGGACATGTCGAAAACCACACCGTCCACACCTAGCGATCGCCCCGCAAGGGTGTTTCACTCCTCGGGGATGGCCCCTGTCGCCCAGCTCGCAGAAGCCGCCCCGATCGCGCCGCCCCAAAACCTCGAGGCCGAGGAATCCGTCCTCGGGGCCATGATGCTCTCCCCGGGCGCGATCACGCGATCACGCTCGTCGACGAGCTGGAGGAACGCAGCGAGCTCGAGGACGCCGGCGGCCGCGTCCGGTTGCACGAGCTCGCGGCGCTCGTTCCGGCGACGGCAAACGCGGCGCACTACGCGCGCATCGTCCGTGAGATGGCGACGCTGCGCGGGCTCATCGCAGCCGGCCAGAACATCGCGCAGCTCGGCTGGGAGCGCCCAGGCGAGACGCAGGAGCTCGTCGACCGCGCCGAGCAGATCGTGTTCGACCTCTCGCAGAGTCGCGTCACGACGGAGTTCAGCCACATCGAGGACCTGCTGAAGGAGAGCTTCGAGCGGATCACCGCGCTGTACGAAGCGGGCGCCGACGTCACCGGCGTCCCGTCGGGGTTTCGCGACCTCGATCGCTTGACGTCCGGGTTCCAGCCCGGGAACCTCGTCATCGTCGCCGCGCGTCCGTCGATGGGAAAGTCCGCGCTCGGACTCTGCGTCGCGGCGAACCTCGCGTTGCGCCACGACACGCCTATTGCGCTGTTCACGCTCGAGATGTCGAAGACGGAGGTGACGCAGCGGCTCCTCTGCAGCGAGGCGAAGGTCGAGTCGCAGCGACTGCGCACCGGAAAGCTCTCGCAGGACGACTGGCCGCGGCTCGTCGCCGCCGGCGACAAGCTGATGAAGGCGCCGATCTGGGTCGACGACACCGGCTCGATCAACATGATGGAGATTCGCTCGAAGGCCAGGCGCCTGAAGTCGAAGGAGCCGAGCCTGGGCCTGATCATCGTCGACTACCTGCAGCTGATGACCTCGGGCACGACGGCCGAGAACCGCGTCCAGGAGGTGTCGCAGATCTCGCGCCAGCTGAAGGTGCTCGCGCGCGACCTCGACACGCCGATCCTCGCGATGTCCCAGCTCTCGCGCGCGGTCGAGCAACGGCACGACAAGCGTCCGATCCTCTCCGACCTACGCGAGTCCGGCTCGATCGAGCAGGACGCGGACCTCGTCATGTTCGTGTACCGCGACGAGTACTACAACGAGGACACCGACCAGCAGGGCCTCGCGGAGATCATCCTCTCGAAGCACCGCAACGGGCCGACCGGGACGGAGAAGCTCTCGTTCCTCAAGCGTTACGCCAAATTCGCGGATCTGGCGGCTTCGTAGTGGCTTCGTGGGCAGTCCTCGAACAGCAGAGGGTGTGGATCTCGCCGCGCGCCGTGTCGTTCACCGTCGTCTGCGACGCGTGTGCGCAGATCGCAGCCGCCGAGGGCTACGGCGCGTCGACCGTGCACGGGACCCTACCGCTGGACGCGCAGCGGGGGTCGATCGAATGCCCGCGCGGACACCACCTGCGGGTCGAGCGCGACGGGCGCTAGACGACACACACGAAGACAACGAATACGGCGTACACGGCGATGATGAGCGCGCCTTCCCGGCGCGTCAGACCTCCGCCGCTGTAGCCGAGCGCCACCGCGCCAACCGTCATCGCGACCATCGCGGCTGCCGAGAACCGCTCGATTCCGGACGGCGACCCGATCCCGAGGATCAGCGCCGGCACGCACAGCCCGACGAGGACGTTCGCGTTGTTCGAGTTCAGTGACTCGCTCACGCACGCTGCGCCGCGTCCGTGGAGTGCGAGCCGGACGGCGGCGAGCAGGTTCGGAATCCCTGTGAGCGCGGCGAGCACGATCGTGCCGATGATCACGTCAGAGATCTCCAAGCGATCGCCCAGCGACTGCGCCGCATACACCATCGCGGTTGCACCTCCGACCACACCCGCGAGCGCGGGGACCACGGCGACGGCGTCGTACGCCCCGCCACGGCCCGCGTACTCGTCGCGGCGTGCGTCGCGCTGCTCCTCCGCGACGGCCTCGCGCAAAGGTCCGGGGAGGCGTTCGCGGAGCCGCGAATGCAGCGAGGACACGACGACGTACGGCGCCGCGACGAGAAGCACGAGCACGAACGCGGCCCACGGCGGCAGCCAGCGGGCGACGACCAACGCGCCGAGCACGGCGATCGCGATCGCGACTCCGCCGTTGAGGAGCAGCCCGTGCCGGTGGATCCGGACACGCCCTGCGATCGCGGCAGAGAGGCCAAGGAGCGCGGCGATGTTGAAGACGTTCGACCCGACGACGACGCCGACGCCGGTGTCGTTGTGGCCCGAGACGATCGCCGCGACCGCGGACGAGATCTCCGGACCGTCGGCGCCGAGCGCGGTCACCATCCCGAGCAGCGCCTCGGAGAAACCGAGCCGCTCGCCGATCCGGTCGAGCTGACGCGCAAGGTGCGACGGAGAGGGACATCGCGCGCCAACCCTAGTAGCCGCCCGCTCTGGCAGACTGGCTCCGCCGTGCCAGCAACAGTCGTCGTCGGTGCTCAGTGGGGAGACGAGGGAAAGGGCAAGATCGTCGACCTCTTGGCGCAGGAGGCGGACGTCGTGGGTCGCTATCAAGGCGGACCGAACGCCGGGCACACGATCATCGTCGACGGCGAGACGTTCAAGATCCGTCAGGTTCCGAGCGGGATCATCTCCGGCAAGACGTGCGTGATCGGCGCCGGGTGCGTCGTCGATCCCGAGGTGCTCCTGTCGGAGCTCGACGAGCTCGAGGCGCGCGGCATCGATCCGTCCGTCGTCGTCGTGTCGGGGAACGCGCACCTGATCATGCCGTGGCACGTCGCGATCGACCAGGCGGGCGAGCGACGACTGGGAAAGCTGCAGATCGGCACGACGCGGCGTGGCATCGGTCCCGCGTACGCGGACAAGGCCGCGCGGATCGGGATCCGCGTCCAGGACGTGCTCGATCCGAAGATCCTTCGCCAGAAGATCGAGGTCGCGCTCGCGGAGAAGAACGTCTGGCTCGAGCGCGTGTACGAGGCGGACCCGTTCGACCTCGAGGATGTCGCGTCGCGGTACGAGCGGTACGCGCAGCGCCTGCGCGCGTATGTCGGCGACACGTCGCTGCTCGTCGACCGCGCGCTCCGCGACGGCAAGGAAGTGCTGTTCGAGGGCGCGCAGGCCACGCTCCTCGACCTCGACCACGGGACGTATCCCTTCGTGACGTCGTCATCGACGGTCGCCGCGAACGCGGCCGGTGGGATCGGCATCGGGCCGACGCGCATCGACCGCGTCATCGGGGTCGCAAAGGCGTACGTGACGCGAGTCGGGGCGGGCCCGTTCCCGACGGAGATCGACGGGCCCGATCAGGAACGCATGCGGGAGCTCGGCGCCGAATACGGCACGGTCACCGGGCGCGAGCGCCGCTGCGGCTGGCTCGACCTCGTCGCTCTCCGTTACGCGGTGCGGGTGAACGGCTTCACGTCGCTCGCGCTGACAAAGCTCGACGTGCTGTCCTCGTTTTCGGAACTTCGCGTCTGCGTGCGCTATCGGTTGCGTGACGGGAGCGAGACCGAGGACTTTCCTCCGCACCAGAGCGACTTCCACAGCGCCGTGCCCGTGTACGAGACGCTGCGGGGCTGGGCGGAGCCGCTCGGCGACGAGCTACCCCACGCCGCTCGCGCTTACGTCGACTTCGTCGAACGCGCGCTCGGCGTCGAGGTCTCGCTCGTCGGCACCGGCGCGGAGCGCGAGAGCGTCGTCGCGCTCACCTAGAGCGTCAGCTCGTAGAGCAGACGCTGCTGTCCTTGTCGCGGCGCCTCTCCCGGAACGCGCACGAAACCGTTCGCTTCGTAGAGCGCCCGCGCCGCTTCCATCGATTCAGTCGTGTCGAGCTTGATCTTCGCCGCACCGTTGGCGCGCGCCCACGCGAGCGCGGTCGCGAGCAGCCGGCGCCCGGCGCCACGTCCGCGGCAGGCCTCGCGCAGGTACATCCGCTTGAGCTCGAGCGTGTCGTCGCCGAGCTCGCGGAGCGCGATCGAACCGACGACATGGCCCTCGATGAGTGCCACCCACAGGGCCGAGTAGTAACCGGCGGGATCGGCGAGGTCGGGGTCGAGCCCGGGATCGGCCGAGAAGCCGAACTCGCGCAGCGTGTCGGCGACGAGCGCGCGGAAGCCCTCGGCGTCCGCGGCGCGGAACGGGACGATGCTGAGCTGGAGCGCCTCGAGGTCGGCGGGTGCGTTGACGTTCACCAGGTGCTGCGGGTCGAGCTCGACGACGTGGGTCTCGAGCTCTGCGAACGCGTCCCGGAGCGCGAGCTGGTGCGCAGCGAGCCGCCGCTCGAGCGGCGGCAGGGCAGTGCGGCGGATCGCACAGGGGAGCGGCCCCGTCTGCGGGACGGCAACGTCGACGCAGGCATCGGCGAGTCGGCGCAGATCCGCTGCGCGGACGAGTGGGACGTCCACGGGAAGCACGACGGTCAGCTCGTTCTCGGACGCGCGGAGGCCGGCGACGACGCCCGCTAGGGCGGCACGGAGGTCCGTTCCGTCGTCCACGAGCTCGAACGGGAGGTCGACGGTGTCGGCGCGCTTGCCGACGGCTATGCGCTCGTCGCACAGCGCCGCGAGTGTCCGCCACGCCCGGGCGGCGAGCGTCTCGCCGTCGAGTCTCGCGAGCGCTTTGGGCGATCCGAACCGGCGGGAGGCGCCGCCGACGAGCAGGATTCCTGTTAGTCCTCCAGCCGCCACGACTCGCTGTAGACGTTCATGCCGTCGCGCCGCGTGAAGCCGCAGAGCGTGACACCGCGGTCGCGGGCAAGCTCGACGGCGAGCGTCGACGGCGCTCCGACGGCGACGACGATCGGACAGCCGGCGACCGCGGCTTTCTGGACGAGCTCGAACGAGAGGCGACCGCTGACGCAGAGGATCTCGTTCGCGAGCGGGAGCGCGTCGTTCGCGTATGCCCAGCCGATGACCTTGTCCATCGCGTTGTGCCGGCCGACGTCCTCACGCACGCAGAGCAGCTCGCCGCTGCGATCGAAGAGGCCGGTCGCATGGACGCCGCCGGTTTGCGCGAACGCGCGCTGCGCTGCGCGCAACTGGTCCGGCAGTGACGTGACGAGCGCGGTCGTGACGCGGAGGCCGCTTTCGACGCGCGGCGCTTCGACGGCGACGGCCTCGAGCGCGCCTTTGCCGCAGACGCCGCATGACGACGACGTGTAGAAGTTCCGCTGCACGCGTTTTGGGTCGAAGGCGTCCGCGGCGACGTCGATCGTGTTCGCGGCGAGGTCGTCCGGGACGCGCGCACTGCGCACGCGGATGCCTTCGGAGATGCAGAAGCCGACGGCGAGCTCCTCGTCGTGCCCCGGGGTGCGCATCGTCACAGCGATCGGAACGCCGCCGATGCGAATCTCGAGCGGCTCCTCGACGGCGAGCTGGTCACTGTCGACGCGGCCGCTCGGAGCGCGAACGACGTCCGCCGACGCAACCGAATATGCGGAGCCAGAATCTCCGCGGTCCCGAACGGCCATGACCCAACCAGCCTAGTCCTTAAGCGCACCCCCCACCCAGGGTGGGGTTCAGTCCACCCGCCTCCCTCTGGGAGCGACGCTACCCGAAAGAACACGACTCGTCTGCACCGACTTGGTGTCGATTTCGTCACCGCGGCGGATGGCGCGCCTCGGCTAGGGCGCGCGGCGTTCTTCCATCACGGCCTCGTAAACCGAGCGATACCCGTTGACAGCGGCCGCGACGTCGCCCGGCGACACCGCATCCGGATCGTCGGTGCGCAAACGCGTGATCTCGCGCGCAGCGAGGAAATCCGCGACGATGTCGCGCTCCTCGCCCTCGAGCGCGACCGGGTCGCTGACGTCGTACCCGCGCGCTTCGAGCATCCGCTCGACGAGGCGGTCGAGCTCGGGCAGGACGTCCGCAGGCGAATCCTCGAGCTCCTCCTGCAGCGACGCCCACTCACTCTCCCATTCGTGCCGATCGAGGCCGGGCTCCAACATCTCTCCCATCCTGTACGCCCTTCCCGCCTTTCAAACCAGCCGATCCCGCGGGCTAGAGTGCCGCCGGTGAAGGTCTTGCTCGTCGGCTCCGGTGGGCGCGAGCACGCGCTCGCGTGGAAGCTCAGTCGGGCGGGCGACCTCACCGAGCTTCACGCAGCGCCCGGGAATCCGGGCATCGCGACGCTCGGCTCCTGTCATCCCGTTCGCGCGGAAGACGGCGAAGGACTCCTCACGCTGGCGCGCGCGCTCGACATCGACCTCGTCGTCGTCGGGCCCGAGGCGCCGCTGGTCGCCGGCGTCGCCGACGACCTTCGTCACGCCGGGATCGCCGTCTTCGGGCCGAGCGTCGCCGCCGCACGGATCGAAGGCTCGAAGCGATTCGCGAAGGAGGTGTTGCGCGCCGCCGGGGTGCCGACGGCCGAGACGTTCTCGGTTGCCCGTCCGCCGTGCGTCGTCAAGGCAGACGGCTTGGCCGCGGGCAAAGGGGTCTTCGTCTGCCGGACGCAGGCCGAGCTCGACGCCGGTCTCCGGGCCGCGAGTGCCTTCGGCGGCCCCCTCGTGATCGAGGAGCTGCTCGAAGGCGAAGAGGCCTCGATCCACGCCATCTGCGACGGGCGGCATGCGGTCGCACTCCCGGCCGCGCAGGACTTCAAGCGCGTCGGGGACGGCGACACGGGCCCGAACACGGGCGGGATGGGCGCGTACTCGCCGTTTCCCATCGATGCTGAGGAGCTGCTCGACCTGGTGCACAGGCCTGTCCTCCACGAGCTCGCGGGGCGCGGCATGCCGTTCATCGGCACGCTGTACGCCGGTCTGATGCTCACGGACGACGGCCCGAAGGTGCTCGAGTTCAACTGCCGCTTCGGCGATCCGGAAACGCAGGTGATCGTGCCGCGCATCGACGGCGACCTGCTCGGACTGCTCGTCGCGGCGGCCGTGGGCAATTTGACGACCACCGAGGTTCCGGTCTCGGACGAAGCGGCAGTGACCGTCGCGCTCACTGCCGGCGGCTATCCGGCGGCGAACGATGTCGGCACGCCGATCGAGGGGATCGCCGACGCAGAGGCCGCCGGCGCGCTCGTCTTCCACGCCGGCACCGCGCTGCAAGAAGACCGTCTCGTGACGAACGGCGGACGCATCCTCAACGTGACCGCTTTCGGCGAGAGCGTCGCGGATGCGCGCCGGCGTGCGTATCGCGCTTGCGAGGCGATCTCGTTCGACGGGATGCGGTACCGCCGCGACATCGCGGCCGACCGGGGCTTGCGTGCCGCCCGCTGAAGCGCCGGTCGTCGGCATCCTCGTCGGATCGGAGTCGGACCGCGAGCGCATGCAACCCGCGCTGGATGAGTTGTCAACGCGGGGAATCGCTCACGAGTTCGAGGTACGTTCGGCGCACCGGGAGCCCGACGCCGTCGCCGAATACGCACGGAGTGCGCGCGACCGCGGCCTGCGAGTCCTCATCGCCGGAGCCGGGCTCGCAGCCGCCCTGCCCGGTGTGGTCGCTGCCCACACCGACCTGCCGGTGATCGGTGTCCCGCTGCGGTCGTCGAAGAGCGTGCTCGACGGACTCGACGCGTTGCTCTCGATCGTGCAGATGCCGCCCGGCGTGCCGGTCGCGTGCGTCGGCGTGGACAACGCGAAGAACGCCGCGGTGCTCGCAGCTCGGATCGTCGGGCTGACCGCCTGATCCCTCTCTAGAATCGCGGCAGTGATCCAGCGCTACTCCCGCCCGGCCATGGCCAGGATCTGGTCGGACGAGAGCAGGCTCGCGCGCTGGCTGGACGTGGAGCTCGCGGCGCTGGACGCGTGGGCCGAGGTGGGCGCGATTCCGGCCGACTCGGCGGCGGCGGTTCGTGCGGGCGTCGAGGTTCCAACCCCCGAGCGCGTGGCCGAGATCGAGCGCCTTACCGATCACGACACGGCCGCCTTCGTCGACGCCGTCACGGAGCAGTTGGGCGCTGAAGGGCGCTGGGTCCATTTCGGGCTGACGTCCTCGGATGTCGTCGACACGGCGCTGTCCCTGCAGATCCAGGCGGCCGGGCGATTGATCGTCGACGGGATCGAGCGCGCGCTCGCCGCGGTCGTCGCGCGCGCGGAGGAACATCGCCATACCGTCTGCATCGGGCGGTCGCACGGAGTCCACGCGGAGCCGACGACGTTCGGCTGGAAGCTTGCCGGCTGGGCATTCGAGCTCGACCGCTCGCGGACGCGAGTGATGGCGGCCCTCGAGACGAACCGTGTCGGCCAGCTGTCCGGAACGGTCGGCACGTACGCGCAGGTCGAGCCGGAGGTGGAGCGGATCGCCTGCGAGCGGCTCGGGCTCGAGCCGGATCCGCTTTCGACGCAGGTGATCGCGCGCGATCGTCACGCCGAGCTCCTCTGTGCGCTCGCACTGTGTGCGACCTCGCTCGAGCGGTTCGCCACCGAGGTTCGTCACCTCGCGCGGACCGAGGTGCGGGAAGTCGAGGAGCCGTTCGGCAAGGGGATGAAGGGCTCGTCTGCGATGCCGCACAAGCGGAATCCGAAGGTCGCCGAGCGGATCTGTGGGCTCGCTCGCGTCCTGCGCGCCGCCGCGCTCGTCGGCTTCGAGAACGTGCCGCTCTGGCACGAGCGCGACATCTCGAACTCGTCGGCCGAGCGGGTTGTGATTCCCGATGCGTTTCTCGCGCTCGACTACATGCTCGACCGCTTCGCGTGGCTCGTCGAGGGCCTGGTCGTCGACCCGGAGCGCATGCGGCGAAATCTCGAGGCGAGCCACGGGCTCGTGTTCAGCCATCGGCTGCTGCTTGCGCTCGTCGAGTCAGGCGTCCCGCGCGACGACGCGTACCGGCTCGTCCAGCGGCATGCGATGCAGGCCTGGGAAGAGGACACCGATTTTCGCCGGCTCGCCGAAGCCGATCCAGAAATCGCTACGCGCATCGAGCTGGACTCCGTCTTCGATCTCGAAGCAACCGTTCGACACGTCGACACCGTCTTCGAGCGTGTCCGCGCTCTGACCGTAAAGGAGGAAGCTGTTCATGCCTGAGGCCGTGGTTCACGTCGCGAGCGGAAAGGTCCGCGAGCTCTTCGCGCTCGACGACGAGCGTCTGCTCCTCGTGGCCAGCGACCGGATCTCGACGTTCGACGTCGTCCTTCCGACCGAGATACCCGACAAGGGCCGCGTCTTGACAGGCCTCTCGGCGTGGTGGTTCGCCCGGACGTCGCACATCTGTCCGAATCACCTCGCTGCGCTCCGCGAAGACGGCCGGTCGACCGAGTGTCGCCGACTCGAGATGCTCCCGATCGAGTGCGTCGTTCGCGGCTACCTGTCCGGCTCGGGCTGGAAGGACTACCGCGCGACCGGTGCGGTCTGTGGGCACCAGCTCCGGCAAGGCATGCGGGAATCCGAGCGACTTCCGGAGCCGTTGTTCACGCCGTCGACGAAGGCGATCACCGGCCACGACGAGAACATCGACCGAGCACGGGCGCTCGAGCTTGTCGACGCGGGCCATTTCGACACCGTCGAGCGATACTCACTCGAGCTGTACCGCTTCGCGTCCGAGTACGCACGCGAGCGCGGGATCGTCATCGCGGACACGAAATTCGAGTTCGGCCTCGACGACGATGGCAACGCTGTGCTGGCAGACGAGGCGTTGACACCGGATTCCTCCCGTTTCTGGCCGCTGGACGTGTACGAACCGGGCGGGCCGCAGCCGTCGTTCGACAAGCAGTTCGCGCGTGACTACTGCGAGTCCCTCGGGTGGGAAAAGACCGCCCCAGGTCCCAACCTGCCGGACGACATCGTCGCCGGCACGCGGGCGCGCTACGTCGAGGCGTTCGAGCGCCTGACGGGGATCCCGTTCGACGAGTACCTCTACCGCCCCGAGGTGGTGCTCGGGTGAAGGCGACCGTTCTCGTTCGTCCAAAGGAAGGCATCCTCGACCCGCAGGGACAAGCGGTCACGGACTCCCTACGGCAGCTCGGCTTCGCAATCACGGACGCTCGCATCGGTCGCGTGATCGACGTCGAGATCGACGACTCCGACCGTGCAGGCGCCCGCGCTACGCTCGAGCGAATGTGCGAGCAGCTCCTCGCGAACCCGTTGATCGAGTCGTACGAGATCGTCTTGCGCGAGAACGGCACGTGACGTTGCCCCGCCCGCGAATCGGCGTCGTCCAGTTTCCCGGGTCGAACGACGATCGCGACGCGCTCTGGGCGCTTGCGGCACTCGACGCCGAGGCGATTCCCGTCTGGCATGCGACCACGGAGCTTCCCGAGCTCAGCGCCGTCGTTCTTCCCGGTGGGTTCTCGTACGGCGACTACCTCCGCTGTGGCGCGATCGCGCGTTTCTCGCCGGCGATGGCGGCCGTCGCAGCATTCGCGGACGCCGGCGGGCTCGTGCTCGGGATCTGCAACGGCTTCCAGATCCTCTGCGAGGCAGGACTCCTCCCGGGCGTCTTTCGACCGAACGAATCGCTGACGTTCGTCTGTCGCGACGTTCGCCTCCGCGTCGAGCGCACGGACACCGCGTTCACCGCACGATGCGCCGAGAACCAGCAGCTCGTCATCCCGGTGAAGCACGGCGAGGGCTGCTGGTTCGCCGACCAAGATCTGTACGACGAGCTCGAGGCGCGAAGTCAGATCGTCCTCCGCTACGACGAGGCCGTGAACGGCTCTGTTCATGACGTTGCGGGCGTCGTCAACGAGCGCGGGAACGTGATGGGCCTCATGCCGCACCCTGAGCACGCCGTCGATCCGCTGCTCGGCTCGGCAGACGGTGCGCTCGTCCTCGCGTCTCTCGTCGACGCCGCACGCGAGCAGGCTCTGGCGAGCGTCTAGGCGTCACCCCCGAAGATCGCGGCCGACAATCCGGGGCGGTCGGCCAGGGCCGCCCGCAGCCGCTCGAGGTCGCGTGCGCGAAGAGTCACCGGACCACGTCGGATACTGCCGCCGGTCGAGTACGCGAAGCGCACGAGCCGCTCGCCGCGCTCGGTCTCGAGCAGCTCGACGATCGACGCGAAGCGCTTCTCGCCGACACGCTGCGGAAGCGTCAGCTCCTCGACCTTGTGCGCCGATCCCCACGGTGTCGCAGTCTTCGTTGTCGCCTTAGTCGCCACGAGAGACAACGTAACGGCCAAGGTGTAACGCATGTGTGACCGGTCCGTCGCGAATGTGTGCCGATGAATCGAGACGGAACGGTTACGTCGGCGCTGTACGCTCAAAGGCATGAACGTGCACGTCGCCACGGCTTCGATCTGCGGGGCGGTCGTCTTCCTCACAGCCTGCGGGGGAAGCGGAAAGTCGTCCTCGGCGACGTGCGAACCACCCCAAAACCTCGGCTCCGCAACGAACACGACGCACCCGACGGCGACGACGCTCCTCACGAACGTCGCGATCACGCCCGGCTCGTGCGTCGACCGGGTCGAGTTCGCGTTCAAGCCGACGCCGGACGGGACCGGCACACCGGGATACCGCGTCTCTTATCTCCCGGCCGACAAGGCGCTCGTCGAAGACGGGTCTGGAGCTCCGGTGGCAGTGAAGGGATCCGCCTACCTGGTCGTCCGCTTCGAGCCCGCTGCGACGGCAGACCTGTCCGGAGCAGAGTTGGTGCGCACATACACCGGCCCGAGGCGAGTCGCGGCGCCCGAAAACGCGCATGCCGTACGCGAGCTCGTCAAGAGCGGCGACTTCGAAGCCGTGCTCACGTGGGTGGTCGGCGTCGACGGTCACCGACCGTTCGACGTGACGGCGTCGCGGTCCCGCGTCGTCGTGACGATCGGCTAGTAGGGCACTACCGCTCGATCAGCTCGATCCGATACTGATCCGGATCGCGCACGAAACAGAGGCGCGAGCCACCTTCCCGCACTGAGTACGGCGGACGCTCGGGTTCAAGGCCGTGCTCGGATTTCAGCCGCGCGAGCGTCCCGTCGAGATCGTCCACGGTGACGGCGACGTGGCCGTAGCCGGTGCCGATCTCGTACGAGTCGACGCCGAAGTTGTAGGTCAGCTCGAGCCGGTTCCCGTCTCCGGGCAACCCCATGAAGACGTTGACGGCCTCCTCGCGGATCGGAAAGCGGCCACGTTCCTCGAACCCGAGGGCCTCGTAGAAGGCCACGGAACGGTCGATGTCCGTGATGCGGTAGCAGGTGTGGATGAGCTCCATGCGCGCATCCTACGAATCCCTGGGTCGGGGGAGACGCGCATACGACTTGCGACCGACAAGGAGGGTGGCGGCTGCCGCCGCCGCCACCCAAGGAGGCCAGAACCTTGTCGCTCGCTCGCCGATTCCCGCTCGTCCTCGTCGCCGCTCTCGCCACGGCCTCGGCGGCGTCGGCCGACGGAACCGCCCCGACCGTCACGCTGCTCACCCCGGCAAACGGGACCTCCCTAACGCTCGACGGGAAGCACGCGACGACGTTCACCTGGAGCGTCGCCTTCGCTCAGCCGCAGACGGAGCCGACGACGATCACGTTCATGGTCTCCGCCGACCCGACGTTCCAGGGGCCGCACTACACCGAAAGCCGCTCGTGCGCGACGACGACCCCCGCGTGCTTCACGACCACGACGCTAGCGGGGACGTCGTGGATCAATGCAGCGACGGGAAGCAACGGCCTCCCGAGCCGAGCCCTGACGCTCTACTGGCACGTGAGCGTCGCGTGGCAGTCCGGCCAGCCTTCCGCGAACAGCCCGAACGGTCTGCTGAACGGCGTCCCCGGCGTCGACAAGACGCCGCCGAGGATCGCCGTGAAGGGCACGACGGTCAGGCGCGGCTCACGCGCGCGCGTCACCTTCCAACTCGCGGACGACAGCGGGACGGTGACGGCGAAGGCGCGACTCCTCTACCACCGCAAGACGCTCCTCTCCTCGACGAGAACCTTCACCGACGTGGACTGGGCGAACACCTACGTGTTCTGGTTCGACGTGCCGCGGGCCGGCGTGCCGACGGGCAACTACTCCGTCTGCGTGCGCGCGACCGACCTGCACGGCAACAGCGCGCAGCGCTGCGCCGTCGTCAGGATCCGCTGACGACGAGCCTCGAGATCGTCCGGCCGTCTGAGCTCTGCAGGAGCAGGGCGCCGGCGACCACGCTCGGTTCGCGGCCCCAGCCGTAGTCCGCCAGGACCGCATCGTCGGCCTCGCGCACCTCGAAGGTGATGACCTCGTCGTCGGGAGGCTGCGTGCGGTACGCCTCCTCGATCGCGGGCCGACCGCGAAAGGGCTCGACCGGCAGTCCGGCGAACGCGAGCTCCGCGTCCTCGGCGAACCACTCGCCGAAGCGGTCCCACCTGCCCACGCGCACGGCCTCGTTGTGCGCCTGGACGTAGTCGTGCAAGAGGCCGACGTTCGCCGACAGGTCGAGCTCCTCGGAGACGAGCCCGAAGAGCACGCCGTCCGCCCACTCGCCGTGGCGCCAGTACGCGCGACGGCGGACGCCTTCGCGGACGAACCCGGACCGCTCCGCGTGGGCGATCGCGCGCTCGTTGAACCCGTAGATCTCGAGCTGCAGCCGGTGGTAGCCGAGGTCGCGGGCGAGATGCAGCTGGAAGACACGCGCAGCCTCGTCGGCAACGCGCCGGCCTCGGAACGACGGGTGAACGGCCAGCCGCTCGAGGTGCGCGATCCGCGAGCGGCGGTTCGCGAGCTCGAACCCCATCGCGCCCGCGCGCACGCCGTTCACCTCGATCACGAAACGGCCGAAGTCGTGCGCCTCCGCGCTCGAGCGGCCCACTTCGGCCGCAACGGCGTCGCGGTCCTTCGCCGAGACCGCTCCGAGGAAGGGCTCGACGTCCCCGTGGAGGACGAGGTCGAGGAGAAAGTCGACGTCGTCGTCGCGCGCCCGGCGGATCGAGATGTTCACGGTGTCTGCGTCAGGGGCGCGCGCCGCGGCAGCCGAACGGCGCCGGAGGCGAGTGTCACGCCGACGAGGATCAGGGCGAAGCCCAACACCTCGCCGAACGTGAGCGGCTCGCCGAGGATCGACACGCCGTAGAGCAGCGCGAACGCCGGCAGCAAATAGTTGACGAGCATCGCCCGTGCCGGCCCGTGCGCCCCGATCAAACGGTTTGCAAGCAACGTTGCGACCCCGGTCGCCACGACGCCGAGCACGACGACCGACGAGAGCGGCTTCCACCCGACGTGATCCGGTATCTGCGCGAGCGCGAACGGAAGCATCACGACGGCGCCGCAGAGCGTCGACGTCGCGGCGAGCTCAGGGCCGCCGACGCTGAGCCGCCGTTGCACGTACAGCGCCGAGACCGCGTAACACAACGAGGCGAGCACGACCGCGAGCGTTCCGACGACGGCCCACCCGCCGCCGCTCGGATGGACGCCGCTGACGACGGCCACGCCGCTCAGGCCGACCGCGAGCCCTGCGAGGCGCATGCCGCGCACGCGCTCGCTCGGCGCGAACCACAGCGCGAGCAGCGCGACGAAGATCGGGACGGACGCGTTCGCCACACCGGCGATTCCCGAATCGATGTGTGTCTCCCCCCAAGAGATGAGGGCGAAGGGCACCGCCATCCCGACGGTGCCCACGACGGCACCGGGTCGCACCGCGGGACGGAGCCCACGGAAGCGGCCGCGCACCGCGACGAACGCGAGCAGCACCGTCGCGGCCAAGGTCAATCGCAGGTCGACGAGCGTCGCCGGTGCGAGATCGCGCACGCCGACCTTGATGAACATGTACGAGGAGCCCCAGATCGCGGACAGCGCGAGCAGGAGCGTCACGTAGCCGCGCACGTCCGGAGGCTAGCCGCCGACGTCCGTCGCCTGCACCCGACGGCGGGCGAGGCCGACGACACCCGTCCCGGGCGCGACGCCGCCGAGCACGAGCAGGAGCCCGACGACGGCGACCGTGTGGACGGGCTCGCCGAGGAACACGGCGCCGTAGACCAGCGCAAGCGCGGGAACGAGGTACGTGATCAGGATCGAGCGCGACGCGCCGGCCCCCGCGAGCAGCGCGTAGTAGAGGACGTACCCGGCGCTCGTGCCGCCGATGCCGAGCGCGAGCACCGCACCCGTGACCTCCCAGCTCGGGAAGCGCGACGGCAGCTGCACGAGCGCGAACGGCAGCAGGGAGATCGCCGCGGCCGCGAGCGCGCCGACGGCGCTCACGAGCGGCTGGACGGTCACGAGGGCTCGCGCGCTGTAGATCGCCGCGACCGCGTAGCAGAGGGCCGAGAACGTGACGGCGAGCGCCGCGACGATGTTGCCGCTCGGCTGGACGCCCACGAGCAGCGCGATCCCGCCGAAGCCGACCAGCAGCCCGAGCAGCCGCGCTCCGCCGACCCGGTCGTGGCGCGCGAATCGGAGGGCGAGCAGGGCAGTGAAGAGCGGCGCGGCCGCCTGGATCACAGCCGTTAGCCCGGAATCGATTCGGGTCTCCGCCCACGCGATCGAGGTGATCGGAATCGCGGAGTTGACGAGCCCGATCAGGACGAGCGGCCGCCAGGCACGGCGGGACTCCAGGAGGAGCGTCCGCGCGCCGAGCCGCAGGAGCGCGACCGGCAGCAACGCCAAGGCACCGATGGCGAGCCGGGCGCAGATCAGCGTCGTCGGCTCGAGCTCGCGCACCCCGACCTTGATGAACATGAACGACGACCCCCAGAAGGCCGCGAGCGCGAGGAGCATGAGGGAGTGACGGCGGCTCAATCCTTCTCCAAACGCCGAGGGGGCCCGTCGTCCTTCCCCGCTACACTCGGGCCCTTGACGCAGGTCGCGCCGGAACCGCCGCTTCACCGTGCGCTGGGGCTGACCGACGGGGAGCTCGACCGCATCAGAGACCTGCTCGGACGCGACCCGAACGGCTTCGAGCTCGCGGTCTTCTCGCTCCTCTGGTCCGAGCACTGCGGCTACAAGCATTCGGCGCTCCTGCTCAAACGGCTCCCCTCCGAGGGAGAACGCGTCCTGCAGGGCCCCGGTGAGAACGCGGGCGTAATCGACCTCGGCGAGGGCGAGGCCGTCGCGTTCAAGGTCGAGTCCCACAACCACCCCTCGGCCGTCGAGCCGTTCCAGGGTGCGGCGACCGGCGTCGGAGGGATCCTGCGGGACATCGTCGCGATGGGCGCGCGGCCGATCGCGATCCTCGACGGCCTCCGGTTCGCCGAGCCGGACCACCACTTCCGCCGCGCCGTCGCAGGGATCGGCCACTACGGGAACTCCGTCGGCGTCGCAACGGTCGGGGGCGAGGCGGTCTTCGACGAGGCCTACCGGGACAACTGCCTCGTCAACGCGATGTGCGTGGGGTTGCTCCCGACCGGTCGAGTCACACACGCGCGCGCGAGCGTCACCGGGGCGCACGTCGTGCTGTACGGCGCGACGACGGGGCGCGACGGGATCGGCGGCGCGTCCGTCCTCGCCTCCCAGGAGCTCGGCGAGGACGATCCCGACAAGCGGCCGTCCGTGCAAATCGGCGATCCCTTCACGGGCAAGAAGCTGATCGAGGCTTCGCTCGAGCTCGTCGAGGGCGGGCTCGTCGAGTCGCTGCAGGACTGCGGCGCTGCGGGACTTGCCTCGGCGCTCGCGGAGATGGCGCGCGACGGCGCGGGGATCGAGGTCCACCTCGACCGCGTGCCGCTGCGCGAGGCGGCGATGGAAGCGTGGGAGATCATGATCTCCGAGTCGCAGGAGCGGATGGTCGCCGTCGTTCGGCCGCAGATGCTGGCGGCGGTCGAGCGTGTGTGCACGAAGTGCGAGCTGCCGTGCACGGTGATCGGCGACGTGACGGACGACGGCGCCCTGCGCGCGTGGCACGACGGCGAGGTCGTGGGCGACATTCCGGCCACGTTCCTGACGGACGAGTGTCCGCGGTACGACGTCGTGCGAGAGCCGCGGCCGGTCCGGAAGCGGCGAGCGTCTCGGCACAACAGGGCGCCGAAGGCATGGATCTACGAGCAGTACGACCACCTCGTCGGCTCCCGGACGATCCGGCGGCCCGGACTCGACGCTGCCGTTCTCCGCCTGCGCCCGTCGCTCCGCGGCCTCGCGTTCGCGCTGCAGGGCCCGCCCGCGGCGGAGGACGATCCGTTCACCGCCGGCGTCCTTGCCGTCCTCGGCTCCGCCCGAAACGTCGCCTGCGCCGGCGGACGGCCGCTCGCGCTCACGGACTGCCTGAACTTCGGGTCGCCGGAGAAGCCGGAGATCGCGTGGGAGCTCGAGCAGGCGATCGAGGGGATCGCGCAGGCGGCGGAGGCGCTCGGCGTTCCGGTCGTGTCCGGAAACGTCTCGCTCTACAACGACACGGACGGCCGGTCGATCCCACCGACGCCCGTCGTCGGTTGCGTCGGCCTCGTCCAGGACGTCCGCTTCGTCCCGGGCGCGTGGCGCTCCGGAGACGTCGTCCTGCTCGCGACTGCTCCGGGCGATCTCGACCTGGCGGCCGAGGCCGCACTCGTGCGCTATGTCTGGAAGGTCGCGCCGTTCCTTTCGCTCGCGCACGACGTGCCGGACGGCGGGCTCGAGGTCGCGCTGCAGGAGGCGGCGGGCCACAGCCGCATCGGCGCCGACGTCCACCTGCCTGCGGAGACACGTTCGGGGCAAGTCGTGCTCGCTTGCGCGCCGGAAAACGTGGAACGGCTCGGCAAGAAGAACGTCGTCCAAATCGGGACCGTGCTCTGATGTGCGGCCTCTTCGGCATCCGGTCGCCCGAGCGAGACGTCGCGCGCATCACGTACTTCGGCCTGTTCGCGCTGCAGCACCGCGGTCAGGAATCCGCAGGCATCGCGGTCTCCGATCAGGGCCGCGTGACTGCGCTGCGCGACATGGGCCTCGTCACGCAGGTCTTCGACGAGCAGAAGCTGCGAGGACTGCACGGCGAGCTCGCGATCGGGCACACGCGCTACTCGACGACCGGGTCGTCGCAGTGGTGGAACGCGCAGCCGCTCGTGCAACACGGAGCGGCGCGAACGGTCGCGCTCGGGCACAACGGCAACCTCACGAACGCCGCCGAGCTGCGCACGGAGCTCGCTGCCGCCGGGCACCGCCTGGCGACCACGGCCGACAGCGAGGTGATCGCCGCGCTGATCGCGAACGACCCCGCGCCGCTCGCCGAGGCAGTGGCGAACACGATGCTGCGACTCGACGGCGCGTTCTCCGTCGTTCTCCTCTCCGAAGGCGCGCTCGTGGCCTTCCGCGACCCGCGCGGCATGCGGCCGCTCTGCCTCGGCAAGCTCGGCGATGACCGGGTCGTTGCGTCCGAGACGTGCGCGCTCGATCTCGTCGGCGCCGCCTTCGAGCGCGAGCTGCGTGCGGGCGAGCTCGTCGTTGCGGACGACGGCGGCATCCGTTCGACGCAGGCCGTCCCGAAGGACGACGGCGGCGCGCTCTGCATCTTCGAGTTCTTCTACCTCGCTCGCCCGGACTCGCGCCTCGCGGGTGTCGAGATGCACGGCGCCCGCGTGCGGATGGGCGAGCGCCTGGCCGAGGAGGCGCCGGTTCAGGCGGATCTCGTGCTGCCGATTCCCGACTCGGGGACGCCGGCCGCGATCGGCTTCTCGCGCGCGCTGAACATCCCGTTCAGCGAAGGGCTGATCAAGAACCGCTACGTCGGCAGGACGTTCATCCAGCCCGACCAGGGCCTGCGCGAGCAGGGCATCAAGCTGAAGTTCAATCCGCTCGCCGAGGTGAAGGGGAAGCGCGTCGTCGCGGTGGACGACTCGATCGTGCGCGGCAACACGACTCGGCAGATCGTGCAGATGCTCTTCGAGGCGGGAGCGGCCGAGGTGCACCTCCGCATCTCGTCGCCGCCGATCGTCTCTCAGTGCTTCTACGGCATCGACTTCGCGGATCCGGACGAGCTCATCGCGTCCGACCGAACCGTCGAGGAGGTTCGCGAACACGTCGGCGCGACGTCGCTCGCCTACCTGTCGCTGGAAGGGCTGCAAGCGTCGACGCGGCGGCCGGAGTCGGCGTTTTGCCGCGCGTGCCTCACGCGGGACTACCCGACGGCAGTCCCGCGCGGGCACACGAAGCTGCAGTTCGAACGCGTGTAACGACGCTACTGCTCGAAGACGCGCGACGCCTTCGCGATGCCGCGCGAGATGAGATACGCGAACGTGATCGCGGTGAACGCCGTCACGAACGCGCCGGAGTTCACGGCGTCGCTCGCGAGCGCGATGATGGCGATCAGGATCGTGGCCGCGAGGTAGATGACGAGCTCAGCGTTACCGGGAATCGGCATAGTCCCCTGGATGTTCATCCCGCGGCCGTACATCGGACGCTGGGGCTGCTCCGGCGGGGTTGTGGACATGCTCGCTCCTTTCGGTCAGGCCGCAACGAGACCGGGGACGTAGACGATCTCCAGCTTGATCCCGTCGGGATCGAAGAAGAACACCGCGTAGTACCCGGGTTGGTAGGTGTACTCCTGGGGCTCGCTCTCCAGCTCGACGCCCTGCGTGCGGAGCCGGTCGCCGATCTCGTCGACCTGCGCTCGCGACTCCGCCTCGAACGCGAGGTGGTGCAGCCCGACCGCGTACCGGTCGTGCGACTGGTCGCTCTGCGATTCGCGGAGACCGATCGACGTGCCGGGGCCGGACAGGTACCAGATCGTCTCGCCTCGCTCGCCTTCGACCTCTCCGACCCGGGTGTAGCCGATCGGGCCGAGAAGATCCGTGTAGAACGGCAGGCTGCGCGTGATCGACGAGACGACGAGGTCGACGTGATGGACACCAGCGGAGCGCACGCTCAACCGTCCCGATTCGCCGCGCCGCGCCTCTAACCTCCAGGCGCCGACTCGGCGGCGCCGCAAAGAGGCCATGCGGGCTTTGCCCGCGTGGCCGTCTGCCATACGTCGGTCAAGCGAAAACGCCGCCCCGCCGATCCGCTCTAATCACGGTCGTGCGCCTGTTCCACTACCACCTGGTGACGAGCAAGGTCCGCGAGGTCGAGGCGCGTTACCTCGGCAAGCTCGGCTTCGACCTGATTGCGCGCCACGGCCGCATCGGCGAGGAGGTGACGTCGTTCGAGGCGGGGCACGGTTGGGAAGACCTCGACCGCGCCGGCTTCAAGCTGCGGCTCACGGAGCTCGAGCGCGGCGCGGTCAACGTCGTCGTGCAGCCCGGACAGTGGGAGCTTCCGCGCGTCGACCACCTCGGCTTCGCTCTCGACGAGGACGAGTTCGTCGAGACGCTCGCGCGTGCGGAAGTGCGCGAGCTGCGGATCCAGGAGCACGGCGGGCGCCGCACGTTCGTGTCGACGAATGCCGGCTACCGGCTCGAGCTGCACCCGCCGCGCGAGTGGCTGGACGACCTGCTCGAGAAGAACGACGAGCTTCGGCTCGCAGAGTTGCAGCTCCGCGCCGACGACCCTGAGCTGAAGGCTGCGGCGCTCGGGGAGATCCTGGGGGTCCCGTACGGAAGGGACAGCGTGGAGATCGGCGAGGCGGTCGTCCGTTTCGTTCCCGACGGGCCGCAGGGGCGGCCGCAACTGTACGGCGAGCTCTTCGTGTGACCAACGGCGACCCTTGTCGGGTCCGGGTCGTAGACTCGGGTCCTTGAGCGGGGAGAGCAGGACCTATGACGCCGCCGGGGTCTCGCTCGCGAAGGCCGAGGAGATCGTCGAGAAGCTCCGCGGGGCGGCCGAGTCCACCGGCGCGGTCGGATTCGGCGCGTTCGCCGGCCTCTACCCGCTCGACGAGCGCCGCCTGCTCGCCGCCTCGACCGACGGTGTCGGCTCGAAGCTGATCCTCTCGCGGCGCGCCGGACGTCTTCGCTGGGCCGGAATGGATCTCGCGGCCCACTGCATCGACGACGTGATCACGACCGGCGCCGAGCCGCTCTTCCTGCTCGACTACGTGGCCGCGGCCAGCGTCGACCTCGAACAGGTCGCCGAGCTCGTCGACGGCGCCGCAACCGTCTGCCGCGAAGCCGGCTGCATGCTGATCGGCGGCGAGACGGCCGAGCTGCCCGGGATCTACCAACCGGACGAGCTCGACTTCGCCGGGACGTGCGTCGGGCTCGTCGACCGAGACGCGCTCGTCGACGGCACGCGCTGCGAGCGCGGAGACGCGATCGTCGGCCTCCCCTCCTCCGGTCTGCACACGAACGGGTTCACGCTCGTCCGCGACCTGGTCGGCGACGAGGACTTCGACGACGAGCTCCTGCTCACACCGCATCGCCTGTACGTCGACGACGTCCGCGAGTTGCGCGCGGACGCCGACGTCAAGGCGCTCGCGCACGTCACCGGCGGCGGCATCCTCAGCAACGTGACCCGCGTCCTCCCGCGCGGCATCGAGGCGCACATCGACTGGGGCGCGTGGGAGCGTCCCGAGGTCTTCGCCTGGCTCGAGGACAGGGGTGTCGACGAGGACGAGCTTCGCCGCGTGTTCAACGTCGGCATCGGCATGTGCGCGGTCGTCTCGGAGCCGCCGTCCGGCACGCTCGTGATCGGAGAGCTGGCGTGATCGGCGTCCTCGTCAGCGGCAACGGGACGAACCTGCAGGCGTTGATCGACTCGGAGATTCCGATCGTCTGCGTCGCCTCGAACAGGCCCGGCGTGCGCGCACTCGAGCGCGCACGCGCCGCGCACCTTCCCGCGCGTGTGTTCTCGCTCGACGAGTACCCCGAGCGCGAGGAACGCGACGCCGACATGGCCGACTGGCTCGAGCTCCACGGCGTGCGCCTCGTCGTCCTCGCCGGCTACATGCACCTCCTGACGGCCCCGTTCCTCGAACGGTTCCGCGAGCGGATCGTCAACGTCCATCCGTCGCTCCTGCCGGAGTTCCCGGGCGCACGCGCGATCGACGACGCGCTCGCCGCCGGCGTGGACACGACCGGCGTCACCGTGCACTTCGTCGACGAGGGGCTCGACACCGGCGCCGTGATTCGTCAGGAGCCCGTGCCGGTCGAGCCGCGGGCGACCCTGGTCGAGCGCATCCATTCGGTCGAGCACCGGCTGCTGCCCGCCGTCGTGAGGGAGCTGTGCGCCGCGCGCTGATCTCCTGCTACGACAAGACCGGCCTGCAGGACTTCGCGCGCGGGCTGGCCGAGCTCGGCTTCGAGCTCGTCGCGAGCGGTGGGACGGCCGATTTCCTGGAGCGCGAGGTCGGGCTCGACGTCGAGCGCGTCGAAGAGCTGACGGGCGTCGCGGAGATGCTCGGCGGCCGGGTCAAGACGCTGCACCCGCGCATCCACGCTGCGATCCTCGCGCGCCGCGACCGCGACGACGACCTCGCGACGCTCGACGAGCACGAGATTCGCCCGTTCGACCTCGTCTGCGTCAACCTGTACCCGTTCAGCGAGGTCGCCGGACGCTACGGTGTGCGCGAGGAAGAGGCGGTCGAGATGATCGACGTCGGCGGCCCGTCGATGCTCCGCGGCGCCGCCAAGAACTTCGCGCACTGCGCGCCCGTGTGCCGCCCCTCCCGCTACCAGTCGATCCTCGACGAGCTCCGCGAGTCCGGCGAGCTCTCGCTCGACACGCGCCGCGCGCTCGCTGCGGAGGCGTTCGCTACGACGGCCGCCTACGAAGCCGCGATCGCCCGCTGGTTCGACGTCGAGACCTTCCCGGACACGCTCGCGCTCGCATTCACGAAGGTCGCCGACCTGCGGTACGGCGAGAATCCGCACCAGCGGGCCGCCTACTACGCCGAGGAGGGTGCTCGCGTCCACCTCCTCTCGCGCGTCGAGCAACTCCACGGCAAGGAGCTGTCGCTCATCAACCTGCTCGACCTGTCGGCAGCACGGTTGCTCCTGCGCGAGTTCACGCTGCCGACGTGCGTGATCGTCAAGCACGCGAACCCTTGCGGCGTCGCCGTCGCCGCGACGATCGAGGAGGCGTACGAGCGCGCGCTCGCATCGGATCCGGTGTCGGCATTCGGGATGGTCTGCGCCGTCAACCGGCCGGTCAGCGCCGGGGTCGGCGAGGCGCATCCTGCGCGACCGCGAGCGGCGCGGCCTGCCCCGGACGGAGCGGGACTACAAACGTGTGATCGGCGGCCTGCTCGTCCAGGACCGCGACGCCGACGTCGACGACCGCGAGGGAATGGAGGTCGCCTGCGGCGACCCCGACGAAAAGATCTGGGGTGACCTCGTCTTCGCGTGGCGCGTGTGCAAGCACGTTGGCTCGAACGCGATCGTGATCGCGAAGGAGCTCGCGACGATCGGAATCGGCGGCGGCCAGACGTCGCGCGTCGACGCCGTCGAGCTCGCGCTCGAGAAAGCGCGCGAGCACGGCCACGACGTGCGCGGTGCCGTGCTCGCGTCCGATGCGTTCTTCCCGTTCCCGGACGGGCCGAAGGCCGCGCTCGACGCGGGCGTGACCGCGATCATCCAGCCGGGCGGGTCGAGGCGCGACGACGATGTGACGGCGGCGGTTCGTGACGCCGGCGCGGTGATGGTGCTGACTGGCCGGCGCCACTTCCGGCACTAGAACTCGTCCGGCGGCGCGATCCGGTAGAAGACCGCGCCCGCGCCGGCCTGGTTGATCGAGAACAGCAGCGCCAGCGATTGCTCCTGCATGCGAGCGTTGTCGAGGCCGCCCGCGTACACCGGCTCGTAGCCGGCGTCGCGGATGAGCTGCTCGACGGCGGCGCGCGCTTCCTCGTCGCCCGTCCAGATGTTGCTCGGCCTCGTCTTCGTCCGGCCGAGGCGGTCGTAGATCGCGGCGAAGTTGAGATTGAAGGACTTCGCCGTCGGTCCGCCCGTCTTCGACTTCACGTACTCCGCGTTCGAGCCGAACCCGTTCGGCGGCTCCGCGCCGATCAGGTTCGTCGCGTCGATCACCGTCTTCCCGTCGAGGCCGGTGACCTTGTCCAGCGCGTCCGCGATCGCCCCGCCGGGAACGGCGACCAGCACGACGTCCGCGTCGGACACGTCCCCGCCCTCCTTGCCGAGCCGGGTCACGTCGTGACCGGCCTTCTCCCAGAAGTCCCCGAGCCCGCCGCCGATATTGCCTCTCCCGATCGTCGCGATCTTCATTCCGGCTCCTTTCGTCGCTCTCCCCCGAGATTAAGCTTCCCCACCAGTGCCCCGCGAGTACCCCTCCGTGCTCGAGCTCGTCGGCAACACGCCGATCGTCCGGCTGGACAAGGTCGGCCGCGACGTCAAGCCGCGACTGCTGGCGAAGCTCGACTACCTGAATCCGGGGGGCTCCGTCAAAGACCGGATCGGGCTCGGCATGATCGAGCAGGCCGAGCGCGAAGGAAAGCTGAAGCCCGGCGGAACGATCGTCGAGCCGACGTCGGGCAATACAGGGGTCGGGCTCGCGATTGCGGCCGCGCAGAAGGGCTACCGCTGCATCTTCGTGATGCCGGACAAGATGAGCCAGGAGAAGATCGCGATGCTCAGGGCCTACGGCGCCGAGGTCGTGATCACGCCGACGGCCGTGGAGCCGGACTCGCCGGAGTCGTACTACTCCGTCTCGTCGCGCCTCGCGGAGGAGATCCCCGGCGGCTTCAAGCCGGACCAGTACTCGAACATGGCAAACCCCGAGGCGCACTACGAGCGGACGGGCCCCGAGATCTGGGAGCAAACGGGCGGTGAGATCGACGCGGTCGTCATCTCCGTCGGGACCGGCGGCACGATCTCGGGCGTCGGCCGCTACTTCAAGGAGCACAAGCCGGACGTCCTGATCGTCGGCGCCGACCCCGAAGGCTCCGTGTTCACGGCGAAGGACGAGAAGGACGTGCACCCCTACCTCGTCGAGGGCATCGGCAAGGACACGTGGCCGAAGACGATGAACCGGAACGTCGTCGACGAATGGATCCGCGTCTCGGACCGCAACTCGTTCCTGACGGCGCGGCGCCTCGCGCGCGACGAGGGGCTGCTCGTCGGCGGATCGGGCGGCACGACCGTGTGGGCGGCACTCCAGGTCGCGAAGCGCTTCGGGCGGGACGCGACGCTCCTGACGATGATCCCGGACTCGGGCCGCTCGTATCTCTCGAAGTTCTACGACGACAAGTGGATGCTCGAGCACGGCTTCGTCGAGCGGCGCCTGCCGATCCCGACCGTGGACGCACTCCTGCGCTCGAAGGGGCTCGAGGAGACGGAGGTGCCGGCCCTCGTCACGATCGAGGCGCATCAGAAGGTCGGCGAGGCGATCGACGTCATGCAGCGGTACTCGATCTCACAGCTTCCCGTCATCCGCGACGGCCAGCTCGACTCGCTCGCCGACGTGATCGGGTCGCTCCAGGACCGCGACCTCCTCGATCGGGTGTTCAAGAACCCGGACGCGCTCCACGAGGACGTCGCCGCCGCGATGCAGCCGCCGCTCGCGGCCGTCGACGCGAGCCAGTCCCTCGACGAGGTGTTCTCGACGCTGACAGGGCGCACGAACGCCGTCGTCGTCGCCGAGGCCGGCAAGCCGGTCGGTGTGCTCACGCGCTCCGACCTGCTCGGGTTCCTCGCGCACCAGCGCAACGCGTGACGTTCCGCGGCGCGCTCGTCGCGCTCGTCTGCATCTGCGCCGGGTGTGGCGGAGCGAAGGCGGTGAAGCCGCAGAAGGTCGCCGGCGAGCCCGGATACTGGGTTCGCGTCCACGGGCATCGCATGTACTACGAGTGCACCGGCAGCGGATCGCCGACGATCGTGCTCGAAGCGGGGCTCGGCGGCGACCACCGCAACTGGGTTGCCGTGGGGCCTGGGCTCGCCCGCGTGACTCGGACGTGCGCGTACGACCGCGCCGGTCTGGGCTTCAGCGCGGCCGCGGGGCCCAGCCGCACGGGACGCGAGGAGGTCGCCGACCTGCAGACGCTGCTCGCCGATGCGCACATCCCGCCGCCGTACGTGCTCGTCGGCCACTCGTACGGCGGGCTCCTGGTGCACGAGTTCGCGAGCGCGCACCGGCGCGATGTTGCCGGGCTCGTCCTCGTGGACTCGTCGCACCCGCGCCAGGCGCAGCGGTTCCTCGCGGCTCTCGGCCCGCCCCGAACGGGCGAGAACCCTGTCCGCGGACAGCTGCGCGCGTTTCTCCGAAGCGAGCCGCCGAACAACGAGCACCTGGACCTGAAGTCGTCCTTCGCGGAAGCGGCGTCCGCCGGCCGCCTCGACGATCTGCCGCTCATCGTGATCACAGCGGGGCGGGAGAACGACCCGCGGCTCGGGCTGAACCTGAAGCGGCTCCTAGACCGGACGTGGCTGTCGCTGCAGAGCGAGCTCGCACGGCTGTCGACGAACAGCATCCACGTGATCGCGAATCTCAGTCACCACGACGTGATCTCGTTCGCCGGACAGCCCGGGCTCGTGGTGAAGGCAGTCCGCGCAGTCCTCGAGGCGGCTCGGACACACGGTCGTCTCCCGCGCTGCCGAACGCTCTTCCGCGGGTCCGCAGCGACGTGCGTGTCCGGCTAGTGCTGGAGACCGCGACCGTTCTGCGCCGCGGCCTCGGCGAGTGCACGCTCGAGCGTGATCGCCTCCGCCGCTCGCTCGAGCAGGTCGGAGACGATCCCTAGTCGCACCGGCTCCGATCGGAGCTCGAGCAGCTCCTGCTTGCGCTCCGGCCCGAAGTCGACGCGTGCGGCGAGCTCGAACGAGAGCACCCCGGAGTCCGCGTCGGGCTCGTCCACGTCCGACTCGACGACACGTCCGAGCTTGCGGAACCGCTCGAGCGCGCGTTCTCGCACCGAGCGTTCCGAGACGACCTCCTCGTCGCCGACCGGCTCGACCTCGGCGGTCAGGAACGAACGGCCGGAAGTCTCCGCAACGATGCGAAACCGCTCGTGTCCTTCGACCGCGATGTTGAGACGCCCGTCGTCGAAGCGGTCGAGGACGTCGACGACGAACGCGCGCGTGCCGATCTCGCGCATGCCGTCGTCGTCGGCGAAGACGAGGCCGAAGTGCGTGTCGAGGTCGAGACATTCGCCGATCAGCTCCTGGTAGCGCTGCTCGAAGATGTGGAGCGGGATGCGCTCCGTCGGCAGGAGCACGGTGCCGAGCGGGAAGAGGCCCAGCTGCTCCGTCAATGCCCCCACCCAGGCGGCGGCTCGCGCCGCTCGTCGACCTGGACCCAGTAATCGCGGTGGTCGCGCACGCGGCCGTCGGGATCGAAACGCAGCATCGACGTGCCGGCGACCGTCACCTCGTCGTCTCCGCGCAGGATCGCCCAGTACTCGATCGCCGCACGGTTTCCCGACACGACCGGCTCACCGAACCAGGCTTGCACGAGGTCCTCTTCACCGAACGCGCTCTCGACGTAACTCCGCGCCGTCTCCGGCGGGCGGAACGGATGCGACGAGTACACCGCCCCTTCCGCGTACATCGCGGCGATCCCGTCGACGTCGCGCGCCGGCCATGCGCGTAGCCAGCCGTCGATCCAGTTCCGCGCTGCGGTCGCGGCGTCCACTCGTGGATCGTACGCCGGTGGCTACGATGGCGCGGTGGCCACCGACCCGCTGCAGACGCTGCTGGAGCACGCGTTCCCCGACGCCGCGGAGTTGCGCGTCGAGGATCGCACCGGCGGCGGTGACCACTTCCAGGTGACCGTCCACAGCCCGCGGTTCAACGGCCTGCCGTTGCTCGAGCAACACCGGCTCGTCAACGACGCGCTCGCCGAGCCGCTGCGCGACGGCACCATCCACGAGCTCCGTATCACGACGAGAGGAACCGAATGAGCGAGCTTCGCGAGCAGATCCAGGGAGTGATCGAGAACGAGCCGGTGGCGCTGTTCATGAAAGGGACGCCGCAGTTCGCCATGTGCGGCAACTCGGAACGTGCGCTCCGCGCCTTGCGCGAGGCCGGCGCGCCCGTGACCGCCGTCGACATCCTCCCCGATCCGGCGATCCGCCAGGAGCTCACGTCTCTCTCGGGCTGGCCGACGATTCCGCAGGTGTTCGTCAAAGGCGAGCTGATCGGCGGTGCGGACATCGTCGAGGAGCTCGCGGCCACCGGCGAACTCGAGCAGAAGCTCGCAACGGCGCTTGGGCCGGACTATCGCGAGTCGCGCGCCGAGCACGTCGTCGGCGTCGCGTAGCGTAGCTTTACTCGTCCCTGGGCAGCACTAAGCTGTGTTCGTGGGCCCGCCCAGGTCCGAGGGACCGTCCTCGACGCCCGCCGATGCGCTGCGGAAGCTCCAGGAGGTCACCGATGCGGCACTTGCGCATCTCGAGCTCGACGAGCTGCTCGACGAGCTGCTCACCCGTGTGCGCGACGCGCTCGACGCCGACACGTGCGCGGTGCTCCTGCTCGACGACACCGGCACGGAGCTCGTAGCGCGCGCGGCGAAAGGCCTCGAGGAGGAGGTCGAGCGCGGCGTCCGCATCCCGGTCGGCAAGGGATTTGCCGGCCGCGTCGCCGCCGAGGTCGCGCCTGTCCAGATCGAAGACCTCGATCGCGCCGACGTCGTGAACCCGATCCTCCGCGAGAAAGGCATCAGGTCGATGCTCGGCATGCCGCTCGTCGCCGGCGGACGACTGATCGGGATCATGCACGTCGGGACGCTCGAGCTCAGGCACTTCACCGAGGACGACACGAGTCTCCTGCAGGTCGTTGCGGAACGCGTCGCACTCGGAATCGACCGCGCGCTCATGTACGACGAGCTAGTCCGTGTCGGACGGGTCCAGCGCGACTTCGTCGCCCTCGCGGCACACGAGCTGCGCTCGCCCGCGTCGACGGTGTACGGCCTCGCCGCGACGTTGCGCGCGCGCGCGAGCGACCTCGACGCCGGATCGCAAGCCCACCTCCGCGAGACGCTGTACGAGCAAGCGGATCGTCTCCGCCGCCTCGTCGACCAGCTGCTCGATCTGTCGCATCTCGACTCGCGAACCGTCGAGATCAGCCCGACGCGCGTGGCGTTGAAGCCGCATCTCCAGTCGGTCGCTCAGGCCGTCGCGCCGATCGGCGACAGCATCCACGTGCGCGTTCCGGATGATCTCGAAGCGGACGTCGATGCAGCGGCGATCGAGCACGTGGTCGGGAACCTGATCACCAACGCCCTCCGGTACGGCGCACCGCCGATCACCGTGACCGCGGACTGCACCGACCGCCATCTTCGAATCGTCGTCGAGGACCGCGGCGAGGGCGTCCAGGACGAGTTCGTGCCCTACCTCTTCGACCGGTTCCGGCGCAGCGAACGGTCCCGTACGCAGGCCAGAGGCACCGGGCTCGGCCTCGCAATCGCGCAGTCGTACGCGCACGCGCACGGCGGGGATCTGCTCTATACGCCTGCGAAGCCCAAGGGTTCGCGCTTCGAGCTCGTCATCCCTGCGGCGACGAACGGCTGACGCCCGCCCAGCGAAAGCCGAGCGGCCGGATCGCACCCGACCGGATCAGGGTCTCCTCGAGCGGTTCCGTCGACGGGCCTGCGAGCCAACGGTAGAGATACGGCCGCCATTCGAAGTGGTTGTCCTCGTAGCGCTCCGCGAGCTCGCGCCTCAACGTGTCCGACCGGTGGAGGTCGTCGTGCTCGTCCTCCCAGCGGGCGAAGTCAGGCGGGCCGTTCGGCTCGACGCCGGCCGCACGAAGCAGCCGATGCTGCGACTCGTACCAGTCGCGAGTCGGCTCGTCCATCTGCTCCCACGCGAACTCCTCGAGAACGAGAGTCGGCGCGAGCTCGGCGAGCCGGTCGAGCGAGGGACCGAGCGGCTCGACGTGATGGAGGACGCGCTCGCCGACGACCGCGTCGAAGCGTCCCTCGTCGAGCTCCTGGAAGGCCGTCGCGCGAAAGCGCTCGCCGTCGGGAGCGCGCGGGTCGACTCCGATCGCGTCGTGTCCCGCATCGACGAGCGCCGGCACGATTCCTCCGTCGGGACCGCACCCGATCTCGAGCACGCGCGCGGGTGCCGGAGGCAGCTGCGAGAGTACGAACGCCGTGAACTCCACGAGCGTAAGCCTCGCACAGGCCCGTCGAATCGCCGTCCGCTCTCAGCTCCTCGACGGGAGCGCCACCTCGGTGCTCGACACGGTCCGCCGCATCGGCTTCCTCCAGATCGACCCGATCGCCGCCGTCGCGACGCCGCAGCAGCTCGTCCTCTGGAGCCGGCTCGGCCCGTACGACCCGGCCGAGCTCGAACGTCTCCTGTGGACGGAGCACAAGCTGTTCGAGTTCGGCGCGTTCATCCGGCCGATCGAGGACTTTCCGCTGATCCTCGCTCGGATGCGGCGCAAGCGCACCGGCAAGTACGCGTCGGAGCGGCGCGGCCTCGAGTTCCTGCAGAAGAACGCGGCATTCCGCCGCCGTGTGCTGCGCGAGCTGGAGCGCCGCGGGCCGCTGCTCTCGCGCGAGCTCGTCGATGCGTCCGTGCGCACGTGGACGTCGCACGGCTGGTACGGGACTCGGAACGTCAGCGTGATGCTGGAGCTCCTCGAAGGTCGCGGCGAGGTCGCGATCGTGGGCAGGCGGGGCGGGCACCGGCTGTGGGACCTCGCCGAGCGGTGGTATCCGCACGTCGAGCCGCCGCCGCTCGAGGAGGCGGAGCGGATGCTGGCGGAGAAGCGCTGGCGCGCGCTCGGCGTCCGGAGTGATCGCGACGGCGGCTGGGAGGCTCACCCGGACGCGCAGGACGGCCGCATTCCCGCGCGCACGACGTTCCTGTCGCCGTTCGACCGGCTGATCTACGACCGCGACCGGGCCGAGGCGCTCTGGGACTTCCGCTACCGCCTCGAGATGCGTCCTGCGAGTCAACGGCGTGTGGTGGGAGCCGGGGGCGAAACCGGTGTCGGTCGAGCGTCCGCTCGGCAGCCTCGCGAGGTTCCTGGGCGCCGGTAGCATCGACACGTAGTGGACTTCGAGACCCGCGCGATCCACGACGGCCAGGAGCCGGACCCGGCGACCGGAGCGCTGACGGTCCCGATCTACCAGACCTCCACGTACGTGCAGGAGGCGGTCGGTGAGCACAAGGGATACGACTACTCCCGCGTCGCGAACCCGACGCGGACGGCGTTGCAGCTCTGCCTAGCCTCGCTCGAGTCCGCCGAGCACGGGATCGCGTTCGCGTCGGGGCTCGGCGCGGTGACGACGATCATGCACCTCCTGAACCCCGGCGACCGCGCGGTGCTGATCGCCGACGTGTACGGCGGCGTCTACCGGATGACGTCGCAGGTCTACGAGCCGAAGGGCTACGTCTTCGACTACCTGCCGGCGCCGGACTTCGCGAAGCTCGCGGACCACCTCGACGACCGCACGCGCATCGTCTGGATCGAAACGCCTTCGAACCCGATGCTGAACATCGTCGACATCCGCGCCGCCGCCGAGGCCGCACACGCCGCGGGCGCGATCCTCGTCGTCGACAACACCTTTGCGACGCCGTTCCTGCAGCGCCCGCTCGAGCTCGGCGCGGACATCGTCGTCCACTCGACCACGAAGTACCTCGGCGGCCATTCGGACGTCGTCGGCGGCTTCGCAGCGACGAACGATCCGACGATCGCGGAACGGCTCGTCTTCTTGCAGAAGTCGCTCGGTGCGGTTCCGGGGCCGTTCGACTGCTGGCTCGTCCTGCGCGGGGTCAAGACGCTCGGCGTGCGGATGCGGCGCCACTGCGAGAACGCGCAGGTGATCGCGTACACGCTCTCGCGCCACTCGCACGTCGAGCAGGTGTTCTACCCCGGGCTCCCGACGCATCCGGGACACGAGATCGCCGCGCGGCAGATGCGCGACTTCGGCGGGATGATCTCCTTCCTGGCCGAGTCGGAGGAAG
>VAYM01000017.1 GCA_005884945.1 Actinomycetota bacterium | reverse complement strand
GGGCGGGTGCGGGCGTCACGGTCTATCCGCACGACATCGACGCGGACGAGCTGCTGCAGTACGACGGCGTTCTGCTCTCGAACGGTCCCGGCGACCCGGGGCCGCTCGCGGACGAGATCGCAACGGTGCGAGAGCTGCTGGGCCGCGTTCCGATCCTCGGCATCTGCCTCGGCCACCAGCTGCTCGCGCTCGCAGCGGGACACACGACGTACAAGCTGCCGTTCGGGCACCGCGGCGCGAACCACCCGGTGCTCGAGCGTGCGACGGGCCGGGTGCTCGTCACGAGCCAGAACCACGGCTTCGCGGTCGCGCCGTCCGAGGCGCGCGAGGCGACCCACGTGTCGCTGTGCGACGGGACGGTGGAGGGACTCGCCTTCCCGGCCGAGCACGCGCATTCGGTCCAGTTCCATCCGGAGGCCGGGCCCGGACCGCACGACGCGTGGCCGCTGCTCGAACGCTGGGTCGAGGAGGTGGCGTATGCCGAAGCGGCGTGACCTCGCCTCGATCGCACTGATCGGCTCCGGGCCGATCGTGATCGGCCAGGCGTGCGAGTTCGACTACGCCGGCTGCCAGGCGCTGAAGGTCCTGCGGGAGGACGGGTTCCGCACGATCGTCGTGAACTCGAACCCGGCGACGATCATGACCGACCCAGGCTTCGCGGACCGCACGTACCTCGAGCCGCTCGATCGCGACGGCGTCGCGGAAGTCCTCGCGCGCGAGCGACCCGACGCGCTCCTGCCGACGATGGGCGGACAGACCGCGCTGAACCTCGCACGCGAGCTCGCCGACGCGGGGATCCTCGAGGAGCTCGGCGTCGAGCTGATCGGCGCGCCGCTCGACGTGATCGCGCGGGCGGAGGACAGGGAGCTCTTCCGGGAGGCCGTCCGATCGGTCGGCCTCAGGGTCCCGCAATCCGCGATCGTCACCGATGTCTCACAACTCGCAGGTCTCGCGACCCCCGCAGTCGTGAGACCTGCATTCACGCTCGGCGGTCACGGCGGCGGCTTCGTCGAGACGGCGGCGGAGCTGCGCCGCCAGGTCGAGCTCGGCCTCGCGGAGAGCCCGATCGGCCAGGTGCTCGTCGAGGAGTCCGTGCGCGGGTGGGACGAGTTCGAGCTCGAGGTCGTCCGCGACCGCAAGGACAACGTCGTCATCGTCTGCTCGATCGAGAACATCGACCCGATGGGCGTGCACACGGGCGACAGCGTCACCGTCGCGCCGCAGATGACGCTCTCCGACTATGCGTACCAGGAGCTGCGCGACGCGGCCGCAGCGGTGATTCGCGCCGTCGGCGTCGAGTGCGGCGGCTCGAACATCCAGTTCGCGCGCGAACGGGACACGGGCGAGCTGCGCGTGATCGAGATGAACCCGCGCGTGTCCCGCTCGTCGGCGCTCGCGTCGAAGGCGACCGGCTATCCGATCGCGAAGGTTGCGGCAAAGCTCGCAGTCGGCTACACGCTCGACGAGATCCCGAACGACCTCACGCGCACGACCCCGGCGAGCTTCGAGCCGACGCTCGACTACGTCGTCGTCAAGTTCCCGCGCTTCGCATTCGAGAAGTTCCCTGGCGCGGACCGCACGCTCGGCACGCAGATGAAGTCCGTCGGCGAGGCGATGGGGATCGGGCGCACCTTCATCGAGGCGTATCGCAAAGCGGAGCGAAGCCGCGAGCTCGACGGCGCGGAGCCGTGGTGCGTGCCGGACAGTGCGCATCCGTGGTTCCACGCCGAGCTCGCGCGCAGCGAGATCACCTGGGGCGTCGCAGAGGATCTCGTCGCCGACGACTGGCTCGCGCTGAAGCGGCAGGGATTCTCCGACGCCGACATCGCCGCGTGGTTCGACACGACCGAGCAGGACGTGCGTGCGAAGCGACGCGCACAAGGCGTCCGGCCGTCGTTCCGCCGCGTCGACTCGTGCGCGGGCGAGGTCGAGGCGGCCTCGACCTACTACTACTCGACCTGGGGCGAGGCGGACGAATCCGCGCCGGTGGGCGAGACGCCGCGGGTCGTCATCCTCGGCTCGGGCCCGAACCGGATCGGCCAGGGGATCGAGTTCGACTACTGCTGCGTGCACGCGGCCCAGTCGTTCCGCGCGCTCGGCTGCGAAGCAGTGATGGTCAATTGCAATCCGGAGACTGTCTCGACGGACTACGACACGTCCGACCGCCTCTACTTCGAGCCGCTCGACGTCGAGTCGGTGCTCGCGATCTGCGAGCGGGAGCAGCCGCTCGGCGTCGCAATCCAATTCGGCGGGCAGACGCCGCTGAAGCTCGCGCGCGCGCTCGAGGACGCCGGCGTCCGCATCCTCGGCACGCCGTTCGAGGCGATCGACCTCGCGGAGGACCGCGAGCGGTTCGCAGCGCTGCTCGGCGACCTCGGGATCGAGTGCCCGGCGTGGGGGATCGCGAACGACCAGCGCGAGGCACGCGCCGTCGCCGAGCGAATCGGCTATCCGGTGCTGATCCGTCCGTCGTACGTCCTCGGCGGTCGCGCGATGCGAATCTGCTACTCCCCGGACGACGTCGGCGAGATCGACCGCCCGGTGCTCATCGACCGCTTCGTCGAAAGCGCGATCGAGATCGACGTCGACGCGGTGTCCGACGGCGAGGACACGTACGTCGGCGCGGTCATGCAGCACGTCGAGGAGGCCGGCGTGCATTCCGGCGACTCAGCGTGCGTGCTGCCGGCGCCGTCGCTGTCGGCGGCAGAGGACGCGGAGATCCGCGCGATCGTGCGCCGGCTCGCGCGTGCGCTCGGCGTGGTCGGGCTGCTCAACGTGCAGCTTGCGGTGGCCGACGGACGAATCTTCGTCCTCGAGGCGAATCCGCGCGCGTCGCGGACGGTTCCGTTCGCCTCGAAGGCGACCGGCGTCAACCTCGTCGCAGCAGCGTGCAAGGTCGCGGGGGGCGCGACGCTCGCCAAGCTCGGCCTGCCGGCGGAGCGCGTGCCGGCGCAGGTGAGCGTGAAGGCCGCGGTGCTGCCGTTCGCGCGCTTCCCGGGCGCCGATCCGGTGCTCGGCCCGGAGATGCGCTCGACCGGCGAGGTGATGGCCAGCGCGGCCGACCTTCCGACCGCGTTCGCGAAGGCCGAACGCGCCGCCGGCCGGCCGTTGCCGACGAAAGGGACGGCGTTCCTGTCCGTCCGCGACGCCGACAAGCCCGCCGTCGTCCCCGTCGCCGCGGCACTCGCGGAGCTCGGCTTCCGCCTGCTCGCGACAACGGGGACAGCGGATGCGCTCGCTGCCGCGGACATCGACGTCGAGCCCGTGCGCAAGGTCACCGAGGTGGGCGACGGCCCGAGCGTCGTCGACCTCATCCGTCGCGGCCGCTGCAACCTCGTGGTGAACACGCCGTTCGGCTCCGGCGCGCGCACCGACGGCTACCTCATCCGCGAGGCGGCGCTCGTCGCGCGCGTTCCGTGCATCACCACGCTCGCCGGCGCGGCAGCGGCCGTCGACGCGATCGCACACGCGCACACGGAAGAGTCGCTGTCGCTGCAAGAACGGATCGAGCATGAGACGCGAGCGGCGTAGCGTCGTCGCGAACG
>VAYM01000016.1 GCA_005884945.1 Actinomycetota bacterium | reverse complement strand
TCTAACCCATTAGTCGTTCGGGCACTCGCCTTCGCAGCAGCCGAGCTTGAAGCGGCACTTCGTGCACTGCCAGGTTCCGTGCCGCCACTCCATCGGCGCGCCGCAGCGCAGGCAGGGCTCCTCCTGCTTCGGCTCCTTCACGCGGAGAGAGTCTAGGAGTCCTCCCGGCGGTCCTTGCCCGAGCGGCGGTCCTTCCCGGAGCGCCGGTCGTCGTTGGAACGTCGGTCGTTGCCCAGGAAGGGCTGCTCGCCCTTGCGCCGGTCCTCGCCCGAACGACGGTCGCCGTCGCCGCGTCGGTCCTTGCCGGAACGGCGTTCGTCGGCCATCAGGCAGCGTGCTCGTCCGCGACCGCAAGGACCTCGTCGAGGATCTCGATCCCCTCGTCGACCTCGTCGCGCGTGATCGTCAGCGGCGGACAGACCATGACGACGTTCCAGTGCGTCATCAGGTACAGCCCGCGCTCGAGCGCCGCTTTCGCGAGCCGTGCGACCGGAGCAAACGCCTCCCCGGTGGCGTTGAACGGCACGAGCGGCTCGCGCGTGTCGCGACTCTTCACGAGCTCGAGGCCCCAGAAGCAGCCGAGCCCGCGCACGTCGCCGATCGACGGATGGCGCTCCTGTAGCGCGCCCAATCGCTCGGCGAAGATGCCGCCCATCTCCGCAGCGTGCTCGACGATTCCCTCCTCCTGGAACGCCTCGATCGACGCGACCGCCGACGCGCATGCGAGCGGATGCCCGCTGTACGTCAGCCCGCCGGCAAAGTACTTGTCGCGCACCCACTCCGCGATCGGCTCGCGTACCACCATCGCGCCGAGCGGGACGTAGCCGGAGTTGATTCCCTTCGCCAGGGTGAGGATGTCGGGCACGACGTCCCAGTGGTCGACGCCGAACCACTTCCCCGTGCGGCCGAAGCCCGCCATCACCTCGTCGCAGACGAGCAGGATCCCGTGCCGGTCACAGACCTCGCGGATTGACCGCAAGTATCCATCCGGAGGGACGATGATCCCGTTCGTCCCCGTGATCGTCTCGAGGATGACGGCGGCGACGGTGTGCGCGCCCTCGTATTGCAGGATCTCTTCGAGATGCGGTGCGCCCGTGCAGACCGGACACGGGTCGGGATGTCCAGCGGGGCAGCGGTACGTGTACGGGTCGAGCATCCGTACGACGCCCGGGATGCCGGGCTCCGCGGGCCAGCGGCGCGGGTCGCCCGTCGCCGTGATCGCGCCCGCCGTCGCACCGTGGTACGAGCGGTAGCGCGCGATCACCTTGTGCCGGCCCGTGTACCAGCGGGCGAGCCTGATCGCGTTCTCGTTCGCCTCGGCGCCGCCGTTCGTGAAGAACGTCATCTGCAGGTCGCCCGGCGTGACGTCCGAGAGCATGCGCGCGAGCGTCGACCGCGGCTCCGTCGCCATCGGCGGGCCGATGGTGCACAGCTTCTCCGCCTGCTCCTTGATCGCCGCGACGACCTTCGGATGCTGGTGGCCGATCGAGACGTTGACGAGCTGCGACGCGAAGTCGAGGTACCGCTTCCCGTCGTAGTCCCAGAAGTGCCGTCCTTCCGCGCCCGCGACGGGGATCGGGTCGAGCGCGTCCTGCACCGACCACGAGTGGAGGACGAACTGCTTCGCGTCGGCGACGACCTGCCGGCCGAGCTCGGTGTTCGCCTCGACGATCGCCACGGACCGGAGCTTATCGCCCCCAGGCGCGGCCTACGGTCGCACGCAGAACGGCCTTCGGCACCGGATCGGTGCGGCTGTGCCGGACCACGTCGCCGAGGAACGGAAAATCCGTCGGCTCGATGCGCAGTCGGGCGAGGGGACGGACAGCGACCTGGCTCATCCACTCCGAGCCGGCTCGATGTTGGTGGAACGTTTCGCGCGGGACGATGTAGATCCAGCCCGTCCGCCAACTCTCCGCCGCACGAGGATCCGCGCTGATCGAGAAGTAGTAGCGGCTTTCGCCGACGCGCCGGGAGCATCCGTTGATCAGCGAGCGCGCGATCTCCCGGTTCACGGTTGCGAAGAACATCGGCCAGATCGGATCGTCGCTCGCGAAGACCGCATCCGTCCAGGCACCGTCGTAATCCGTCTGTTGCTGCGGCTCGAACTCCGCGACCTCCGGCCGGCCGGTGCCGTGGAAGAGCACGTCGCGCGTTTCGACCAGATGGCGGAGGAACGCGTGCTTCGGCGCCTTCGAGCAATAGTCGAGCTCGTCACCGGTGCCGCGGTCGACATGTGCTGCGAACCGCTCGAACTGCGCGACGTCGGCCGCGGACAACGAGACGGGCGGCGCCGAAAGGAGGAGACGGCGCGCCTGCGTTCGCAGCACTAGTGTTTCAGCCGCGGCCCAGAGCGCCGAGCGCATCTCGCCGATGCTAGCCAGATCGACGCGCGGTACCCTGCCCCTGTCGCGCGAGGAGGATCGAGATGACCGAGCTGGCAACGCCACCCGTCGAGCAGGAGCAGAGCGTCAAGCGGATCAGCCACTGGATCGGCGGCCGGATCGTCGCGGGTGAATCGGGCCGAAGCGGGCCGGTCTACAACCCCGCGCTCGGCCGTCAGACCGGTGCCGTCGACTTCGCCTCGCCGGAGGAGGTCGATCGCGCGGTGCAGGCGGCGAAGGCTGCGTTCCCCGCGTGGCGCGCGACGTCGTTGTCCAAGAAGTCGGCGATCCTCTTCCGCATCCGGGAGCTCGTGCACGAGCGGAAGGACGACATCGCGCGGATCCTCACGTCGGAGCACGGAAAGGTCTTCAGCGACGCGCAGGGCGAGGTCGCGCGCGGCCTCGAGGTGATCGAGTACTGCTGCGGCATTCCCGAGCTGCTCAAGGGCGCCTACTCGGAGCAGGCCTCGACCGGGATCGACGTCTACTCGATTCGCCAGCCGCTCGGCGTCGTCGCCGGAATCACGCCCTTCAACTTCCCCGCGATGGTTCCGATGTGGATGTGGGCGCCGGCGATTGCCTGTGGGAACGCGTTCGTGCTGAAGCCGTCGGAGAAGGATCCGTCAGCGTCGATCTTCACCGCGCGGCTGCTGCAGGAGGCCGGGCTCCCCGACGGCGTGTTCAACGTCGCGCACGGCGACAAGGTCGCGGTCGACGCGGTGCTCGAACATCCGGACATCGCCGCGGTCTCGTTCGTCGGCTCGACGCCGATCGCGAAGTACGTCTACGAGACGGCGACGCGGAACCACAAGCGCTGCCAGGCGCTCGGCGGGGCGAAGAACCACATGATCGTGCTCCCGGATGCGGACATCGACATGGCCGCTGACGCCGCCGTCAGCGCCGGCTACGGCTCCGCGGGGGAGCGGTGCATGGCCGTGTCGATGGTCGTCGCGGTCGGGCACGCGGCGGACGAGCTCGTCGACGCGATCAAGGCGAGGATCCCGAAGGTCAAGGTCGGGGACGGCATGGACTCGTCCTCGGAGATGGGTCCGCTCATCACCGGCGAGCACCGTGAGAAGGTGGCGTCGTACGTCGAGAACGCGCCCGCGGAGGGCGCAACCGTCGTCGTCGACGGGCGGAACGGCGAAACTCCGGGCGACGGCTTCTTTCTCGCGCCTTCGCTCATCGACAACGTCGCGCCGGGGACGAAGGCCTACGACGACGAGATCTTCGGCCCGGTGCTGGGGATCACGCGCGTCGACACGTACGAGGAAGCCGTCCGGCTCGTGAACGAGAAC
>VAYM01000015.1 GCA_005884945.1 Actinomycetota bacterium | reverse complement strand
CTCCTGCAGCACGCCTACCGGCAAACCGTCGTCGCGCTCGCCGACGCGCTCGAGGCAGCCGACCCGCACACGGGCCGCCACGCGCAACGCGTGCAGGAGTACGCACTCATCCTGACCGACGCCGTCGACCCGACGCTGCTCGAGGATCCCGGCCTGGAGTACGGCTTCCTCCTCCACGACATCGGCAAGATCGCGATTCCGCATCACATCCTCGACAAGCCCGGACCGCTCAACGCGGCCGAGTGGAAGGTGATGCAGACGCATCCGAGGGTCGGCGCCGAGATCCTTTCCGACGTCACACTCCTCGAAGGACCGGGGCTCGACGTCGTCCGCTCGCATCACGAACGCTGGGACGGGCGGGGATATCCCAACGGGCTCGCCGGCGACGACATCCCGATCGGCGCGCGTATCTTCGCGCTTGCCGACTCGCTCGACGCGATGACGAGCAACCGGCCGTACCGCGCAGCGCTCGACTGGGATCGGACGACGGAAGAGATCCTCGGCGGGACCGGCGGCCAGTTCGATCCTCGCGTCGTGCGCGCGTTCTCGGTGCGCGAACAGCAGCTTCGCCGCATTTTCGAAGAGCTCTGGGTCGTCGCGGGCTAGCGACCACCCTTTTGGGGGTGCCGCCGGGGCTTCACGGACTGCATCCTTTGCGAGCGGGCGTGGCCTCGGCCTCCACCTAGCAGCGCCCTCTGCGGAACTGCAATTTCAACTCTCGCATCCTGAGCTGGTCCTGGACCTCGTCGGCTTCCTGCGTCGAGCGGAGCTTCACGCCGAGGAGATAGGACCGTCGATCGTGGAAGTCGACTCGCGGCGCTGCGCCGACGCGTACGAGGCGCGCCATCAGATCGACCTGACGCTGCGCGTATGGGGACTGCTGCATCCGGATGTGTCGGCAGGCCGTGAGCGGAAAACGCCCGAAAGTCGTCATGCCCAGCGAAGCTGGGCGGACTCTCGGGCGCCAAGCGGCGGGGGTGAGATTCGAACTCACGGAGGGCGTGAACCCTCAGCGGTTTTCAAGACCGCCCCGTTCGACCGCTCCGGCACCCCGCCGTTGATCGGAGAAGGGTAGCCTCGGCGGCGGGTCGCCTCGCTAGGCGCGCGCTCGCTCGGAGCCGAGCTTCCGCGGTGCGCCGAACTCGGTCAGCACGTCCGGAACGGACACCGAACCGTCCGACTCCTGGAAGTTCTCCATGATCGCGAGCATCGCGCGGCCGGTCACGGCTGTCCCGTTCAGCGTGTGCACTTCCTGCGGGCCGCCCTCGCGGCGAACGCGAATGTGCAGGCGCCGAGCCTGGTAGTCCGTCGTGTTCGACGTCGACGTGATCTCGCCGTAGCCACCGCGGCCCGGGAACCACGCCTCGATGTCGTACTTCTTGGCCGCGCTCGCGCCGAGGTCCCCGGCGGCGATGTTCACGACACGGTACGGAAGATCGAGCTCCTGCACGAGCTCTTCCTCGATCTCGAGCAGCCGCTCGTGCTCGTCGCGCGAATGCTCCGGCAGGGAGAACACGAACATCTCGACCTTGTCGAATTGATGCACGCGATACATCCCGCGCGTGTCCTTGCCGGCCGCGCCGGCCTCGCGGCGAAAGCACGTCGAGTAGCCCGCGTACCGCAGCGGGAGGTCGTCCTCGTCGAGGATCTCGTCCGCACGCATCGCAGCGATGGGCACCTCCGACGTTCCCACGAGAAAGAGCTCGTCGCGCTCGACGCCGTAGATGTTCACCTCGTCTGTGGGGAAGAACCCGGTCCCGTACATCGCCTCTTCGCGGACGAGGACCGGAGGGAGCACGGGCACGAACCCTCGCTGCACGAGGCGGTCGAGCGCGAACCGGTACAGCGACAGCTCGAGCAGCGCGACGTCGCCGAGGCGATACGCGAAGCGGGCACCCGAGACCTTTGCCCCGCGCGCGAGGTCGATCATCGGCCAGCCGTAGATCTCCGCGAGCTCGACGTGGTCCTTCGTCGGAAAGTCGAACGAGGGCGGCTCGCCCACGCGCCGGATCTCGACGGCATCGGCCTCGGTCTGCCCGTCGGGTGTTTCCTCGCTCGGCGGGTTCGGGATGCGGTCTAAGAGCTCTTTTCGCTTGGCCTCTGCCTGCATGAGTTGTTGCTCGAGCGACTGAAGCTCTGTCTTGATCCGCTCGAGCTCTGCGAGCTGTTCCGGCGTCGGCTTGCCTTTGACCTTCCGCTTCGCACGCAGCTCCTCGACGCTGGGCTGCACCTCACGGACGGCGCGGTCCGCTTCGAGCAGGTCGTCGAAGAGCTCTGCCGCGCCCTTACGCGCGAGCGCGGCGCGGAACCGCTCCCGGTCGTTTCGAGCCGCACGCAGGTCGATCATGCGCGGGAGTCTAGGTACGCCTCGAGAACCTGCGCCACGCCCTCCTCGTCCACAGACGGGCAGACGAAATCGGCGACGACTTTCACACGCTCGTGGGCGTTGTCGACCGCGACGCCATACCCCGCCCAGGCCACGAGCTCGATGTCGTTCTCGCCGTCGCCGAACGCGATCGTCCGCTCCGGCGAGAACCCGAGGCGCTGCGAGAGAAAGTCGAGCCCGGCCGCCTTCGTGACGCCCGGCGCGGCGAACTCGAGGAAGTACGGGAGCGACTTGGAGATGTACATGCGGCCGTCGAAGCGCGCCTTCATCCGCTCCTCGAGCTCGTCGAGGACGAGAGGGTCGTCGATCACGACGAGCTTCGTCGGCGGATCGCTCAGCCAGGCGAGGATGTCGCCGACCTCGTGCAGCTCGATGTGCTGGAAGTCGGCGTACTCGCGCGCACCGGGAGTGATCTCGGCGACGTAGAGCTCGTCCGCCACGTAGCAGTTCATCCCGAACCCTTCGTCGTGCAACGCCCGAATCGCGTCGAGCGCGAGCTCGAGCGGGATGGGCACGTGTCGCAGCCACTTCCCGGATTGCGGTTCCGCGACGACGGCGCCCTGGTAGCAGATGACCGGGTCGTCGAGCCCCGCCTCGAGGGCGTACGGCCGCACGGCCTGGAACATGCGCCCCGTGACGAGAACGACGTGCACTCCCTCGGCGCGCACGCGCTCGATCGCTTCCCGTGTGCGCGGGCGAAGCACGACGTCCTCTCCGATCAGCGTGCGGTCGAGGTCGCACGCAATTGCGTCGGCGTCGCGCGGAAAATCAGCCGGGAGGTTCAGCCGTTCGGTTTCGTCAGGAAGTCGACGAGCGCCGTCATGTCCGACGCGGGGAGTTTCGAGTACGTCTTCGGCATCACGTTCGGCGGATACCCCTTCTGGATGTACTTGTTCGGGTCGACGATCGACTCCTTGACGAACGCCGCCAGCGGTTGCTTCGCCTGTTTCGCGTACTGCGGCAGCTTGTCGAGGTCCGGTCCGATCGTCCCCTTGGCAGCCGCGGGCGTGTATGTGTGGCAGGCGTTGCAGCCCTGGGCGACGAAGATGCCCTTGCCGGGCGCTTCCTGCTTGACCGTTCCAACCACGGTCACCGGTAACGCGTGCGAGATGCCCTGGCTCCCGCAGCCGGCGAGCGTGAGCCCCATTCCGAGCGCGACGAGTGACGATGCGAAGAGCACGACCGGGCCGGTGCGGCGGCGCATGGCGCGCGAGTCTACTGCCTCCCAGTGGACGAGCGTCCAGCATCCGAGCGCACCGAGAAACGCGACGTCGACGGGCGTGTCGTTGACGAGAAACGAGACCCCGAGGCCGACGAGCATCGCGTCGATCGTCGGCCGGCCGCGGAAGAACGCAGCGATTGCAACCAGGACGGCGATGCCGGCGGAGAACTCCAGCCCCTTCCCCCACGAGTTCGTGACGGAGAGATACGAGAGGTGCAGTCGCCGTCCGAGGTCGCCGAGCAGTGACCCCGGTCCCGTGCCGACGGCATGCGTCACGTGGCTGGACCCGCCGAGCGCGGCGTCGATCCCGACCAACGCGAAAGTGAGCGCGACGACCGCGGCGGCGGCGATCGCCAGCCGTCGCGCCGTGACGGGCTCCGGGCGAAGTCGCAGCCCGAGCACCGCGAGTGCGGCTGCGTACACGACGATGCCGCCGCCGTCCGCGCCGGCGTGGCTCCACCCGACGGTGACGAGTGCGAGCGCACCGATGCCGATCAGCCACCGCGATCCGGCGGCGGCCGCGACGAGCACCGGCGCGAGCAGGAGCGTCTCCATCTGGTTCGTGATGCCGTAGAAGCGGCCGCCTCCGTCGGGACGCGCGCCTAGCACGGCGAGCGAGTTGACGCGCGTGTCGAAGACGAGGACGAAGAGGAGCGCGACGACAAAGATCGCGATCAGGTACGAGATCGCTCTGCGGAGGAGGCCCGGCAGCGAGAAGAGAACGGTGAGCCCGACGAGCCCGAGCACAAGCGGCCAGAAGGCGTTCACGTCCGCGGCGGCCAGCAGCAGCGACGCGCCGACGGCAGCCGCACAGCCGAGCACCCCCGGCCCTCCGAGCAAGGCGAGCGCGCCGACCGTCACGAGCGTCGCGACGAGTGCCCAGCCGCGCGCATCGTGGACGCGGGCGATCCGGCGGTCGAGCGACCGCAGCTGCCCGGCCGGGTGCCCGACTGCCGTCGCACCGAGCGGCGAGAAGTCGCAGCGATGCCGACGGAGGTGCTGGACGGAGGGCGCGATGTCCGCGATCGAGATGAGCCCGGAGATTCGCGTCGAGCTCGACGTCAACACCCCGTGCAACGTAGAACGTCACCTCGGTTCCGGGCGTGGAGGACGGACGGACGATCACCTTGCCGTGCGGCCTGCCGCCGAGGAGCGAGTGCTCGGTCTTGCCTCGTTCGAGTGACGCGAGCGCGTCCGCGCGGGTCACGGTTGCCCCGACGGCCGGCACCATCAGGCCGACGACGCCCCGGCTTGCGTAGGCGGCCGGGTCGAACGACGGCACCACCCTGACGGCCACAGGAGCGGCCTGCGCTGTTGAGCTGACGTTAAGGAGCGCCGGAAGGCAGAGCGCCGAAACTACAATTCGTCTCGTCCCCTTCAAGGAGCACGATTCTCGATGAAACGCAAGTCCTTCGGACGCGACGCCGGTCTCTCCCTCCGGATGATCTTCACGGGCGGGCTGCTCGGCCTGCTCTACGTCGTCTTCGCCGTCGTCCTGTTCAACGTCCTGAACGTCGGACTCGTCCCGATGCTCGTCATCGTGATCGGCCTGGCGTTCTTCCAGTACTACACGTCGGACAAGCTCGCCCTCGCCGCCTCAGGAGCGAAGATCGTCGAGCGCGACGAGGCGCCCGAGCTGCACGCCATGGTCGAGCGGCTGTGCGCGATGGCCGACCTGCCGAAGCCGCGGATCGCCGTCGTCGACACCGACATCCCGAACGCATTTGCGACCGGCCGCAGCCCGAAGCACGCCGCGGTCGCCGTTACGACGGGCCTGTGGCGCCGACTCGAGCCGCGCGAAATCGAGGGCGTCCTCGCCCACGAGCTCTCACACGTTGCGAACCGCGACGTCCTGATCATGACCGTCGCGTCGTTCTTCGCGATGCTCGCCGGCCTTCTTACCCGGTTCGGCCTGTACGCAGGAATGTGGGGAGGCGGCGGCCGCAGCAATAACAACAACAACGCCGTCCCCGTCTGGCTGATCGTCCTCGCGGTGTCCGTCGTGACGTACGTGCTCAGCTGGATCCTGATCCGGACGATCTCGCGCTACCGCGAGTACGCCGCCGACCGCGGCTCGGCCCTGATCACGGGCGCGCCCGAGAACCTGATGAGCGCGCTGCAGAAGATCTCGAGCGAGATGTTCCGAATCCCGCAGCGCGATCTTCGCGAGGTGCAGGCGATGAACGCGTTCTTCATCATCCCGGCCTCGGTGAAGCAGGCGACGGCGGAGCTCTTCATGGATCACCCGCCGCTGGAGAAACGGCTCGCCGCGCTGGAGCGCATCGCGCGCGAGATGGGCCGGCCGGTCTGAGCAGGGAAGGGTCAGACCAAGGGTCAGACCTTCCGGTCTGACCCTTTTCCGCAGGTGGGTCTGCGCGACGTTCTCCTTGGCCGCAAGAAGCTCGCCGCACCTGCGCGTGAGCGGCTCTTCGCGCTGACGACCGCGGCGGTCACGCTCGAGACCGAGCTCGGTCTGAAGACGGGCGGCGTCGGCGGAATCTGCTTCAAGCCGATGTCCGCGGGCGAGTTCACGCGCGTCGAGAGCGACATCGAGCAACTGCTGGACTCGGTCGCCGCGGAGTCCGGCTCGAAGCTCGAACGTCGCAACGATTCGTTCGGCTACAGCTGGGTCGTCGTCCGCGACCCGCAGCTCGAGGACCAGGTCACCGCCGTCCACGCGGTTGCTCAGGGCCTCGAGGAGCAAGGCTTCGGCGAGCAGCTGCTCGCGGCGCTGTTCAAGTTCGACGGCGGCAAGCATCCCGTCTACTTCGTCTACGGGTACAAGCGCGGCGCGTTCTGGCCGTTCGTGCCGACCGGCGAGGACCAGGAGCGCGACAACGCGGAGGAGCTCGAGCTGAAGGCGAAGCTCGACGGCGAGCTGCCGATCGAGCCCGAGCTCAGCCGGTGGTTCGGCCTCTTCGACGCGCCGCTCTAGCGGAAGCTCACCACACGCGGTGCGCACTTTCCCGCAATTTGCGGCCTTCGCGTCACCTTGACACGCGGCTGACGCCACTCGAGGCTTGACATGACATCACACTGATGTCATAGTGCCGCTTATGAACGCGGCGGCCTTCGTCGAGGCACTCCAGCGGGATCTCCAAGCGGTCGCCGGTATGGGCGACGACGCGGTTGCCGAAGCCGCTCGCAGAATCGCGGCAACCTTGGAGCCATCCCTCCGGCTCCGCCTGATGGACGTCCTCGGCGAGGCCGCCGCGGAGCTCACGAATCAGCTCCCGAACGGACACATCGAGGTCCGCCTCACCGGAGGCGACCCCGAGTTCGTCTACGTCGAGGAGCAGGGCGCCCCGATGCCCTCAGCCGACGACTCCCTGAGCGCGCGCGTGACGCTCCGGCTCCCGGAGACGCTCAAGGCGATCATCGACTCCGCCGCGCAGGACGCGGGCGTGTCCGCCAACACGTGGCTCTTGCAGCAGATCTCGAAGAGCGCGAATCCACAACGGCGCGGGCCCGGTGGCCGGCGCATGACCGGCTACGGCCGCAGCTGAAAGGAGCAAGCGATGCACGTATTGCCACTCCCGTTCGGACTTGCGCTCGCGGTGCTGCCGCGGCGCGAGGCAAATCTGATTCGCCCGAAGGAGGATCGACCGATCGTCGTCCGCCGCACCCCCGGCACGCGCGACCGCGTCCTCTCCGACATCCGCTACGCCGACGCGCGGCAGCACATCGTCTGATGCCCACCTGGGACTTCGACACACCGGGTCAGGTCCGCCTCGATCTCGAGATCCCGTTCGGGCGCATCGAGATCGAGACGGGCTCAGGCGAGACGACGCACGTGTCGCTCGAGGGCAACGAGTCGTACAGCCGTGAGCTCATCGAGGGCGCGCGCGTCGAGTCGCACCAGCGCGGCGAGCGATCCGACGTCGTCGTCGAGGTCCGGAGCCGCGGCTTCATGTTCTCGCTCGGACGCACCCCCGAGATCCGTTTGCGGGTCGTCTGTCCGCCCGAAGCCGGCGTGAACGTGCGGACGAAGTCGGCGGATATGACGGCGCGCGGCAGCTACCGCTCGGTCGAGGTCAAGACGGCGTCGGGCGACATCGAGATCGACGAGGTCTCGGGCGATCTTCGTGTCAAGACGGCGAGCGGCGACGTGTCGGTCCAGGAGGTCGGCGGGCAGACGGAGATCCAGTCCACGTCCGGCGACGTCGCCCTGCAGCGCGCCGGCGCCGACGTGGTGGCGAAGCTCGTCTCCGGCGACCTCTGGATCCGCGACGCAGCCGCGTCCATCCACGCCAACACCGTTTCCGGAGACCAGCGCTTCGAAGCGGTCCTCGGCGGAACCATCGAGGCGACGGCGATCTCCGGTGACGTCTACGTCGGCGTTCGCCGCGGCTCGCGCGTGTACGTCGACGCGAACACCGTCAGTGGGTCGACGAGCTCCGAGTTCGACCTGGGCGACGCGCCGCAGGAGGAGGCTCCTGACGCGGACGCCCCGATGGTGGAGGTCCGCGCCAAGACCGTCAGCGGCGACATCGTGCTCGCGCGCGCACCTGCGCCCGCCCAGCTTCCAAGAGCCTGATGAAGCTCTGGTCGGCACAGTCGATCAGCCAGCTCGGGACGCAGATCAGCGGCATCGCGCTCCCGCTCGTGGCGCTGTACGCGCTCCATGCCTCTGCCTTCCAGGTCGCGGCGCTCGGAACGGTCGAGTTCCTGCCGTTCCTGCTGTTCACGCTTCCGGCCGGCGTGTGGGTCGACCGGCTCCGCCGCCGGTGGATCATGGTGGTCGCCGACTTCGGCCGCGCGCTTTCGCTCGGGTCGATTCCGGTCGCGGCCGCGACCGGTCACCTGACGCTCACGCAGCTCTACGTTGCCGGCTTCGTCACGGGAACGCTCACGGTGTTCTTCGACGTCTCGTACCAGTCGTACCTTCCGTCGATCGTCGAACGCAGCCAACTCGTCGACGGCAACGCCAAGCTAGAGATCACGCGCTCGGGTGCGCAGATACTCGGACCCGGCGTCGGCGGTCTGCTCGTTCACGCAATCACCGCTCCGTACGCGATGCTCGCCGACGCGATCAGCTACCTGTGGTCGGCCAGCTTTCTCTTCGCGATCCGCAAGACTGAAGATGTTCCGGAACGCGACGTGGACTCACCCTCGATGGTGCGAGAGCTCATCGACGGCATCAAGTACCTGGTCCGTCACCGCTACTGGCGTCCGATTTCGATGTCGACCGCGACGTTCAACTTCTTCAGCAACGTCGCGTTCGCGATTCTCGTCGTCTACATGGTGCGCCGCCTGCACATGTCCGCGCTGGCGATCGGCTTGACGTTCTCGCTCTCGAGCGCCGGCGGTCTCGCGGCGGCATTCTTCGCGCAGAAGATCGGCACGCGGCTTGGAATCGGACGCGCGATCGTGTGGGGGTCGGCGGTCGGGGCCGTCCCCATGGTCCTCATCCCGATCGCGCCGACCTCGTTCCCGATTCCGTTCATCGTCGTTGCGTTCGCCTTCGGCGAGTTCGGCATTGTCGTCTACAACGTCAGCGCGATCAGCCTCACGCAGGCGCTCGTACCGGAGCGGCTGCTAGGGCGCGTGAATGCCTCGCGGCGTTTCATCGTCTGGGGGACGATCCCGCTCGGGTCGCTCGTCAGCGGCGCGCTCGCCACGTGGATCGGCCTCCGGCCGACGCTCTTCGTCGGGACGATCGGCATCCTCCTGGCGACACTGCCTGTCGCCCTATCGACGGTGCGGCACGTCAAGGATCTGCCGACGGAGCCGGAGGCGATGCCGGTGACCGAAGAGGCGTTGCTGCCGACGCAGGTTGCGACCCTCTCCTCCGAGGGCCCTGGCGCCTGATGCGGAAGGTCCTTGCGATCCGCGACGCGCGGATCTTCCTCTTCGGCTGGACCGTGTCGCAGTTCGGCGACTGGGCGATGATCATCGTTCTCGGGGTCTGGGCGAAGGACCTGACGGACAGCAACGCCGCCGCCGGGCTCGTCTTCTTCGCGCTGGCGGCCCCTTCGCTCTTCTCGCCACTGTCCGGTCTCCTGGTCGACCGGCTGCCCCGGCGGCGCGTGATGACGTGGACCTACTCGGCAGAGGCGCTCGCGATGCTGTCGCTGCTGTTCGTCCACGACCGCGGGGACGTGTGGCTCATCTACGCGGTCACGGTCTTCTACGGCGCCGCCGGGACGTTCGCGGCGTCCGCGCGCTCGGCGTTGATGACGGTGATCCTCCCGCGAGAGATGCT
>VAYM01000014.1 GCA_005884945.1 Actinomycetota bacterium | reverse complement strand
CGACGAGCTGCTACGAGGGGACCGGCGCGGTTGAATCGCGGATCACGAGCCGCGTTGCGAGCTCGACGTGCAGCGTCTCGAAGCGCTGCCGCTCGAGCAGGCGCGTCAGCAGGCTGACCGCAGTTCGTCCCATCTCCGCGAGCGGCTGGCGAACGGTCGTCAGCGCGGGGGAGACGATCGTCGCGTACTCGACGTCGTCGAAGCCGACGACGGAGAGGTCCTCCGGCACGTTCAGTCCTCGTGCGCGCGCGGCCTGGATCGCGCCGATGGCGATGTTGTCGTTGAACGCGAAGATCGCGGTCGGCCGCTCCGGAAGATCGAGGAGCTGCTCGGCCGCCTTCCGTCCCGGCTCGATCTCCGGCACCGACCCCACCTCGAGCGCAGGATCGGGAAGGATTCCGGCCGACGCCAGCGCAGCGCGGTAACCGCGCCGCCGTTCCTCGGTCGCGAGCCAGCCGCGCGGGCCCGTGATCTGCGCGATGCGCTTGTGACCGAGGTCGAGCAGGTGCCGCATCGCCTGGTCGGCCCCCGACGTGTGCGCCGCGGACACGGACGGGATCCGCTCGTCGAGCGGCATCAACGGATCGATGACGACGAAGCGGTAGCCGTCGTCGAGGAGCTGCTCGAGCTCCTCACTCGATTCCTCCGGCAGGATGATGAGCGCGCCGTCGCTGAGGCCGTGCAGCCGGTTGAGCACCGACACCTCACGGTCGTGCTCGCCGCGGGTCGGGGAGAGGACGATCTGTAGGCCGCGCTCGGATAACGCCTCGGCCGCGCCGGCCAGGATCCCGGCGAAGTACGCCGGGAAGACGAGCGGAACGAGGACCCCGATCAGCCCGGTCCGGCCGGCCGACAGTCCGCGCGCGCTGCGGTTGGCCGTGTAGCCGTTCTCGCGGATGATCCGGCTGACGAGATCCCGCGTTTCGTCCGAGACGTCGTCCCGCCCGTTAAGGACGCGGGAGACGGTGGCGATCGAGACGCCCGCCTCGTCGGCGATCTGACGAATGGTCTTGCGCCGGGACTGCGTGGCCATGGAACAGCATTGAAGCATGTTCCGGAACATTTCGGAAAAGATCGCAATTTCCGTGGGTTTCTGTCCGAACTGAGGCTTGACTTTGCCGCGAAAATCGTGGTAAACGGTTCCGGAAACGTTTTCGGCCACCACCGAATCTGGAGAGCTTCGCCCGCCGGGCGGGCGAGAAAGGACAGCCGATGCGACGCAGCCCCCGCTCCACCCGTCGACTCGCGGCAGTCGCGCTGGCCGCGAGCTGTGCGGTCATCGCGACCGTCTTCACCGCGGGGAGTCCCGCGGCAGTCGACAGGGTTGGCGCACGCACGGCAGCACATAGCTGCCTCGTAATGACGGGATCCGGCGATCCCGCGTTCACCAAGAACTTCAATCCGTACACGGCCACGGGGTTGCCGAGCGGCACGTTCGTCCAAGGGGCGTTCTACGAGCCGCTCATCGTCACCGGGGAGGGCGGCCTCAAGCCCGTGCCCTGGCTTGCCCGCACCTGGAAATGGAGCAACGGCAACAGGACGCTGACGCTGCACCTCGCTCACGGGGTCAAGTGGTCGGACGGCCAGGCCCTCACATCCACGGACGTCGTCTACAGCATCCTCGCCGGCCGTCAGGACAAGCTCATGGACCGCGTCGGCCTCACCGGCGCCGGCAACAACATCACCGCGGTCACGGCGCGCGGGAAGTACACGGTCGTGATCCGGCTCAAGACGCCGGACTCGCAGTTCATCGCAGCGACGGTGAACCGCGTTTTCGTCGTGCCGAAGCACGTCTGGGCCAAGGTCGGCGACGTCGCGAACTTCACGAACTCGAAGCCGGTCAGCTCCGGTCCGTTCAACGTCGTGAAGCGCTTCACGTCACAGGACTATGTCTTCGGCAAGAACCCGCACTACTGGCAGAAGGGCAGGCCGAAGATCCGGTGCCTCGAGTACGTGCAGGCGTCGTCGAACGACTCGGCGCTCGCTCTCATCCAGAGCGGCCAGGCCGACTGGACGCACAACTTCGTACCGAACGTCGAGAAGGCCTACGTCGCGAAGGATCCGAAGCACTACCACGCGTTCTACGCGACGACGGCGTACCCGATCTCGCTCGTCCTCGACACGACCAGGTACCCGTACAGCCTCCCTGCGTTCCGCAAGGCGCTGAGCCTCTCGATCGACCGCAAGACCGTGTCCAAGCTCGGCGAGTACGGATACGCACCGCCGACGGATGCGATCGGCCTCAACGGACTGTTCCCGCAGTGGGTGAGCAACTCCGCCGTGAAGAAGCAGGCAAAGCAGATGGCGACGTTCAGCCCCGCAGCTGCGAAGCGTATGCTCACGGGCGCGGGCTTCTCCTACAAAGGCAGCAAGCTGATCGACCCGAAGGGCAACGCGGTCAGGCTCGACATTCACGTGATCTCCGGGTGGTCGGACTGGGTCGCGTCCAACCAGATCATTACGCGGAACCTGCGCGACATTGGGATCAACTCCGAGGTTGCGCTCGAGCCCGACTGGGGCGCCTGGTGGCCGAATGCGAGTGCAGGGAAGTTCCCGACGCTGCTCTGGCAAGGCGGTTCGCAGGGCTCGCCGTACGGCTACTTCTACGCGAACATGTCGCGCAACGCGTTCATCCCGGCCGGCGAGGATGCAACCTCGACCGGCAACTGGGAGCACTTCTCCCACGACGGTGCGACGAAGCTGCTCGACCAGTGGAAGGGGACGCTGAACTCGGCGAGGCAGAAGCGGATCGCGACGCAGCTGGAGAAGATCTTCCTCGACCAGATGCCGATCGTGCCGCTGTTCATCGGCCCGCGGTGGTCGACGTACAGCACGAAGTACTTCCACTGCTTCGACACGCCGAAGAACTTCTTCGGTGATCCGATCTTCACGACCTTCCCCGACAACATCCTGTCGTTCACCCGGATCTGTCCGGGTGGCAAGAGCGGGGGCTAGGCCCCTCGAGCCCCACGACCGGCGGGCGGAACCTCCTCGCCGCCCGCCGGTCTACGCTCCGTCTGCGCCATGCGTTGGTTCGCCCGCCGACTCGCCTTCTACGCCTTCGCGCTATGGGTTGCGCTGACGATCAACTTCCTGCTGCCGCGCCTGATGCCGGGCGATCCGCTCGGCGGAATCCTCCAGCACCTGAGTCCGTCGCAGATCGCGGCCAACCCCGGAATCATCAAGACGTACCAGACGCTCCTCGGCGGCGGTCACCACTCGATCTGGTCCGACTACCTCACGTACTGGCACCGGATCGCGAACTTCGACTTCGGGATCTCGACGTCGAACTATCCGGCAAAGGTCTCGACCGTCATCGGCAGGACGCTGCCGTACTCGATCTTCCTCGTCGGGGTCGCCTTCCTGCTTGCGTTCGTGCTCGGGACCGGGATCGGCATGGTCGCGGCCTGGCGCCGCGGCCGCGCGGTCGACAGCGTCGTCGTGCCCGTGTTCATGGCTCTGAGCGCCTTCCCTGCGTTCTTCACGGCGCTCCTCGGTCTCTACTTCTTCGGACTGAAGCTGCACTGGTTCCCGATCCAACACGCGTACGACAACGGACTGAGCCCGGGCTTCAACTGGACCTTCCTCTCGAGCGCGTTCCGTCACGCGGAGCTCCCGATCCTCGTCATCGTCGGCGCGTACGCCGGCGGCTGGGTCCTGAACATGCGCACGGTCATGATCAACACGTCCTGCCGCCGCTGAACGGTTTCGCCGCGCTCTTCGCGAGCGCGGTCGGCGGGCTCGTGTTCGTCGAGTACATCTTCAGCTACCCCGGCGCCGGCTTCACGCTGCAGCAGGCGGTGCTCGGGAACGACTACGCGCTTGCGCAGGCGATTCTCGTCGTCCTCTCCGTCTGCGTCATCGCCGCGAACTTGCTCATGGACCTCCTCAACCTCGTCCTCGACCCGCGCCTGCGTACCGGCTGATGTCGCAGCTCGAGCCGGCACTCGACCTCTCGCTCGCCGCACCGCCGCGGCGCGTGATGCGCGGCCGGCTCCGCGTGCCCGGCTGGCTGCTGCTGCTCCTGCGGAACGGAAAGTCGCGGACCGGGCTCGCGATGGTCGGCTTCATGGTCCTGATCGCGCTGATCGCGCCCCTCATCTCCATCGCGCATCCGAACGACTTCAACCTCCTCGCGGCGCGCCAGTCGCCCTCGTGGCATCACCTCTTCGGCACCACCGACCAGGGGAGCGACATCTTCTCGCAGGTCGTGCTCGGCGCCCGCCGCTCGTTGCTGCTCGGCGCCGTCGCGGGCGCGCTCGCGACGGCGGTCGCGGCGACGCTCGGCATCACCGCCGCCTACACGGGCGGGATGGTCGACGACGTCGTCAACTTCCTGATCAACGTCTTCCTCACGATCCCCGCGATTCCGTTGCTCGTCGTCGTCTCCGGTTACCTGAAGAGCCGCAGCATGGGGACGATGGCGGTCGTCCTCGCGGTCGTGCTCTGGGCGTTCGAGGCGAGGATCCTGCGCGGGCAGGCGCTCCAGCTGAAGAGCCGCGACTTCGTGCAGGCGGCGAAGGCGGCAGGGGAATCGACGCGGCGCGTCGTCTTCGGCGAGCTCGTCCCGAACATGATCAGCCGCATCGCGGCCGCGTTCGTACTCGTCTTCTACATCGCGCTGCTGACCGACGCCGGGCTCGAGTTCCTCGGTTTGGGCGACATGACGAAGACGAGCTGGGGCGTCACGCTCTACTGGGCGCAGACGAACTCGACCGTGCTGCAGGGGGAATGGTGGCCCTTCTTCTTCCCGGGTGCGGCGCTCGCGTTCACCGTGCTCGGGCTCGTGCTGTTGCTGGCGGGGATCGACGAGGTGAGCAATCCGCGCTTGCGGACGGAACGGCCGCCGCGCCGTCGCCTGGTCGCTTTGCTGATCGGCGGACGGGCGTGACGAGCGTCGTGGAGGAGACCACCCTGAGACGGCCTGCCGAGACCGCGACGTTGCTCGACGTGCAGCAGCTCGTCGTCGAGTACGGGTTCGGCGCCAGGGCCACGCGCGCAGTGGACGGCGTCGATCTTTCGATTCACGAGGGCGAGATCGTCGGGCTCGCGGGCGAGTCCGGCTGCGGGAAGACGACGGTCGCGAGCGCGGTCGTGCAGATCCTCCGCCCGCCGGGCCGGATCGCCGGCGGCAGCATCCTCTTCCGGGGCGAGAACCTCGTCGGCAAGAGCGCCGAGGAGCTTCGCCGGTTTCGCTGGCGAAACGTGTCGATCGTCTTCCAGAGCGCGATGAACGCGCTGAACCCCGTGATGCGCGTCGGCGACCAGTTCGTCGACGCGATTCGCGCGCACGAGCGGATCGACAAGGGCCGGGCACTGCGTCGCGCAGCCGAGCTGCTCGAGCTCGTCGGGATCGATCCCCGCCGCGCGCGCGCGTACCCGCACGAGCTCTCGGGTGGGATGCGCCAGCGCGTGATCATCGCGATCGCGCTCGCGCTCAATCCCGAGCTGATCGTGATGGACGAGCCGACGACCGCGCTCGACGTCGTCGTGCAGCGCGAGATCCTCCAGCAGGTCGAGGCGCTGCGGCGCGACTTCGGCTTCGCCGTCCTCTTCATCACGCACGACCTCTCGCTGCTGCTCGAGTTCGCGGACCGGATCGCGATCATGTACGCGGGCGAGCTCGTCGAGACCGCGCCGGCCGAGCGGCTCGGGACGAATCCGCGTCACCCGTACACGCAGCGGCTGCTCCAGTCGTTCCCGCCGCTCTCGGGCCCGCTCGAGCGGCTGAGCGGCATCCCGGGCTCGCCGCCCGACCTCCGCGATCCGCCGAGCGGCTGCCGCTTCCACCCGCGCTGCCCCCACTGCGGGCCGGAGCGGCCGGAGCTCTACGGGCGGCAGACGACCGAGCGGCCGGTGCTGCGCGAGGTCGAGCCCGGCCACCGCGTCGCCTGCCACCTGGTCGAGGAGGAGGAGGAGGTCGCGTGAGCGCGCTCGAAGTGCGCGAGCTCTCGAAGCACTTCTCGATCGGCGGCGCCCTGCGCCGCTCACATGTGCACGCGGTCGAGGACGTCTCCTTCGCGCTTCGCCCGGGGACGATCACGGCGCTCGTCGGCGAGAGCGGGAGCGGCAAGACCACCGTCGCGCGCCTGCTCGCTCGGCTCTACGACCCGAGCTCGGGCGCCGTTCTCTTTGAAGGAAGCGACGTCTCGCACGTCCGCCGGCGGCGCGACGTCCTCCACTACCGCTCGCAGGTGCAGATCATCTTCCAGGACCCGTTCGGCTCGCTCAACCCGGTGAAGACGATCCGCCACCACGTCGAGCGGCCTTTGCGGATCCACCACATCGTCCCCTCCGCGCAGGTCGAGGAGCGTGCGCACGAGCTGCTCCGCACGGTCGGGCTCGTGCCGCCGGAGGAGATCGCGGCGAAGTACCCGCACGAGCTCTCCGGCGGCCAGCGGCAGCGGGTGGCGATCGCGCGCGCGCTCGCGGTCGAGCCGAAGGTCGTGCTCGCGGACGAGCCGACGAGCATGCTCGACGTCTCGATCCGGATCGGGATCCTGAACCTGATGGTGAGGCTCAAGGAGGAGCGTGGAATCGCGTTCCTCTACGTCACCCACGACCTCGCGAGCGCGCGCTACGTCGCCGACGAGATCCTCGTCATGTACGCCGGCCAGATCGTCGAGCGCGGGCCCGTCGAGCAGGTGCTCGCCGACCCGCTCCATCCGTACACGCGGCTGCTCCTCGCGGCCGTGCCCGATCCCGCGAAGAGGCACGCCGAGCGGATCGAGCCGCGCAAGGGCCTCGCCTCGGCCGCGGTCGACCCGCCCGAGGGCTGCCGCTTCGTCGAGCGCTGCCCACTCGCGATCGGCGTGTGCTCAC
>VAYM01000013.1 GCA_005884945.1 Actinomycetota bacterium | reverse complement strand
CTTGACCGCCGTGCGGATGACCTCCTCCGGGCGCCGGTCGAGTTGCTCGCGCAACGTCCGGCTCCGCAGGCCCCCGGGATAGCCCGAGTGCCGGTAGTAGCGCTTCTGGTCGAGCTTGTTCCCGGTCACCTGGATCTTCTCGGCGTTGACGACGACCACGAAGTCGCCGGTGTCGACGTGCGGCGTGAACTGCGGCTTGCCCTTCCCGCGCAGAGTGTCGGCGATGCGGGTCGCCAGGCGGCCGAGGGTCTGCCCGTCGGCGTCCACGAGGTACCACTCGCGGGCGATCTCACCTGGCTTGGCGGAATACGTCCTCATCTCAATGAAAAGGCGGACCACGGGCGTCCGCCGGCCCGCGATTGTAGCAACCGGCCGGGGCTAGCCCGACCCGCCGACAGACAGGAGGATGTCGTCGACGAGGTAGGAGTCGCCTGCGGGCACGAGCACGAGCGCGAGCCCGTAGGTCTCCTGCTGGCCGTCCTCTTCGGCATGAAGCGTGAGGCGGACGAGGAGGGAGCCGTCCGTGAAGGGGGCGACCGAGTCGACTGTGAACGCCTGGCTCGGCGGGGTGGGCGGCGCATTCGTCTCCGGGACCCCCGTTCCGACCTCGTCCACCTGCGGCGCCACTCCTCGGCCTCCCGAGAGACGCCAGATCGAGCCGTCGTCGGATTCCGCGTAGAAGACGACGCGGCGCGGACCGGAGCGAGTGTCGAGGACGACGGTCGTGACGAGCCGCCCCGCCGCTGCATTCGGCCCCTTTCCGAGCACGACGTCGATGCGAGGGTCGATCCGTTCGATCGCGTCCGCCAGGTCGCGGAGGTGGAACTTCTTCGTGACGAAGAAGCCCTTGCGCTTGGCCGCACTCGTGCGCGCGGCGACGTACGAACGGAGGAGCGACTCTTGTGCCTGGTCGTCCGCAGAGGACTCGGCGCTCGTCGCGAAGCCCTCTTCGCATTTCGACTCGCCGCCGAACTGGTTCAGGAACCTCGGCGACAGCAAGCCGCACGCCGTCTTTCCGTCGCCGGCCAATAACGCGGTCATGAACTTCTGCGCGACCGAGCGCCCCTCGTCGGGGCCGGCGGCGCGTGCGAGCGGAGAGCAGGCGAGGACGACGAGCGCTGCGAGAACGGCGAGGCGGCGAACCACGATCGGAGCCTGCGCTTGCGGCCGCCCCGTGTCAACAGCACGGCCTGCGATTCCCTCCTTCGAGCAGCTCGAGCCCGCGCTTGAACTCGGCCGCACCGCCGTGCGAAGGGTGGCGGACGTACGGCGCGCCCGTCACGCGTTCCGCCAACCGGCCGACCGCGATGACGCGACGGCGGCGTGCGAGCGGCTCGAGGAACTCGCGAGACGCTTCGACTTCCGGCCGTGTCGGGCGTCGATTCGAGCGCTCGGTTCCCGGGTGGGTCGGCACCACGTTCCAGCAGAGGACGTCGAGGTCGAGCTCGGCCAGCGCGCGCTGCACGATCGTTGCGGTCGACTCGGCGGGTCCTGCGCCTGTGAGCTGGCGTTCCGACGTGAACGGGACGCCGGATATGCGGGCACCGCGGAAGCCCGGCGCCTCGCCGACGAGGAGGACGGGCGCGCTAGCACGTTCCTCGAGGTACGCGGCGAGGCGATCGCGTCGGAGCTCGGCGCCTTCGCCTTCGCGGTAGAAGTTGTGCGTCGTGCCGATCCGAGCGGCGGCGAGCCGGTCGACGAACTTCCGGGCGCGCATGCCGTCACTATGCTCATGGCCGTGATGCGACGCGTTGGAGCGCTGGTTGCGCTCTGTGTCGGGGTCGGTACCGCGTCCGCGGAAGCGGCGGTTCCACCGCAGGGCTTCCAGGCCGTTGCCGCGTTCGCCCGAAGCTACGCCGCGCGTCACGTGACGAGCGTGACCCCGACGACGCAAAAGGTGAGTTGCTACGCGCCGGAGGTGCCGGTGCTCCCTGGGCTCAGTCCTACGGAAGGTTTTCCGCAAGGCGGCGGCACGCCGTGCCCCGGGTCGACGACGGGCGAGAACATCGGGCCGTACGCGACGCAGGACGTGAAGCCGCCGGCACTACTCGTCAAGGACCACTCGGAATCGGATCTGCGCGTCGATCCGACGAACCCGCGCCACCTGATCGGGATCAGCAAGTGGTTCGTGAACGCGGAGGGCTACAACCACCTGACGGGGTTCTACGAATCGTTCGACGGCGGCCGCACCTGGCCGGAGCAGGGGCACGTTCCGGGCTACGAGGGATGGACGGACAACTCCGATCCCGTCGGCGCGTTCGATCCGTGGGGGAACTACTACGCCGTCCTCTTGCCGTACATGTTCGACTACACGCCCGAGGGGAGGCACGGCTTCCTCTCCTCGCAGGTGAACCCGGCGCTGCCGCGGATGGTGTTGGGAGTCGCGGTGCGTCCGCACGGAGCCGCGAGCCCAGACGCGTGGTTCACGTCGCACGGCGAGCTGCCGGACTACGTCGCGACCGCCCCGACGCTCGGGTTGCCCGTGTTCGACAAGCAGTGGATCGCGATCGACACGAACCGCAAGAGCAAGCACTTCGGACGCGTCTACGTCTCCTGGGCGATCAGCGGAGCCGCCGACGAAGCAGGTGAGGGCTACCGCGGCCGCGTCGGTCAGGCCGACGAACACCAGCGAATCTTCGTGTCGTTCGCGGATGCGCATCCCGACGGCTCGCACACCAACTGGTCGACGCCGCGCGTGGCGCTCACGTTCCCGAACGGCGACGTCAACGGGTCGCTTCCGCAGGTCGCGCCCAACGGGGTTGTCTGGCTCGAGGCATCCGGGTCGACGAGCTCGGAGCGGCCGTTTTCCGCGCTGCTGACGTCGTCGTCGGACGGTGGCGTCACGTGGACGGCGCGGCGCACGATCGTGCAGCACCTGCCGAGCTCGTACGACAACACAACGTTCCGATCGGCCTTCGGCGAGGCGTTCGCGGTGGGCAAGCGGCAGGTCGGGAGGTTCTATCCGCTCTATCTGGCGTACGAGGATGCGCCGGACGGCCCGGTCGAGATCCGGCTCACCGCGTCGTTCGACGGCGGCACGCACTGGCGGCGCCCGGTGCGCGTCAACGACGGCCGCGGGGGCGGCGAAGCACTCCAACCGGCGCTGACCGTTGCCGGCAGCGGAACCGTTGCGGTCGCGTTCTACGACCGCCGGCTCGCCTGCCCCGGTCGGGGGACCGCCGCGGCTGCGGCTGCGGGTCTTCAGTTCGACCCGCGCACGCCCTACGGGGCCGCGAATTACTGCATCAATACCGCGGTCCAGCTCTACCGTGCCGGCTTGCGACCGATCGGACACAACGTACGGATGTCGCCGCACACCTGGGATCCTCAGATCTCTGCAGCGCGGTTTGTGTGCATCTGCGTCCCCGCCAGCTTCGTCGGGGATTACTTCGGCGCGGCTGCCGGTGGCGGGTTCGCCTACGCCTCGTCCGTGACGACGTACAACGAGGCCGGACAGAATCCGTTTTTCCACCAGCAGCAGCTGGTCTCCAAGCTGAAGCTGCCTTAGCTAGGCCCAGCGCTCCCAGCGCACGAGCTCGCCGAGCGACTTGCGCGGGCGCGTTGCTCTGCTCGATCGCTGGTCGGATACCGAATCTTCGGCCGCGTGGCCGATCGTGATCACCTCGACGACGGCTACCTCATCCGGGAGACCGAGTAACCCGCGGAAGTCGCCCATGCGCTCGGCGGGGACGCCGAAGACGCCGGCGGCAAGTCCTTCGTCGATCGCCGCGAGCAGGACGAGCATCGCGGCCTTCCCGGCGTCGACATACCAGTACGGGACCGGCCATTCGATCTCGGTGCCGCTCTCGTCGAGCTTGTCGGGCTGGCGGTAGCGCTCGTGGTAGTCCTCCTCGCGCGCGCAGACGACGACGAG
>VAYM01000039.1 GCA_005884945.1 Actinomycetota bacterium | reverse complement strand
TGAGGACGGAGCCGAGCCGACCGTGCACTTCTTCTCCGGTCGGCCCGGCGGTCTCGCCCTCCTCTCCAACGACTACGGACCGGTGGCGCTGGTCAGGCGTTCGTTGCTCGGAGACGCCGCGAGCCCGGTCTGGCCGCTGCTCGCGCGCTTGGCCGTCTCGGGCGCGCGGATCGTCTCCGTGCCGCTTCCGCTCGCCACGAGCAAACGCCCGCCCGGGACGGTCGAGCAGAATCCGAGCGAAGCGCTGCTCGTCGTCGAGGAGCTCGAACGCGCGCTCCCGCCCACGCTCCGGTCCCTCGCCCGCCTCGCCGCCGGCTTGGCAGCAGACGCAGCCCAGCCCAGCCCGGCAACTCCGCCGAGCACGCTCCGGCGCGTGCTGCGCCGACTGGTTCGCCGCTAGGTCAGCGCGTAGCGCACGCGGCCGGGCAGGCCCGACCCGTTGTCGGCGCGGAACGCGAAGTTCCGCTCCGACAGCGCCTTCAACGACGCCGGCGAATCCCACGTGAAGGTCGCGAGGATCCGTGGCTTGCCGGTCGCGAAACCGCCGCGGTGAAAGCCGCTCGTGTTGCAGAAGATGAGCGTCCCCTTCGGCGCGGTGAACGTGACGGCGCGGCCGTCGACCCGTTCTGCGAGCTCGTCCTGCGGCGGGTAGTTGTCGCCCAGAGGACGCCACGGCCAGAGCGCGTCGAGCTCTCCGCCGGGCGCGCTGCGGGGCACATACTCGAAGGGGCCCGTCTCCTCGTCGACGTCGACGAGGTACAGGAATGCCTTCAGCAGGTGGCGATCGTTGAAGTCGCGGTGCCAGCGCTGCGACGACCGGCGCTCGTCCTCGCCGCCGGCCGGCGGCGTGTACCAGACGTCGACGTACTCGAGCTTCGACCACATCTCCAGGTACGCGTTCGCGAGGTCGAGCAGGCGCGGGTTCGATCCGAGCCGCAGCCAGGGATCGTCGAGCCCGAGCTCGACACCGTAGGCGTACTTGCGCACGACGAACTCCTTACCGGGGCGCCGCCGGAGCGACGACTCGCCGCCCTCGCGTTCCTGGGCGAGCTCGCTCTCCGTCTCGGTGCGGAAGCGCTCGCCCGCCGCGTCGAGGTCCTTCCACATCTCCGGTTCCACGAGCTCCGACAGCGGCACGGTCGCATAGCCCTCGCGCCGCAGCTCGTCGAGGACGCGCTGCTGCACCGAGTCGAGCGCCGGCCGATCGCGCGCGAAACGCCGCCGGCTCCCGCGATTCGCGAGCAGCCGGTCGTTCAGCTCGTACGTCGCGATCACGCCGCGCCGCTCGATCCCCGAGGCGACGCGGTGGACTCGTGCAGCAAAACGTGTCCGCGTGCGATGCATCAGCGCAACCTTAGAAGAACGGGGAGGCGTCGACGGTGACCAGGTCGCCCCGCCTGTACTTCTCCCGTTTCCACGCGGAGACACGCGGCTGCGGGCGGCGGCGCAGCTTCCTTTTCGCGGCTCCGACCACGCGGCGGTCGTGCATGCCGGTCTCCTCGAGGATCGGCCGTGCCCACCCTTCCGGCCCCTCGGCCTCGGCGCTCGAGCGGCGGACGAAGCACGCGTGCAGGCAGCGAAGCGGCGTCTCCTCCCAGGACAGCCGCTCGCTGATGTTGTCGACCGAGCTCTCGTCGTAGCCGGGACGAAACGTGATCGTGCCGCCGTGCAGCCGCTCGGAGCCGTCGCCGACCCACGAGTCGATCGCGGCGAAGTTGTAGAGCTTCGTGATCGACCGAGACGGCGGGGAGAGATAACCCGTTGCCGTCTTCCGCTCGGAGTCGACCTCGACGCAGTTCAGCACGTTCGACGCGACCTTGAACGCGTGCGCAAACTCTCCGCCGAGCAGCCGGCCGCGGAAGTCGGCGAGCCGCGCAGGATCGTAGAGCTCGTCGCCGTCGATCCCGAAGACCCACGTCGCGGTGCCGGCGTACGGCTCGAGCGCGCGATGCGAATCGCCGGCGTGATACGTGCGTTGCGCGTCGACGTTGTCGTATCCATCCGCGAGGGAGCGCAGGATCGGCCACGTCGCGTCGGTCGAGACGTGGTCGAACGCGTGAATCCGGTCGCAGAACTCGACGACGTTGCGGACCGCGCGCTCGACGAACACATCCTCGTTTCGAACCAGCACCACGCCGACGATCTGCGCACGCGGAGCTGCGACCGTCAGCGTTCCTCAGTCGTCCACTCGAGCAGCGGCCTGACCGCGCCTTTCCACTGCCCGGAAAAGAGACCGCGCGCGGAGTCCCCCTCCGCCGGGTCGTACACGTGGAAGGCAACCGCCTCGTACGCGCTCGCCTGCGGGTCCGGTTTCGGGATGTCGAGCTTGACGATCTCGACTCCCGCAGCGTGCCGCCCCTCGTTGAGGAAGTTGCCCGGGATCCACGCGGTGGCGACGTACTCTCCCGGCGGCGTCGGGTCGTGCCAGCGCGGGCTGACGTCCATCGCGTTGAAGCAGAGGACGCCGTGCTGGTCGTGGAGCTTGATCTTCGGGACGACAGCGCGGCCGGGGAGCAGAACGGCGAAGGAGACCTCGATCCCCACGGGGCGCCGGACGTCGGCGACGCTGACGGGGGCGCCGTCCTCGTCGACGACGCGGATGGACTGGAGACGGACGAAGGCGTTCGCCGGCGCCGTCGCGAGGTCGTTCCAGACGATCTCGGAGCCCATGCCGAGCGTCTTCTGCTCGTATTGCGAGACGACGTCGGCTGCGGGACCGTTCGCGGTGACCTTTCCGTCCTCGAGCAGGATCACCTGGTCGCAGAGCTGCAGGATCCCGCGCAGGTTGTGCGAGACGAACACGACGGTGCGGCCCGATTCGCCGAACCGCTCCATCCGGCCGAGCGAGCGCCGCTGGAACTCGGCATCCCCGACGGCGAGCACCTCGTCGACGATCATCACCTCCGGCTCGAAGTGCGCGGCGACCGAGAACGCGAGGCGGACGTACATGCCGCTCGAGTAGCGTTTCACCGGCGTGTCGATGAACTTCTCCACGCCGGAGAACTCGACGATCTCGTCGAACGCGCGGTTGATCTCCGTGCGTCTCATGCCGAGGATCGAGCCGTTGAGGTAGATGTTCTCGCGGCCGGTCAGCTCGGGATGGAAGCCGGTGCCGACCTCGAGCAGGCTCCCCACCCGGCCGCGAATCTCTGCGCGTCCCGTCGTCGGCGCGGTGATGCGGCTGAGGATCTTGAGCAGCGTCGACTTCCCGGCGCCGTTCGCGCCGATGACGCCGAGCACCTGTCCCTCTTCGGCTTCGAAGGAGACGTCATGCAGAGCCCAGATCTTCTCGCGCGGCTCGTGGACGTGGCCCGTGCGCAGGCGATGGACGCCGTGGACGATCGTGTCGCGCAACGTGCCGTACGCGGGGCGCAGCTGACCGATCTGGTACTGCTTCGACAGTCCCTCGGTCCTGATTGCCGTCGCCATCAGATCGTGTCCGCGACGCGCGGCTCGGAACGTCTGAAATAGGCGAGCCCTGCCACGAGCGTCAGCACCGCCACGCACGTGCCGAGCAGAGCCTGGCCCAGGACGGGCGGCGGCCCGTCGAGCAGGCACCACCGCCAGCCGGCGACGACCGTCGTGATCGGGTTGATCGAGAGGAGCCACTGCCATTTCGCGGGCGCGCCGTTGAGTGCGAACGGGACTCCGGACAGGAACGGCAGCACCTGCATGAAGGCCGGAATCGCGTACGGCACGTCGCGGAAGCGGGCGGTCAGCGCCGCGAGGATGAGCCCCGCGCCGAGCGCCGCGACGAGCGCGAGCAGGATGAAGAGCGGTGCGAGCACCACGTGCACGCTCGGATACGTGTGGAACCAGAACATCATCCCGATGAGCACCCACGACGAGAGTACGAAGTCCACGAGCGGAACCGACACGCCGGCGAGCGGCAGGAGCAGCCGCGGAAAGTAGACCTTCGTCAGCAGCGGGATGTTCGCCGAGAGCGAGCCGCTCGAGATGTTGAGAGCGCCCGAGAAGTACTGCATCGCGAGGATCCCCGCGAACGCGAAGATCGGGTACGGCAGCGCTCCGGACGGGAACTTCGCAAACCGTCCGAAGATGAGCGAATAGACGACGGCGGTGAAGAGCGGCTGGAAGATCGCCCAGCCCACGCCGATGACCGTCTGCTTGTAGCGCACCTTGAGGTCGCGCCAGATGAAGACTCCGAGCAGCTCGCGGTAGCGCCAGAGCTCGCGATAGTCGAGGCGCGGCCAGCTCCTCGCCGGCTCGATGACGGTGACCGGCACGTCCCGGTCGGGTGCGACGAGTCGCGAAGGGACCGGTAGGCGCAGCCGCGGTTTCTGGACCGGCGTAGGGGTCTCGGTCACCGGCGCGATGGTAGCGGGCGGCGATTACGGATCAGTTAACCCAGACGTCCTTCGAGCGACAGGAGTCGCTGCTCCAGTGTGTCGAGTTGCCGCTGGATTCGGACTGCGTCGGCCTCGTCCAGCACGGACGCTTCGACCGCATACGCGACCTCGTCGGCGGGAGGGGCGGGCGGAAACTCGAGCGGCTCGCCGCGTTCATGCGGCAGCGCGAACGAACGAGCACCTGCGTCCGATTCGAGGCGAAGCCGGCGGAGAACGTCGCGCAGACGCGTGTCCGTGACGAGCGTTCCCTGTTCCAACCCTCGCCTCGCGGCGGCGGCGTCGACGAGCGTCGACTCGTACTGCTCGTCGATCCGTCCGTGCTGGAGCGCGCTGTACGCAGTCAGGTGGTAGCCGGTCCCGGCGCGGGCGATGTGCTTCGTGAACGCATCGCCCTGCAGCTCGACCTTCCGCAACCACTGCGCGCGCGAACGCAGCGGAAAGTGCAGGACCTCGATCGGATGCCACGTCGCCAACGCTCGGAACGAGCTGCCGATGAGCCCGTGGTTCCCCCGGCCGACGAGGACGTTCGGATCGGCGCGGTGCGCGACTTTCGTCACCGGCCGGTAGACGCTCTTCGGGTCGTTGATCGGCGCCTGTTGCGAGAGCCGTATCGTCATCCGGTCGGCGAAGAACGCGCCGTCGTCCGGAAGCGGCACGAAGCAGCGCCAGAACGCGTGGACGACGCCGTACCGCTGCGGAACGCTCGCCAGCACCTCTTTGAGCGAGCCGCCGCGCGGCCACCAGAACTCGTCCGCGTCGCTGTTGATCACCCAGTCCGCACCGAACTCCGTCGCCGCGAGCCGCGCCATCCTCGTTACCCATTCGCCCTGGCGCAGCCCCTCGGCCGGCTCCCGGATCAGGCGGAGGCAGCCGTCCCGTGCATATGCCTCGAGGATCTCGGTCGTACCGTCGCGCGAGTTGTTGTCCGTTGCGATCACGAAGTCGACGCCCGCGTTCAGATGGAAGGCGAGCTGCGCGTCGATCACGTCCGCCTCGTCGCGCGCGAGGACGGTGAGGACGAGCTTCATGCCGCTTCCGCGGGATTCGGACGAAGCAGCTTCCTCGCCGCACGTCGCAGCTTTCGGTACGCGCGTGCACCGGGCCGCGCTTCGACCTGCGACAACCGCTGCTCGAGCGTGTCCAACCGTCGCTGCAGTCGGACGACGTCGGCCTCCCCGAGCGCGGCCACGTCGACGGCGTACGCGGCTTCGTCGACGACGGTCGGCCGCGAGAACGTCAACCGGCTTTCGCCGCCGGCCGGGAGCGCAAAGCGGCGTTCGCCTCCATCGGTCAAGACGCGCAGTGCGTCGCGGAGACGCGCGTCGACGACGAGCGAGCCGTTCGCCACACCGCGCTCGAGCGCTTCGTCGTCGACGACGAGCGACCCGTAGAACTCGTCGAGCCGACCTTCTGCCTGCAGTGCACGGACACGGTCGTAGTACGGGCTCGGCGTCTCGCCGGCGGCGATCGTCTGATGCGAGTACTTCCGTTCGCACTGCTCGAGGCTCCGGATCGGAAAGTGGAAGAACTCGATCGGGTACCACCCGCGCAGCGGCACGAACGGCGAGTCGATCAAACGCTGTGCGCCGATCGACACGTCGACGTTGGGATCCGCGCGATGGACGACCTTCAGGTTCGGGCGGAAGAGGCTCGTCGGGTCGTTGATCGGCGCAGCAGCAGAGAGGCGAACGGTCATCCGCTCCGCGAACGACGCGCCGTCGTCCGGTCGCGGAACGAACTGCCTGAGCAGCGCGCGCACGATGCCGTAGCGCGCCGGCACGGACTCGAGCACCTCCTTCAGCGAGCCGCCGCGCGGCCACCAGAACTCGTCCGCGTCGCTGTGGATGACCCAGTCGGCGCCGAAGTCTGTCGCGGCCATCCGCCCCATCCGTGTGATCCAATCGGCCTGCCTGAGGTACTCGCTGTCCTCGCGGATGAGGTGCAGGTAGCCGTCGCGCGCGTAGGACTCGAGGAGGTCGGTCGTTCCGTCCTCCGACAGGTTGTCCGTCGCGATCACGAAATCGACGCCGGCATTGAGATGGAACGCAATCTGCGCATCGACGACGTCCGCCTCGTCGCGTGCGAGGAGTGTCATCACGAGCTTCATGCGGTGGCTGAGGCTACCCGCTACGCGGTCAGGCGCGAGCGCCCCACGAGGCGCCGCACCGAATCCTCGAATCGGGTCGGGATCGCTCGCGACATCGCGCGCGCGAACCGCCCTGCGGGCCGATTCGCGGCGCGGCGCTCGCGCCGGTGTCGGAGCAGCTGCTGCAGATCCTCCGGGACCGGGACTTCGGCGGTCCCGCGTCGCCGGCGCCACGGCTCCCGGACGAGGTCGCGGAGCGCTTGCAGGCCGTCCTCCGGGCTCAGGAGGACGTCGGCACGTTGGCGCAGCTCGGGGCACTCGACGTCGGTGCCGTCCGCGAGGTCGACGACGAGCAGTCCGGCCGTCTTCTCGGCGATCGTGCGCGCGTGCGGGGTCGTCGCTCCGACGAGGACGAGGTCCGACTCCGTGAGCAACTCCTCGAGGACATCGGCGCTTCTCCCCGGTGCGAGAACCGCGACGTCGCTCAGGTCGCTCAGAAAACGCGCCATCTCCGGGAGGCGCGCCGAGTCGCCGCTGCCGACGACGAGGACGCGGGTCGCCCGCTGGCGCGTGAAGAGCCGGTCGAGCCCGAACAGCGTTCGGACGGCGACGCTCGCCTCGACGTAGGGCTCCGTCTCGAGGAGCGGAGCGAACGGCCGGCCGAACAGCTCGAAGATCTCGGTGTCGCTTCGCTTCCGCCTCCGTTGCACGTCGCTGCGCCGCTCGAGCAGCTGCGGCAGATCAGCGACAACCTCGGCAACTGCATCGAAGCGTGGCGAGGGGGAGGCGAGAACGCCGCGCATCACAACGAGGAAGAGCGCCGAAGCCACCAACGGAGCGAGGTTCTCGTCGTCGACGTTCTTGATCAGCGTCCACAGCGCGTTCCGTTCCAGGAGCAGCATTTGGCGGTCGGAAGGGATTGACGCACCGGTGCTGTGGTGGCGGTGGAAGCAGCGCGACGCACCGCTCAGGCGAACCTTGTAGCCGGCGAGCCACAGCCGCCAGCCGAGGTCGACGTCCTCGTAGAAGGCGAAGTACGCCGGGTCGAAGCCGCCGAGCTCGAGGAAGACGTCCTGCGCGATCAGCATCGAGCCGCCGCAGGCGAACGGGAGGTCGCGGCCGTCCTCGATCAGCGCTTCGTTCAGCGGCGCGTGGAAGTGCTCGTTTCCCGCCGCCGCGTGGAAGTTCACCCAGCCGCCGGCGAAGTCGATGCGCTCTCCGTCCCAGTCGAGGATGACGCCGGCGACGCAGACGTAGCCGGCGTCGGGCTCGTAGCCCGCGACGAGCCCGCGCAGCCAGCCGGGCTCGACGCGCATGTCGTTGTTCAGGAGCGCGACGCACTCCGACGTCGCGCGCCGCGCTCCCTCGTTGCACGCCTCGGCGAAGCCGCGGTTCTCGTCGAGCGCGACGACGTGCACCTGGGGGTAGCTCTCTTCGATGAGCGCGCTGGACCCGTCCGTCGATCCGTTGTCGACGACGACGACCTCGATTCGGTCGCGCGGATAGTCGAGCTCCTCGATCGAATCGAGGCAGTCCGGAAGATGCGCGACGCCGTTCCAGCTCGGGATGACGATCGCGACCGAGGGCAGGCCGTTCACGCCGTCATTCTGACGGGGAGCGTGTCACGCAGACGCGGTGCGCTCACACGCGTCGTGTGGTTGCGCCGAACGTCTTCGTACGCCGCTGCGCCGAGGTCGCGGCGAAGCTCGGGCGACGCGATCAGCGCCTGCAAACGGTCGTGCCAGGCCGTCGCGTCGTCCGCGAGGAAACCGTTCCGGCCGTCCTCGATCGCGCGGCGGAAGTCCGGCCGCGGGCTCGCGATCGTCGGCACGCCGACGAGGGCCGCTTCGAGGTACTTCACGCAGCTCTTGCAGTCCGTGACGAGGTTCTCCGGTTCGAGCGGCGCGAGGTTGACATCGACGCGCGTGCGGATGACTCGCGGCAGCGAGTCCCACGGCTGGAGCGGCAGCCGCTCGATCTGCTTCGCGAACCGGTCGAAGCGCGAGTCGAGCTGGAGCTTGCCGACGATCAGGAGCCGCAGCTTTCGATCGGCCCGCAGCGCGGCGAGCACGGCGTCGGCTGCCTCGAGAAAGTCGCGGTCGTGCGTGCGCGTTCCGCTCAGGTACGCGATCGTCGTCGCGTCCCGACCGCGTTCCGCCGCGAGCGCCTCGTCGGCGCGGCCGACCATCTCCTCGCTCACGGCATTGTGCGCGACCCCGACGCGGCTGACGACGCGCGCGGCCTGCTCCGCGAGCGGCTGCGTACTGACGATCGCGCCGTCGCTTGCCTCGAGGGTCCGGCGGTAGCCGGCGAAACGCTCCGCCTGCCGGCGTCTGTCCTCCTCCGGCCAGCCGTCGAGGAAGGCGAAGTAGCGCTCGAGGGTGGCGTCGAAGTTGAGGTCGTCGGTGTCGTAGAGCACTGGGCGTTTGCGCTCGTGCGCGAGGTCGACGAAGGTCGCAACCTCTTCGCTCCACGGGACACGGTTGAGAACGAAGCAGTCGTAGTGATCGACCGTCGTAGGAAGATCGACGTGCTCGAGCTGGACGACGTCGGCCGTCCCGCCGAGAAACTCGAGCTGCTCGGCCTGGTGGTCACAGCGGTAGCGCGCCCACGGGCCGGGATGCTCGAAGACGAAGAGGACGTCCTTGTGGCCCGCCGGCTCGAGCATCGCGGGGCTCAGCCCGGTCGCGTCTCCGAGCGTGGCCGCAGAGGCAGTCGCCGCGCTCGCGCCGTCGCGGCCGAGGTGCGCGAGGGCTGGCGCGATCGGAGGACGTCGAAGAGGGGGGCGCCGAGCAGGACGAGCGTCGCCGCGAGCGCGATGCCGAGCTTGCGCGCGTCGCCGGCCGGCCAGGCGGCCTCGCCGAGCGACGCGTACGCGAACGGGACGAACCAGAGCCACGAGAGTCGCGGCCGCGTGAGCGCGAGCGGCACGAGCAGCAGCAGGAAGTAGTGGACCCAGACGATCGGCGACGCCGCCAGCGCGGCGGCGAGTGCGAGCGTGAGGACGGCGACGTCGCGGTCGCGTTGGAGCCGCCGCATGTCTCGGGCGATCCATGCCGCCGCGGCGAGCAGCGCCAGTCCAGCGATGATCGACAGCACGACGCCGACGGGTTGGGGCAGGTGCGCACGGACGGCGAGGGCGATCACCGAGTACGACGACGACGCCTCGTCGTCGGAGAGGTGACGAAGCAGTCCCGGGTAGTGGCCGATCCCCGCAAAGCCGATCACCGCCCACGGCAGCACGATGAACGCGAGCGCGAGGACGACGCTCGCAACAGCGGTGCGGGTACGGCGTATCAGCGCGAGCCACACCGCGACCGGCCAGAGGAAGAGCTTCAGCGCGATACCGGCGCCGACTGCAACGGCGGGCTCGACCACACGATCGCGCCAGTGCCACGCGGCGGCGACGGCGAGGAGCAGGAGCGGCCCGACCGTGCCGAGGTCGATCGCGCTGCGCGTGAACAGGAACGCGATGCAGAGCGCGTAGCAGCGCCAGTCGCGCAGCCCGAGCAACCAGAGCGCCCAGCCGACCGCCGCGATGGAGACGAGCATCCACAGCGCTCCCGCCACCCCGGGATCCAGCGGGTGGAGCCACGACACGAGGAACGCGAGCAGCGGCGGATAGGCATAGGTCTGATCGGCGTTGTACGCATAGGGCGA
>VAYM01000038.1 GCA_005884945.1 Actinomycetota bacterium | reverse complement strand
CGAGCAGGCCCGCGCCCGCGAGCAGCACGAAGGCAGGCGCGACCGGCACGGAGTAGTGCGGTTCTGCGGGCAATCCGAGCGCGGTCAGCACGATCACGAGCAGCCCCGCGATGCTCGGGACGGCGAGCGCGAGTGCATTCCGGGGCCGCCGGTATGCGAATGCCGCAATCCCGATCACGAGCCAGAGGATCGGCGGGACGTACCAGCGCGACGCCTGGTTCAGACGGTGCGCGAGCCCCGGATGTCCAGCACGGTGCGGCAGCTTCGACGCGAGCTCGTCCATCCGCCGGTGCAGAGCGTCGTAGCGCGCCT
>VAYM01000037.1 GCA_005884945.1 Actinomycetota bacterium | reverse complement strand
TGCCGACGTTGCCCGACAACGGGATCAAGCCGGCGAGGTCGAGCGTGGGGAGGATGATCAGCGCGGCGAGCACCGGCCGGTTTACGCCGAGCGCCGACGCGATCGAGACTGCCCCGAGGAAGCGTGCGCCCGTCGCCACGGCAATCCACGCGGCGATCCGTGCGCCGCGGCCGGGCGACCGCCCGAGGGTGCGGAAGGCGTCGAGCAGATGGGCGACATGGCCCTTCGGCGCCCGATCGCGGGTGACGGCGGCGACGGCGGCCGTGAGGGCCGCAACCGCCGCGACGATCACGACGAAGCGCAACGGCACCGCCCCGAGCGCGGCCGCGCAGGCGACGACGATGCCGAATACGACGAGACGCATCGACGCGATCACCGTGAAGACGCCGCCCATCCGCCATGCCTTGTCGCCGCCGTCGAGCCGGCGGGCGAACAATGCGAGGCGCACGCCTTCCCCGATCCGGACCGGCATCAGGCTGTTGACGAGCGAGCCGACGCTGTAACAGGCAGCCGCATCCGTGCGCGGGATCTTTCCGCCGCAGAGGGCGAGCGCGGCGCGCCACACGCACGAGCTCGCCAGCAACGATCCGACGAAACAGAACGCCGCACCCCACAGCCAGATCGGGCGGGCGTCCTCGAGCCCTCCGACCGCGCCTCGCACCTGGTGCCCGGCGAGGCCGGCCACGACCCCCGCGACCGCGAGGAAGACGGCGGCCGCGGCGAGGCTGCGGCGGCTGAGGAGCGAGCGGAGGTCGATCTGGGCAAACACGGCGTTCCTTCCGACGAGAAAACGGGTCTATCCGTTTGTCGGGTCCGGACTACATTCCCTTGAATGAGAGGCGCTGTCGCTGCCGGTCACCCGCTCACGGCCGAGGCGGGTGCACGCGTGCTCCGCGAGGGCGGGAATGCGGTCGACGCGGCCGTAGCTGCGGCCCTCGTCTCCTGGGTTTCTGAGAGTACCCTCACCGGCCCCGGAGCGGGCGGGTTCATGCTCGTCCACCGCGCCCGGGACTGCTCCACCCGCGTGCTCGACTTCTTCGTCGCGATGCCCGGGCTGGGCCTGCCGGGGTCGGCCCTGGCTGAGATGGAGGAGGTCGACGTCGACTTCTCGGGCGGCTCGACCCAGTTGTTCCGGATCGGGGCCGCGTCGTGCGCCGTTCCCGGTGCCGCTCTCGGCCTCGAGGAGGCCCATCGAGCATACGGCACCCGCCCGTGGGCGGACCTCTTCGAGTCGGCGATCGAGCTCGCCAGGGGAGGTGTCGAGCTGACGCGCGGCCAGGCGTATCTCCACGCGATCCTCGACCTGATCCTGCGCCACACGTCCGAGAGCCGCGCGATCTACGAGCGGGGCGGCGAGCGTCTTGTCGCGGGCGACCTCCTTGTCCAGGATGATCTCGCGCGCACGCTCGAGCTGCTCAGCGACCAGGGTGCGTCGGGAGGCGTCCTGATCGGCTACGCCTTGCTGTTGCTCGACCGACTCGGTGGCGCCGGCGGCGGAGCCGGCAGCGCCGAGGCGATCGCACGGCTGGCGGAGGTCATGCGGGAGCAGACGCGCTCCCGCGGCGGCAGCTTCACGAGCGATCTCTACCGGGGCGGCCTCGTCGGCCGCCTTTACGCCCCCGCGAGCATCGGGGCGGCGACGAGGCGCATCGAGCGCCGCGAGGTGGGGCGGCTCGAGGTCGCCGGCGCGCCGGGGACGACCCACATCTCCGTCGTCGACGCAGCCGGCACGGCGGCGTCGTTGACAGCCTCGAACGGGTCCGGGTCCGGCGTCGTCGTCCCCGGCACCGGGATCCACCTGAACAACATGCTCGGCGAGTTCGACCTGCCGAAGCCGCCTCGCGCTGGCGATCGCCTCTCGTCCGGAATGAGTCCGTCGCTCGTGCTGCACGAACAGCGGCCGCGACTCGTGGTCGGCAGCGCGGGCTCGCTGCGTTTGCGCGGTGCGGTGATGCAGATCGTCGTCAACGTCGTGCAGCACGGGCTCGACGTCCGCCAGGCGATCGATCGTCCGCGCGTCCACCTCGAAGGCGAGCATCTCCACTGCGAGGGCGGCCACGATCCCGCCGAGCTCGACAAGCTCGAGGCGATGGGCTGGGACGTGACGCGGTGGCGGCGGCGGAACCTCTTCTTCGGCGGCGCCGCGGCCGTCGAGATGCGAGTGGACGGGACGCTGGCCGCCGCCGGCGATCCCCGACGCGGCGGTGCCGGCGTGGTCGTCAGGTGACGGCAACGTTCGTCGTCCGCGCCGCGGATCCAGGCGACGCGGCCGAGTTGAAGCGCCTCGGTGATGCGGTCGCCGCGGAGCCCGAGGGGTGGCTCGCGACGCAGCAAGGCTGGCGCAGCGTGGGCGACGAGCGGCGGTACCTGCGCGCGATCAGGCGCTATCCGCATGCGGCTGTGTTCGTCGCGGAGGCCGAGGACGGATCGATCGTCGGCCGGCTGTCGATCGCTCGAGACCAGCATCCCGCGAGCCGGCACGTCGCAGATCTCGGTTTGATGGTGGCGCAGTCGCATCGCCGGCAGGGGATCGGCCGCGCGCTGCTCGCCGCCGCAGCGGACTGGGCGCGGGAGCACGACATCGCGAAGCTCGAACTGCACGTGTTCCCGTACAACGAGGCGGCGATCGCGCTGTACGAGCGCTTCGGCTTCGTGCGCGAGGGCTATCGAACAAAGCATTATCGACAGGGGGACGAGCTCGTCGACGCGATCCTGATGGCGTACGAGCTGTGACCATCTTCTAGGTACACGCGCGCGCGCCCCCGCCCTGGGTGGGGGAAACCGCCCACACACCCACGAGATCGACGATACCCGACAAGGTCGCACGCGTCTGCGCCGGTTGTGGGTCGATTCTGCCGCGCTCCCTCCCGCGTGTCGCCAAGATGACGACATGGCTCAGATCGCGACCTGGATCTGCTGGGGTCTCGTGATCGCGACGTGGATCGCGGGAGCCGTGTACGGCGCACGCAGGTCGCCCGGGGGACGGCGTCAGGGTCGCGACACCGGAGCGCTCTGGCGAGTCTCCACTGCGTTCACGGTCTGGGCCCGCGTCGAGCTTGGCCGGATGTGGTCCGCGTCACCCAACGTGCTGCAGGCAGACCACAGGTTGCGAACCGATGGGCCGTACGCGGTCACGCGGCACCCGATCTACACGGGCCTCTTCGGGATGGTGCTCGGGACGGTGCTTCTCAACGGCCTGGGCGACTCGCTCGCGTTCCTCGCCGTCGCCGCCGTCTTCTTCGCGACCAGGATTCCGATCGAGGAGCGCCTGATGAGCAAGACGTTTCCCGAGCAGTACGCCCACTACCGTGGACGCGTGCCCCGTTTCGTCCCGGGCCTGCGCCGCCTCCACCGCTCGCACTGAGCGGCGCGCTCGCCTACTCGACGATCTCGGCGTGCAGGCGCGCCTCGGCGGCGCGGATTCGCCGCCTCCATGCCACGAGCTCCTCCTCCGCCTGCGTCAGCTGACGATCGCGGTCGTCGAGCCGCGCCTCGCGTTGGTCGAGCTCGCGGTCACGCGCAAGGATCGTGTCCGCGGCTCGCTCGCGGTCGCGCACCGCGCGCTCCTGTCCGTCGAGCTTCGCGATCGCCGCGTCGACGGCTGCGACGCGCTCGTCGAGCTCCGCTTCCGCCCGTGCAAGCGCAGCGCGGTCACGTTCCAACATCGCCTCGTGCGCCGGCAGGTCCGAAAGCCGCAGCTCCGCTTCGCGCACCTCGCGCAACCGGTGCGAGAGCTGCGTCTCCGACACGGCCAGCTTCCCGGCGCGGTGGTTCAACCGTTCCTCGGCGCCGGCAAGTCGCTCCTCTCGTCCCCCGAGCTCGCCTGCAAGCGCTTCCAACTCCGACTCTCGCCGCGCCGCGGCCTCAGCCCGCGCGTCGACCGCACGCTCGCGTTGTTCGACCAAACGGATCCGCGGCTCGAGTGCCTCGACCGCTGCAGCCCGGCGATCGAGCTCGCGCATGGCCAGCGTGTGCACGCGCTCGCGCGACTCTGCTTCGGCGATCAGGTGCTCGAGCTCGGCCCCACGCGTCTCGAGATCGCCGACCTCGCGCTCGCGCGCCGCGAGCGCCTCCTCGGCCGCTGCGAGCCATTCGCCCCGCTCGTCGAGCTCCGCCCGCACGGCAGCGAGCTCGCGCTCGCGACGGTCGAGCTCGAACTCGCGCTGGGCAACCCGCTCGCCGCGGGCCTCGACGTCGCGAACCGCGCGCTCGCGCTCGCGCAACGCCTCCTCGCCCGCCGCGATCCGCTCGGCCCGCGCATCGAGGTTCGCCTCTGCCTCTTCGACCTCCTGGGCGCGCGCCGTCAGATCCGCGGCGACCTGCTCGAACCGCGCCGCGCGCTCGTCGAGCTGCGCGGTCCGCCGGTTGACGGTCTCGTTCAGCCGCCGCTCCCGCTCGGCGAGCTGGGCCCAGGCCTCGTTGATCTCGCGTTCCTGCATCGACGAAAGTCTCGCCGTCGCGCGGGACGGCTGCTCGGATGACTTCGCGCCGCGCCGCAAGTTTCCTAGTCGAAACGCGTCTGCTCAACAGGTGAAAATAGTGGTCCCCACAGCCCTGACCCTGCTGTGGCTGGCGGTTCCTGCTGCGGCGCAGAGTCACGCAACAACCCTCGGCTGCGGCTCCGGGAAGCTCGTCCTGAGCATCCGCTACGCCGTGGCGAACGACCTCGACACGGGCACGCGAGGCAACAACTGGGCTTTCGACACGTACGCGCGCACGGTTCGCGTCTGGCGGAAGGCCCCCGGCCGTTTCTGCGCAGCCTCGACGTACGACGGCTCCTTCACCACGATCGCGGGAACGAGCCCCGCGGGAAGGACGACGATCCCGGCCGGGATCCGCGGCTCGCTGAGCGGACAGTCGACGACGACGTTCGGCGGCGCTCAGCGTCCCGGTCTCGCGGCGCGCGGCAACCTCGGCCTCAAGGACTTCCAGTGCACGAGTGCCGACACGAAAGGCCAGTGCGCCGGAACGTACGACTGGCTGAGCGCCTTCTTCACGAGCAAGGACGACTTCAAGAGCTTCAAGTACGTGCGCTACCAGTTCACGTACCACGCGACGGAAGGCGGCAAGGGAACGTGGTCGGACCGGCTCGTCGGCGGCAAGTACCGAAGCTCGGGCGACATCCGCGCGCTGAAGAAGAAGTAACGGAGCCGGCACACAGGTCCGACGCGGTCCGCGCTGCAATGACGGCGTGGCATCGCCGACGACACGTCAGATCTACGCGCTCGCCGCAGCGCTGTGCGAGCGCTTGGGGGAAGAGTTCCCGGAGACGCGAGCGGCTGCGTCGGCGACGATCGAGCGGCTGCGGATCGAGAACGGCCACCCCGCACCGAGGCTCGAGGACACGGCCCCGCGTCCGCCCCGGCGGCGCCGCCCCCGCGACCGCGCTTCGAGCGAGATCGCGCGCCGGCTCGCGGACGAGATGCAATAACTCCGTCGGCAACAAACGACAGGAGGGTCGATGCCGTTCATCGAGACGATCTCGCCGGAGACCGCCGACGGCGCAGCCAGGGAGCTGACCGACGGCGACGCGGCGGCGATGGGCTACCTGCCGAACTACACGCGCCTCTTCGCGCAACGACCGGAGGTCTACCAGGCGTGGAAGCAGCTGAACGGCGCGATCAAAGCGGGAATGGATCCGCGCCGCTACGAGCTCGCGACGATCGCCGCGGCGCGACGTCTCCGCTCGACGTACTGCATGCTCGCGCATTCGACCGTGATGATCAACGCGCTCGACGTCGACCCGGACGCGATGCGCGCGATCGTCGTCGATCCGCGGACGGAAGCGCTCGACGAGACGGAGCGCGCGATCATGGACCTCGCCGACCGCGTCGTCGTCGACGCGACGGCCGTCACGGCGGCGGACATCGACCGTCTGCGCGAGCTGGGCCTCACCGACGGCGAGATCCTCGACGTGATCCTGGCCGCGACCGCGCGCTGCTTCTTCAGCAAGACGCTCGACGCGGCGGGCGTCGAGGCGGACGCCCGGTACGCGAGCCTCGAGCCGGATCTCCGCGACGCGCTCACGGTCGGGCGGCCGATCGAAACGGCGGCGCGGCCCTAAGAGGCCGCGCCGCCGACCTGCGGAAGCCGTTAGACCCGCTGCGCCTCGCGCCGCGCGAGCTGCTTCTTCGCGTCGCGTCCCTTCTTCAACGTCGCCTGCTCCTGCTCCAGATTTTCCTGGAAGAGCGCGACGATGTCCTCCTCGCCCATCGCTTCGGCGGTCGTGATGAGGCCGTCGTAAACGGCGATCTCGTGCGCCTCGGTCTCGACGATGCCGGAAAGGATCACCGCGTCGTTCAGCTCGTCTTCGACGTTCTTGAGCATCTGCTCGCCTTCCTTCTTCAGCCCGTCGATCGTCGGGCACGGCTGCGACTCGACCTCCTCGCCCAGCGCCTCGAACGCGCGCTCGAGGTTGCGGACCTGCTGCTCCGTCTCCTGGTGGTGGTGCCGGAGGTTCTGCTTGAGCCGTGGGTCGTTCGCCTCCTGCTCGAGCTCTTCGAGCATGCCGAGGATGGCCTCCTCCATCGTCAGCGCGGCGCCCAGCTTGTGGACGAAGAGCTCTCGCGGAGTCTCGATCTGGGCCATACGGACCCCTTTCTGGTCGTGGACGACTTCGCGTTCCCGGCGCGTCCGGCCTCAAACGGAGGATTTCCGCTCCGAGCGGTCAGCGCTGCGCCAGGCCCGCCGAGGTCGCCAGCACGTTCCCGGTCGTCGCGGGCAATGACACCGGCTTCCCGTTCAGCCTCGCGTCGAGGTTCCACGGCGCGCCGACCCGGACCCAGAGGCGCCGCGACACGAAGCGGGCCGTCTGGCCCTGATCAAGCGTCCGGACGTAGACGGCCGGGCCGCTCGCCGAGCCGACGTGCACCGCGAGCCAGCTCGGCCCGCGGGCCGCGACGAAGGAAAGCCGCGCGACGGCGGGCGGCCGGTTCGCTGGCGGCGGCTGCCGGGAAGGGGCCGGCGCCGTCGTCGGTGGGCTCGAGGTCGGCATCGTTTCGTGCTTCGGCCCGCCGCCGCGCGTCGTCTGCCAGGCCAGCAGTCCCGCGACGACCGCGACGATCGGAAGGCCGATCAGCACACGGTCGCGGAGCCGCCGGCGCCGCTGGATGCGAACGGGCGGCGGGGCGGCCGGCTCGTCGTCGGGAGCAAAGCGCGAGTTGTACTCGTCGACGAAGCGTTGTCCCTCGAGCCCGAGGAACTCCGCGTACGTCCGTAAGAAACCCTTCGCGTACGCAGGGCCGGGCAGGTCCTCGAAGCGATCGTCCTCGAGCGCGGTCAGGTAGCGCGAGCGGACGTGGATGTCGCGCTCGACGTCCGCCAAGGCAAGGCCTCGGCGCTGACGCGCCTCGCGGAGGCTGCTTCCGATCTCGAACAAGGGCGGCTCCTCGACGGATCTTCCGACAGTGTCGCGCACTTGCGACGATGATGCAGCCGGTGACGCGCGAGATCGCGCTCGGCTCGACATGGCACCACGGGCTGATCGCCAAGTGGTGGGCGGAGTTCAACGACGACTTTCGGCCTCACGAGGTGCCGTACTTCCAGCGGTACGTCGAGCAGGGCGAGCCTGCGCTGGAGGTGGCCTGTGGCACCGGGCGGCTGTTGATCCCGTACGTTCGTGCGGGACTCGACGTCGACGGCTGCGACGTGTCCGCCGACATGGTGGCGTGCTGCCGCGAGAAGGCGGAACGCGAAGGGCTCCCGGTGAGTCTCTTCGTGCAGCCGATGCACGAGCTCGATCTGCCGCGCCGCTACCGCACGATCTACGTCTGTGGTGCGTTCGGGCTCGGCAGCACGCGGGAGCAGGATCTGGAGGCGCTCCGTCGCTTTCATCGGCACCTCGAGCACGACGGCACACTGCTCGTCGACATCGAGGTGCCGTACGCCGACAAGCAGCTCTGGCCGTACTGGCTCAAGGGCGAACGATCGTCGCTTCCCGAACCGGCGGGCCGGCCACAGAAGCGGAGGCGGGCGTCCGACGGGACCGACCTCGGCCTACGGTCGCGGATCGTCGACGTTGATCCCCTGGCCCAGCGCGTCAGCTACGAGATGCACGCCGAACAATGGCGAGACGGCGTGCTCGAGGCGGAGGAGACGCACCTACTCACGATCAACATGTACTTCAAGGAAGAGCTGCTGACCATGCTGGAGCGCGCGGCCTTCACGGACGTGATCGTCGAAGGCGACCACAACGATTCCGCGCCGACGAGGGACGACGACTTCCTCGTCTTCGTCGCGCGCAAGTAGCCGTGCGCGGAGCGATCGCGTCCGGCCGCGCATCGGAGCTATCCGGTCCCGCGCGTGCTCGAAGTGCAGGACGACGCGCTCGTGCTCGAAGGGCCAGACCAAGGGTCAGACCTTCCGGTCTGACCCTCTGGCCTTTGGGTTTACGCCCGAGCGGCGGCCGCGGTCTGCGCCATCGCGACCTCGTAGCGCGCGACGTTGGCGATCTTCTGCCCGCCGATGTCGGCGGTCCGCTCGCGCAGCTGGCCTGCCTCCTGCTCGCTCGCCCGCAGCGCGTCCGAGCTGTTCCACAGCGTGATCATCGAGACGCGGCCGTTGTCGCGGTCCGCGAGTCCGATCGCGCCGACGCTCCCGTCGATCGCGCGAACCTTCGGCAACGTGTCGCCGCGTGTCTTCTCGAGGCTGGCGTCGATCGCATCCGGTGAGCCTTCGAGGACGGTCACGCGCGCAGCCTTCGCGTTGTCGACGTCACCGTCGTAGACGACGACCTCGTAGTAGTGGACGCTCGTACGCTTCCCGCGGATGTCTTCCGAGATCGTGTCGCCCATCTTGTCGAATCCGGTCTCCGCTGCCTCGATCGCCTCGCGGCTGTCGAAGAACGTGAAGAACTTCCGCTTTCTCGCGTCAGTGTCGTCGAGGACGAGGGTGCTGCTCAGGCCTTCCGGCTGCGTCATCTCGCCGGCTGACATTCGCTCCTTGATGAGCCTGTCGATCTTTTCCTTGTCCACGCCTTCGAACGTGGCGACTCGTACCCACATGCTGTGCCTCCTTCGTCGATGCCTCCCACGCGAACCTAGCGCATCAGGCGCTCCATGTCCTCACCTCGCCGATGTCGACGGCCAACACCGGCCCGTCAGGCCGCTCGGAGCGGTACTGCGGGTACTTCTCCGCCAGCAAACCCAGCGCCCGCTCGCGCTCCTCGCCGTCGTCGAGCACTCGCGCGCGCCCGCGGAGACGGATCCACCAGAGCCGGCTCCAGTCGTCCTCGTAGTGGTCGACGATGACCGTGACGTCCGGCCGTGCCCGCGCGTTCTCGATCCTGCGCAGGGTGCGCGACCGCTTCGGCTTGCGGTCGACCGCCGAGTAGAGCGTGTCGCCGTCGAGCGCGAACACGATCGGGACGAGGTGCGGCCGTCCGTCCGGATCGATCGTCGCGAGCCGCGCCACGGGCGCTCCGGTTAACCTCGCGTCGTGCACTTCGGCGTCATCCTGCCGAACTACGGCGCGGAGTCGTCGCCCGCAGCGATCCGCCGCAGCGCGGAGCTTGCAGAGGAGCTCCGCTACGACTCGGTCTGGACGACCGAGCACATCATCGTCGGGCCCGAAGCGGTCGACCCGTACGGCCGCGTGTACGACCCGCTCGTCACGCTGGGTTGGATCGCCGGCTGGACGGAGCGCGTCGGCCTGGGAACCTCGATCGTGCTCGTACCGCTCCACAGTCCCATGCACCTGGCGAAGCAGGCGACGACGCTGCAGGAGCTCTCGGACGGCCGGTTCGCGCTCGGCGTGGGGATGGGCTGGCACAAGGACGAATACGACTTCATGGGCGTCGAGTTCGAGGGCCGCGGCCGTCGCGCGGACGAGGCAATCCGCCTGATGCGTGCGCTGTGGAACGGGGAGACGAGCTTCCACGGCGAGCACTGGTCGTTCGAGAACGCGACGTCGGAGCCGATCCCGTCGAAGCAGCCCGAGATCTGGGTCGGCGGCAGCTCCGAGCGTGCGTTGCGTCGCGCGCGCGAGCTCGGAGACGTGTGGCATCCGTCGCGGGGATCGGACGCCGATCACGTCGGACGCGTCAAACAGCAGTACCCGGAGCTGCGCACGATCCCGCGGACGTCGCCCGAAAACGCCGAGGCGATGCTCGGCGCCGGCGCCGACGGAGTGGTCGTGCAGTTCCCGGACGAAGCGTCGATGCGCGAGTTCGCGCGCCGGTATCGCGTATGAGCGACGAGTTCGTCCTGGACACGAATGCGACGCACGCGTTCGTCGCCGACGTGCGCGCGACGATCGCGACCGCCGCTTCACCGGCCGATGCCTGTGACGCGCTTCGGCCTCGCTTCGCGGAGCTGCTCGCGGATCGCGAGTGGTTGCCCGCGGCGTATCAGGCGGACGCGCCGGAGAGCGGGATGGGCGGCGGGATCGGGCAGTGGCTGCTGTACCGCGCCGAGGACGGATCGCTTTCGCTCTTCTCGCTCGTCGTCCCGCCGGGCTCCGAGACGCCGATCCACGACCACCTCGCGTGGGGGCTGGTCGGTCTCTACCGAGGGACGCAGGACGAGGAGATCTTCGCGCAGCGAGACGGCGCGCTCGAGCTCGTCGAGCGGCGCGCCCTCGCTCCCGGCGACTTCTACGTCCTGATCCCGCCGCGCGACGACATCCACCGCGTGCGCACGACGTCCGCCGAGACGTCCGTCTCGATCCACCTGCTGACGAACGACACGGGCTGCGTCTGGCGTCACGCGTTCGACGCGGAGTCGGGCGAGGCGCGCCCGTTTCGGTCCGGCTACGTGAACGTGGACTGCGAGGAGTGAACTCCGACGTCGTCGTCGTCGGTGCGGGCCAGGCGGGCCTGGCGACGAGCCACGAGCTGACGCAGGCGGGCGTCGACCACGTCGTGCTCGAGCGCGGGCGCGTCGGCGAAACGTGGCGCGGACGCTGGGACAGCTTCTGTCTCGTGACTCCGAACTGGACCGTGCGGCTTCCGGGCGGCACCTACGACGGCGACGATCCGGACGGGTTCATGCCACGCGACGACATCGTGGCTTTCCTCCGGCGGTATGCCGGGAGCTTCGACGCGCCTGTGCGCGAGGGCGTCGCGGTGACGTCGGTGCGTCCGCGCGCGGGCGGCGGCTTCGTGCTGGAGACGTCGGAGGGATCGCTCGACGCGTCGAGCGTCGTGCTTGCGACGGGCGCCTACCAGCGGCCGCATCGGCCCGCGGCTGCGGCGACGCTCCCCGACGACATCCTGCGGATCGACGTCGAGGGCTACCGCAACCCGGACGAGCTCCCTCCCGGCGCGGTGCTGATCGTCGGCAGCGGCCAGTCCGGATGTCAGATCGCCGAGGAGCTCCACGAAGCCGGCCGAGACGTCGTGCTCGCCTGCGGGCGCGTGCACTGGGCGCCGCGGCGCCTCGCCGATCGCGACCTGATGTGGTGGCTGGCGCGCCTCCTCGCCAACATCCTTGCGACGGGACACGGCGGCGGCCACGACATCCACTTCCGAACGCTGCAGAAGCTCGGAATCACCCTCGCCGGCCACTTCGTCGGCGCCGAGGGGCACAGGGCGCGGTTCGCGCCCGACCTGCACGAGACGGTCGCGTGGTCGGACGAGCGGCATGCGGATGTCATCGACCGCTTTCGGAAGCTCGCGGCCGAGCGTGGAATCGCAGTCGAGATGCCCGAGCTGGACCCGTTCGACGAGAGCGCGCCGGAGGAGGCTGACTTACGCGGTTTCGGCGCGGTCGTCTTCACGACGGGCTTCCGCCCCGACTACGCGTCCTGGGTGGAGATCCCGGGCACATTCGACGAGCTCGGCTTCCCGATGCACCACGAGTGCGAGAGCGCAGCAGCGCCGGGTGTGTACTTCGTCGGCACGCACTTCCTACGCAAGCGGAAGTCGTCGCTCCTGATCGGCGTCGGCGAGGACGCGGCGATTGTCGGCGGCGCAATAAAAGAGGGTCAGACCCAGAGGGTCTGACCCTTCCTTCCAACGAACTAGTTCTGCGGCTCCTGGCACTGCCCGAAGCTCATCGAGAAGTTCGCGCCTCCCGACGAGAAGTGCTCCACCGCGGAGACCCGTGCGACAGGACCGCCGCTCGGGCCGAGGATGTTGAAGTGCGCCGTGTCAGTCGTGACGAACTTGCCGGTCGTCTCGTTGAAGCTGCCGCCGAACCAGGAGGCGCCGGCAATCCGGTACACCGTGCTGGTCACGCCGTCGGTCAGTGTGACGCCGTTCAGCGCGGTTGTGCCGGTGATGTGCTCGGCTCCGGCTGCGTCGACGCTGTCGTGGAAGACCGCCCGCGCGAGGCCGCCCGTAACCGTGTAGCTCGTGCCGTTCGAGCACGAGAAGACCGCGCCGGTCGGGTCGAACGTCGTCACCTGTGTCGATCCGGCGTTGCCGGCCGCACCGGCGGGCATCGCGACGACCATCGCGACCGCGATCGCGGCAAGCGCCACGAGAACTGCGGTGAGTCTGTGCTTCATTGAAGTGAACCCCTTTGTGTTGGTTGTTGCCTGCACCCGTACGGCATGGCGACACGGCAACGCGCAGCGCTGCTGGGTCCTGCTGCCGCAGTAAGTCGGCCCCTATCCCCGACGAACGACGCCGACGTTAGCCGCAAACGTGCGGGGGCCGCAACGTTGGAGCGATCGTCACGAAGTCACGTCTTCGATGAGCTCCGCCGCTCGAACCGTGCCGGGCGAGGCGCGCAGCCGCTCCGCGATCGGGCGCATGCGCGCGCGCAACGAATCGTCCGCGAGCAACCGTTCGACCGCGCCGCGCAGCTCGTCCGGTTCGTGACCGTACGTGTCGAGCCGCACGCCCAAGCCGAGCTCGTCCACGCGCTGCGCGTTGTCGTACTGATCCCAGAACAGCGGCAGGACGATCATCGGCTTCCCGAAGTGGAAGCACTCCGTGACCGTGTTGTTGCCGCCGTGCGTGATCACGAGGTCGACGTGGCGGAGGATCGTCGTCTGCGGGAGGAACTCGGCGCCGCGCATGTTGTCAGCGAGCTCGTACCGGTCGTGCTGCGGTCCCTTCGACACGACGAAGCGATGCGGGCTGTCGGCGAGCGTCGCGACGAGGCGGCGCATCAGGTCGACGTCGGCCGAGCCGAGACTGCCGAGCGAGAGGTAGACGAGCAAGCCGTCCCCCTCGAACGCGGCCAGCTCGGGCCACTCGTCCTCCGTCGCGCGCACGCACGAGTCGAGGCGGTGCCACGTCGGGCCGAGCCTCCGTGCGCGCGAGTAGTCGGCCTCCTCCGGGTACAGGAAGAGATTCAGCGCCGGCGACTCGTGGATGAACTCGAGGTCGGGAAGCGGCGGCGCGCCGCTCGAGCGCATGAACGCGTCGAAGTCGTTCCACAGATCGCGATGCGTTCGCTCGTACTCGGCGCGGAACTCCCCCCAGCCGCTGCGGTCGTCGGCGCTGTAGCCGGAGAACGTCGGCGGAACATCCGAATCCTTCAGCTCCGCCGGGTTGCACGAGACGATCCGCACCCACGGCCGCCCGGACGCCGGCAGCGCGGGAAAGCCGACGACGTTGTCCTCGACGATCACGTCCGGGCCGACGTCGTCGATGATCGCGCGCAACCGCGGCTCGACGTAGCGAGCGCCGTCGCAGAGCGCCTGCCACGTCGGCCGGATGAAACCGGCGAGCTGCTCGATCGTCGGCCGGCGAAAGACGGGCGCGGTATCGCGGATGAAGTCCTTCCAGAACTGACCGGGCACCTCGGGCTCGGCGGGCGGAGGCGCGAGTCGCATGAGCCGCTCCTCGAATCCCTTCGCCTCGAGCGTGCCGGCGAAGGACTCCTCGACGATGAAGACGACGCGGTGCCCGCGACGGCGAAGAACGTCGCCGATGCCGACGCAGTTGTTCGTCGGCCCGAACGCACCTTCGGGAAAGAAGACGACCGTCGCCATGCCTACGCGTCTGCCGACTTGCGTCGCCGGTACTTCTCGACCATGTACGCACCCGACGAGACGGCGCCTCCGTCGACCGAGATCGTCACTCCCGTGATGAAGCCGGACTCCGGCGACGCGAGGAACAGGGCAGTGTGTGCGATCTCCTCGACGGTACCGAAGCGCGGGATCGCACCGTGCTGCGGTCGTTCCTTCAGCGCCTCTGCGGTCCAGGCGCCGAGCATGAGCTCGGTCTCGATCGGGCCGGGCGCGATTGCGTTGACGGTGATGCCGTAGTCGGCGAGATCGAGCGCCGCAGCCCGGGTCAAGCCGACGATGCCGGCCTTCGCCGCGCCGTAGGCAGCGAGATCGATCGGTCCGATCAAGCCGGCTACGGAAGAAACATTGACGATGCGTCCGTAATCGCGCTTCGACATCTCGCGCGCGGCCGCTTGTGTGCAGTAGAAGGTGCCCGAGAGGTTCACATCGACCTGGCGCTGCCAATCTTCCGGCGTGATCTCGAGGAACGGGGCGCGCTTTTCGATGCCGGCGTTGTTCACGAGGATGTCGAGCCTGCCGAGCTCACCGACGATCTGCGTCAGGGCCGCGCTGACCGCGTCGGGATTGCTGATATCGGTCGTCGAAACCACGGCGCGGCGTCCGAGCTCGCGAATCTCCTGCGCGGTCTCCTCCGCCGTCTCGCGCTCGATGTCGAGGACGCCGACGTCCGCTCCCTCATGCGCGAACCGCAGCGCGATCGCCTTGCCGATCCCGCGCGCGCCACCCGTGACGAGCGCGACCTGGCCGTCGAGGACCATGCGCACGATTATCTAAGGGTTCAGTGCGACGCCGCGGTGATCCAGACGGGATCCCCGGCCGCGAGACCGAGGCCCTCGAGCGCGCTCGCCGGATTGCCGCGCACGAGCGTCACCCAGCCGCGCGGGTCGACGATGATCCCGTATTCGCCGGGGTCGAAGTCCGCGTACGTCGCCCCGCGGCGGGCACGCGTCGACGCCTTGACCGCTTCGACGGCCAGTTCCCTCGCAAGGTCGAGCCCGGCGGCCGCGAGATGCTCTTCCCGCGCGTTCAGCTTCACGTTCCCGAACCGGTTGAAGTCGACGACCTCGCTGCGGATCTTGCCCGGCTCGATCTCCGGCTCCGGCACGGTCAGCCCGACGAGCGTCTCCGGGTCGACGTCCGAGCCGAGCCGGTCGATCGTCATCCCGCGCGCGAGCTGCGCGGCCGCGGGACAGAGGATGTCGCGCGCGTGGAACGACTCTGCGACCGGCTGCTGCACGACCTCCGCCGACGTGATCTCGACCGCGCGGCGGACGCCGCCGACTGTCTCCCAGGCCGGTGCGAAGAGACCGTTGTCCGGGCCGACGAAGAGCCGGCCGTCCTGGGTTTCGAGAGCGAGGTCGCGGTCCTCGCCGACGTGCGGATCGACCACGGCGAGCACGACCGCGTCTTCGGCGATGTACCGCAGCGAGTCCTTGAGCAGGACCGCTCCGAAGAGGATGTCGAGTGGGCGCACGAGGTGGGAGAGGTCGACGATCGGGCTCTCCGGCGAGATCCGATTCATCACGACGTGGCAGATTCCCACCCACTCGTTCGACAGTCCGAAGTCGCTCAAGAAGACGATCGAACGTGCAGACGGCGGCATCGACGCCAAGCATGCGCGTTCTCGAGTCGGGATTCAAGCGATGCGAAATCCGATCCTCGTTTTCCTTGACGCATGCGTGAAACGCAGGCACACTCGTTGCTCTCGCTCTGCGACGTTGGAAAGGAGGTCCCGCGTGTTCGAAGTTTCCGAACCGCTCGTCATCGGGCCTCTCGGTACGCGCGCAGGCATGCCGAACGCGTAGGCCGCGAGGCCACACACGCAGTACCGGACGTGCGGGCGCGCGCGTGTCGTCGCGTTCCGCGAAATCAACAGAAAGGAGCCGAAGTGACTGACCTGTCGGTCGACTGGTCACTCATCAGGGTCCCGAAAGGGAGACATCATGTACTACGAGCAGCAATGCCACGAGGCCCGTAGGCGCATCGATCAGCGCCGAGCGGAAGCTCAGGCCGAACGCAACATTCGCCAGGCGCGTGCGCGCAAGCAGAGGCGACGGCGAGCGCAATTGGCCGCCGCGCTGGAACGGCTGATCTACGCACGCGCCTAACAAGGAAGGCGGGCCCGCAAGGGCCCGCCTTCGTTCCCGGACTACTTGCGCGCCTGAGCGACCGCCGCCGCGGCGCCGCCGACTCCGGCGACGACGAGGAGCGAGTTCCGCACCTTGTGACTGCGCTTCTTCTCGACGCGCCCGAGCGCCTTCTCGACGCTCGCCACCATCGCGCGCACCTCGCGCCGCAGCACCGGGTCCGCGTTGAGCCGGCCGATCGCCGTTGCCCACCCGAACTGCCGCTTCGCGCGACGGCGGGCGACGGTTGCGTGTGCGACCGCCGATGCCACCTGCTTTCGGAACTTGCGGTCCTTGACGCTCGCGGCTGCGATTTCCGTCGCGTTCGTCGCGTTCTCCTTCAGCGCCTGGGTCTTCGTCGTCCGTCCGAACATCCGTACCTCCCCTTCTCGCGCACCTTCCTTTACCGCACGACTTGGTCAGCCGAAACGTAGCCGCTAGTGGGAAAGCACGGCCCAGACCTTGAGCCAGTCCGTCGCGATCAGGCGCTGCGCGCGGCGAAGGGTCATCTGGCCGTCGCACACACGGGCGTGGAGGTAGTTCTCGACCCGGTCCTTCTCGTGGAAGCCCGGGCGCGGCTCGGCGGCCTCGGGCCACAGGTTCGCGATCACGTTGGATCCGCCGAGCTCGAGGCTCACGAGGTGGTCGACCTCGTACTGGCCGGGGCTGTGTGTCGCGATGCCGTAGCGCGCGTAGACGGCTCGCTTCTCGCTCTCGGGCACGTTGCGGACGCGACCGGCGTAGCCACGCACGCAGACTTGGCGCGCGGTGACGTGCGGGAAAGTGGCGCCGGGCGTACAGGCCCGGTCGGGGAGGACGCCGTGGACGGCGCAGGTCGCGGCCGTCCTGCCGACGGCGGGCCCGACGAAGAGACCGGCGGCCACGACGGCGACGAGCATGGCTCGAATGGCCATGCCTCAGATTGTCGGCATCTCAGCGGACGTGCAAGCCCTGCATTTGCGAGAGGATCCCCGGACCGACCTGGGAGGAAGGCATGGCTTCAGTGCTGAAGGAGTTCAAGGATTTCCTGATGAGGGGCAACCTCATCGAGCTGGCGGTCGCGTTCGTCATGGGTCTCGCGTTCGCGGCCGTCGTCAACTCGCTCGTCGCGAACATCGTGATGCCGATCATCGCGGCGATCGTCGGCAAGCCGAACTTCGACGACCTGACGTTCACGATTCACAAATCCGTCTTCCGGTACGGCGCATTCATCACGGACGTGATCCAGTTCGTCACGATCGCTGCGGCGGTGTTCTTCTTCATCGTGAAGCCCGTTCAGCTGGCGCTCGCGCGGCGGCGCGCTCGCGACGCCGAGGAGGAAGCGCCCAGCGACGACGAGCGCCGGCACCAGGAGCTGATCGCCGCTGTGCGCGGACTCGCGCGATAGCCGCCCCGTCGGGGCTAGTTCCCGCGGCGACGAATCTCGTCAGCGAGCGTTCCGTACTCCTTCGCCTGGTACTGGTCCTTCTGCCACCCCGACGCCTCTTTCATCGCGATCAGATGATCGAGTGAAGCGACGAGGACCGGCTCGCCGTCGATCTCCGTCGACCGCGCGTAGGCAATGTCGAGATCGAAACTGGGCAAGACGGAGCCCTGTGCGACCGCCGCTCATCCTCCGATGACGACGAAGTCGACGCGCCGTTTGCGAAGCGTCTCGAGAATCGCCTTCGGCCTGAACTCAACGGGCGCTTGCCGCGCCGAGGTTTCGTCGCACGAAGTTCGCGAAGGCCACTCCGTGGTCGAGACGCTCGTCTGGCGTCATCGCGAGCGTCGTGTCGTACAGGGTGCGATCGAATCCGTAATCCTCCTCGCGGGACGCCATGCTGAACCGCTCGCCCATCAGGTCAAGGAGCCTGGCGAGCATGTCGATCGAGGGTGAGACGAGGCCGCGCTCGATCCGGGAGATCGCCGCCTGCGAGGTGCGGGCGCGCGCCGCGAGTTGAGCCTGTGTCAGCCCGTGGCGTCCGCGCGCGGAGCGTAGGAGTTGCCCTGCCGTCATGGCTCGGCATATCTGATCTGATGTACGAGCTCCTCGCGAGCGTCAGCCTGTGTCCAGCAGATAGAAGCGCCAGAAGTCGTGCTCGATCGGAAGCACGTCGACGCGTGAGAAGCCGGCCTCTGTCGCGTAGCGCCGCAGCGTGTCGGCGCGCATGACCGTGCCCGTTCCTGCCGCGTCCGGCCCGACCATCCCGCTCGGGAGACACGTGAGGATGCTGAACCCGTAGTAGAGGCGTTCGAGATCGGTGGTCGGCGCGCGGAAGGAATCCTCCGTTCGCTCGTCGGCGATCAATACCGAGCCGCCGTCGGCGAGCATCCCGCGGATCGTCCGCAGAACGTCGACCGGCCGCGACATGTCGTGCAGCGCCTCGAAGATCGTCACGAGGTCGAACGACTCCGCGAACTCCGCGTCTGCGGCGTTGCGGCAGTGGAACTGCACGCGCTCTTCGACGTCCGTTCCCGCGACGTTCTTCGGCGCCTCGTCGATCGACGCCGCGTCGAGGTCGATCCCGTCGACCGACACCTTCGGATACGCGCGCGCGATCGCGATGCTCGACCAGCCGCAGCCGCACGCGACGTCGGCGACGCGGGCCGGCGGATCGGCGGCGAGCCGATCGTGCACGTCGAGAATCGCCGGCAGCCACTCGCCGCCGAGGAGGTGCTCGAACAGCGGCCGCGTCGAGCGCGCCTGCACCAGGTGCGCGTCCGGGCCGAAGCGCTCGGACGTGAGGCCCTCGCCGCTCCGGAATGCGTCGACCAGCTCGTCCGCCGGCGCGTAGACGACGGCGGATTGCGCAAGCGATGCCGCGAAGCTCAAGCTCGTTTCGTCGAGCAGCACCTCGTCGTGACCGGGCGGGAGCACGAAGCGGCGCTGCTCGGGCGCCGCGTCGGTGTCCTCGACCTCGAGGATTCCGGTCGCCGCCTGCTGCTCGAGCCACTCGCGCGCGTAGCGCTCGTTGATCCCGGCGGCGTCGGCGAGCTCAGCGGACGTCGACGGTCCGCGGTCGGCGAGCGCGCGGTAGAGCCCGAGCCGGTCGCCGAGGTACACGCCGTAGAGGTCGAAGGTCGCAATCGCGGCCTGGAAGAGCCGCTCAACGAGCGCGTCGCGGGAGGCCGTCGCGTCCACGCGCGCGAGTCTATGTGGAAGGTCTGCCGCCGGCCTCGAGGCGCTCGAGCCGCTCCTCGATCCGGGTCAGCATCGCGAGGATGTCGGCCGACGACGAGTCCGAGTCGGCGCGGTCGGACGCAACGAACGTCGAGGCGATCGTCGCGGTGAGGACGGAGATGAACCCGATCCCGACGATCATGACGAGCGTCGCGACGATCCGTCCGGGAACGGAGTGGGGAACGAAGTCGCCGTAGCCGACGGTCGTCACGGTCACGATCGCCCACCAGACGCCGGTGCCGATGTTCGGGAAGTCCCTCGAGTCGACCAGCGACACGGCGGCGCCGGCGATCACGACGAGCAGAACCGTGACGATCGCAATGAAGCGGAAGCCGCGCCGCGAGGTGAGCGTGCGCTCGATGACGAGCGCCTGCTCGCCGAGGAGTCCGAGCCGCGCGACTTGGAGCAACCGCAGGAGCCGAGCTGCGCGCAGAGACGAGAGCACGCGCGGAATGAACGGCGGCGTGACGACGACGATGAGCAGCTCGAGCCAGTGGGCGCGTAGAGCAGCCCGCTTGCGCTGCGCGACGGCGAGGACGAAGAGGAACTCGACGATGAAGCCGATCCAGATCGCCCAGTTGGCGATCGTCGCGGCCTCGCGCCAGCCGTGCGAGGCGTGCGACTCCTGGATGAGGACGACGGGGATGACGAGCAGCGCGAGGACGAGCAGCACGATCTCCGCGCGGTGCGAAACGCGGCCGTCCGGCTCCTGTCTCCACATGGCGCACGAGTTCGCCGGGACCAAGGGTCAGACCTTCCGGTCTGACCCTTTTGCGGGTGCCAGACTTCCCAAGTGATCTACGAGCCCGAGGCCGAAACGCGTCCGCGCGAGCAACTCCGCGCACTCCAGCTCGACCGGCTCCAATCCCTGATCGAGTACGTCAAGACGCGAGTCCCGCTCTACCGCGACCGCCTGGCGAACGTCGACCCGGCCGACATCGCCTCGCTAGACGATCTCCGGCGTCTCCCGTTCACGCGGAAAGACGACCTGCGCGACACGTATCCGTTCGGCATGTTCGCGGTGCCGCGCGAGGAGGTCGTCCGCATCCACGCGTCTTCGGGAACGACCGGCAAGCTCACCGCGGTCGGTTACACGGCAGCGGACATAGACCTCTTCGCGCGCGTCAACGCACGGTCGCTCGCGATGGCGGGCGGGGAGCGGGGGATGACGTTGCACAACGCCTACGGCTACGGCCTCTTCACGGGCGGACTCGGCCTGCACTACGGCGGCGAGCGGATGGGGATGGCGGTCGTCCCCGTCTCCGGCGGGCTGACCGAGCGTCAGCTGATGCTGATCACGGACTTCCGGCCCGACGTGATCGCGTGCACGCCGAGCTACGCGCTGACGCTCGCGCAGGCGTTCCGCGAACGGGACGTCGCGCCCGAGAAGATCAGCCTCCGCTACGCCGTTCTCGGCGCCGAGCCGTGGACCGAGGCGATGCGCAGAGAAATCGATGCGGGTCTCGGCGTTCGCAGCACGAACATCTTCGGCCTGTCGGAGGTGATCGGCCCCGGCGTCTCGTGCGAGTGCGTCGAGGAGCGCGCGGGTGCGCACGTGAACGAGGACAACTTCCTGCCGGAGATCGTCGACCCGAACACGGGCGAGCCGCTCTCGGAAGGCGAGGAAGGCGTGCTCGTCTTCACGACGTTGACGAAGGAGGCGCTGCCGCTGATCCGCTATTGGACGGGCGACATCACGAGCCTCCGTTCGGACCCATGCGCGTGCGGGCGGACGCTCGCGCGCATGGATCGGATCAAGGGTCGCGCGGACGACATGCTGATCATCCGCGGCGTCAACGTCTATCCGACGCAGGTGGAGGCTGCGCTCCTGCAACTGCCGGAGCTGACGCCGAACTACCGCATCGTGATCAGCCGCAGCGGCACGCTCGACGAGGCGGACGTCGAGGTCGAGGTGAGCGAGGAGTTCCTAGGCGACGAAGAGTTGCGTGCGCGCGCGGAGGCGCGCCTGCGCGAGAGCATCGGCTGTTCGATCGGGGTCAGGCTGTCGGCGCGGGGCAGCGTCCCGCGCTCGGAGGGCGGCAAGCTGCAGCGAGTCCTCGACCGCCGCGAGCTCTAGCGGCGCGCGAAGCGCACGACGTCCGCGAGCGTGCGCATGAGCCAGAGCCCGGTGAGAAACGAGTAGACGAGCGCCGGCAGAAAGAGGACGAACAAGCCCGTTGTGATGCCGAACGCACCCACCCCGTGTGCCTTGGCCTCGTACAGGACCCCGGTCGAAGCCTCGAGGAGCAGGAACGCGACCGCGGCATGCACGATCCGGCGCAGGTAGCTGTCGGGCCGACCGTCACCGAGCCGAAGGTCGAACCAGACCGCCAGCACGAGGCACCCGATCGTGAGCCCGGTCGTGAAGACGAGGTCGTGCACCCTCAGATCGTGAGAGCAGCGGCACGTATGCGCGCGCCACGTAGGTCCGGGTTCGACCCAACGCGCGACTAGGGCAGCAGGCGACCGGAGGCGCGGCCCATCAATGCGGCGGCCGCGGCGAGCGCAAGTGCGAGCGCAGGCCCGCGGAACCTCCCAGCCGCGGTGCGCAGGCGCGTGCGGCCACGGCCTCGGTCGAGGAGCTCGTGCTCGAGGCAACGTTCCCCCATGGTCAGGGTCCCGCAGCCGGGCTCGCGGCAGGCGTGGACGAGCGGCATCGCGTGAGGGTACGCCTCGCAGCCGACGGCAACAAGAGATTAGGCTCGTCCGGATGCCGGAGTGGCTCCCACCGCTGGCAGCCGCGTCGCTCGCGTGCCTGATCCTGAACGTGGCGTTGTGGGTGCAACGAGCGCGGGAGCGGGCGAAGGCCTGGCCGGCGGAGTTCCGGCGCGAGCTGCGTCGCTGGGACGGCCGGCTGCCCGAGCGGTTCGAAAGCGAAGGGTCAGACCTTCCGGTCTGACCCTTTTGGGCCGGGCGTGCCCCTGCCCCCAAGTCGCAAGCGCGTACGGCTTGCGATGATGCGGATATGCGCAAGGCGCGAACGACCATCACGCTCGATGAACGGGTCCTCCGCGCTGTCCGAGTCAAGGCAGCGCGCAGCGGACGCCGGAACAGCGACGTGATCGAGGAGGCGCTACGTCGCGATCTCGGGATCGACCTGCTCGAGCGCGCGTGGAAGAGCGCCGAGCTCGGCGACGACCAAGCGCTCGAGGTGGCTGTCGACGTGCAGCATGAAGCACGCCGCAGTGGCGCGTGCGGGCAGTCCCCGACGCGAACGTCCTAGGCTCGTCCGCATTCTCCCGCGCGAGGGCGTCGGCGCGACTCGTCGAGCTGTGACTCGCGGGCGAGCTCGAGCTGGTCGTCTGCGAAACGCAG
>VAYM01000101.1 GCA_005884945.1 Actinomycetota bacterium | reverse complement strand
TCATGTTCGACGAGGTGCCCGAGCCCGTCTGGAACACGTCGATCGGGAACTGGTCGTCGAGCTCGCCCGCCGCGATGCGGTCGCCGGCCTCGGCGATCCGCTGCGACTTGTCCTCGTCGAGGAGACCGAGCTCCGCGTTCACGCGCGCCGCGGCGGCCTTGATCCGCCCGAGCCAGCGCGCGACGGCCGGCGGAATCGGCTCGCCGGAGACCGGGAAGTTGGCAACCGCTTTTCGCGTCTCGTCCCCCCAGAGCTCGTGCCGCTGCTCGGTCTGCGCCATCGCGATTCGAGTTTACTTAGAGCTGGTTGCGTGATTGGGCGGCGTGTCTCGACCGGTCATTTCCTGATGGCGGCATCGCGAGCGATGCCGTAGGCGCCGTGCGGGCTCACGACCTCGGCATCCGAATCGGCCGTCTCGAACCCGGCGCGCGCGACGCGATCACCGACGTCGACGGCGTGCTCGTCGGGCAGACGACGGTGGTCCAAGGAACAGACGTGCGGACGGGCGTCACCGTCGTCCTGCCGCCGGAGCTCCCCCTCTTCGCCGGTTGTCACCGGCTGAACGGCAACGGCGAGCTGACGGGGCTCGAATGGGTTCGCGAATCCGGATTCCTCACGTCGCCGATCGGGATCACGAACACGTTCAGCGTCGGCGTCGTGCGCGACGCGATCGCAGCCGAAAGCGCGGACGACGACGCGTGGTCACTGCCGGTCGTCGGCGAGACGTACGACGGCTTCCTCAACGACGCGAAGGGACAACACGTGACCGCAGCACACGCGAAGAGTGCGCTCTCGAGCGCTGCGTCCGGGCCCGTCGCAGAGGGAAACGTCGGCGGCGGAACCGGCATGATCTGCCACGGGTTCAAAGGCGGAATCGGCACGGCTTCGCGCCGGGCCGGCGATTACGTCGTCGGGCTCCTCGTGCAGGCAAACCACGGGCGGCGGCCGCGCTTTCGAGTGAGCGGCGTTCCGGTCGGCGAACGCATCGGTGACCGCATTCCATTGCCAAGCAACGGTCTGTTGCAAAGTCAGGCAGGCGCCGGTTCGATCATCGGGATCGTCGCTACCGACGCTCCGCTACTCCCGCATCAGTGCGACCGGCTCGCGCAGCGGGCAGGGCTCGGCGTCGCGCGCATGGGCGGGCTCGGTGAGAACTCGAGCGGCGACATCTTCTTCGCGTTCGCGAGCGGCAATCGCGGGCTCGGCGGCACCGAGGCTGCGTTCGAGCTCTCGATGCTCCCGAACGAGCAGCTCGACGTGCTCTTCGAAGCCGTCGTCGACGCGACCGAGGAGTCGATCCTCAACGCCCTCCTCGCGGCGGAGACTATGGCCGGGCGCGCCGGCCACACGGCCTACGCACTCGAGCCGGAGCTGCTGCTTCAGGCGCTCGCTACGCGAGCCTGAGTCGCCGCCGCTCGGGCGGACGGGTGCGCAACGCCTCCCGCTCGCTCTCGCTCAGCGATTCGGCCGGCGCCCAACCGAGATAGCCGCAGCGCGGACACTCTGGATGTGCATGTCTCATGGGCGTGTCGGCCGCGTGCCTGGTCGTACCGCAGCGAAGACATTCGACGAGGACCAACCCCATGTGCCGCAGCGTGGTCGAGCCCAAAGGGCCGCGCCTCCCCCGATGGAGGGAGGGAGCTCGGGGCTCAGGCGGTCGTCTCCGCGACGCGCTCCGCGGCGTCGAGGAGCTCGTCCCAGGTTCGCAGCTTCACGCGCGGACGGCCGAGCTTCTCGCCGGCGACGCGCTCGAGCTCGTCGATTGCGCCCCAGCCCGGGTACAAGACGACGCGGACTCCCCGCTCGACGAGCAGCGCCTCGACCGCCTCGGCCGTCGCCGGGGCCTTGTGGGTGAGCGTCCCTTCGCGGACGTCCGCGAGCAGCCGCTCGACCGTCTCGGCTGCGTCCTTCTTGTTCGTGCCGATGATCCCGGTGGGGCCGCGTTTGATCCACCCCGCGCAGTAGACGCCGACGACGTGCGTGCCCTCGTCGCCGATCACGCGTCCCTGCTCGTTGCGGATCGTCCCGCGCCGCTCGTCGAACGGCAGCTCCGGGAGCGCGACGCCGTGATAGCCGACGCTGCGAAAGACGAGCCCGCACCCGAGCAGCTCGTGCTCGTCGGTCGGCACCGCAACGATGCGGCCGTCCTGTTCCTCGAGCCTGTTGCGCACGAGCTCGATCGCATTGACCTGCTCGTCACCGTGCAGGGAGACGGGCGATCGGAGGAAGAGGAACCGGACGGTGACGGGCTGCCCGGTTCGCTCGCGCGCCGCG
>VAYM01000100.1 GCA_005884945.1 Actinomycetota bacterium | reverse complement strand
CCGGGACTCGCACCCCCGTTCGGGGTTGAGTCGCAGGCGGTTCCTGCCGATTGCCGGGATATGGCTCTGCGTGCGGCCGCTCATCTGCCACGCCTTGTGGTCCTAGGCGCTGTGTTCCTCTTCGCAGGAGCGACGCTGACGTACGGCGCTGCCCAGCGCATCTCGGCCGACGCCGCTCCGAAGGCGACGGCGCCCGTCAGCCCGCCCACGGTCGTCGTTCCCGACCTCGCCGGCCAGGCGTTCGTCTTCGCCAAGGGCTCGCTCGAGGACGCCGGATTCGCGTGGCGCGTGGCCGGATCGGTCCACGGCTATGCGGCCAACCGCGTCGTCTCCCAGAGCCCCGTGGCCGGAACGAAGCTGAAGGACACCGGCGCGCCGACGATCACCGTGACGCTCGAGCGCACGAGCTACCCCGAGACGGGTGAGCCCGAGGACGTTTCCCCGTACATCGGCACCGCGGTCGTCCCCGCGTCGACGCCGTTCGCCGCGACGAAGCCCGTAGTCCACATCCCGACCGTGACGAAGGGCGCCGAGAAGCCGGCCGCCACGAAGGCGACGGCCCCGAAGAAGCCGACTGCAAAGCCCGCGTCGACCACCGCGAAGCGTCCGCCCGCGTTCCTCGTCGCCGGCGCGCGGAAAGAGCCGCTGGACGAGATGGCGTTGCCCGCACGCGCGCAGTTGCTCAGCCTCTGGCTGTCCTCGCACCCGAAGCCGACGAACGCGACCGTGCATCACTTCCTGTACCAGAACGCATGGATCGTCACCGGCGCACGGTTCGGCTGGTGGCACGGCGCGGAGGCGCTCCGCCTACTGATCGACGCCGACGCGAAGGCCATGCGTCTCTGGGGTATCGGATCCAAGAGCGAGCTTGCCGCCCGCCATGCGCTCGCGGAGGTGGAAGCGAGGGCGCGTTGAGCTTCGACGTATGGGGAGAGAAGGGCTATTCGCTCGTCGAGATGGTGACCGTGATGGCGATCATGAGCATCGTCCTGGCGGGGCTCACGCAGGTGTTCACATCCGCGTCGAAGGCGGACGTCGACATGGGCAACCGGTTCCAAGCGCAGCTGGACACGCGGCTCGCACTCGACAAGCTCCGTCGTGACATCCACTGCGCCGACGACGTGAGTCCGAACACGCCGAACCCGTGGACGAGCCAGCAGAGCACCGTGACGCTCGTGATCACGAAGTGCGGCGGCGGAAACGTGACCTGGTGCACCGCCGCCCAGAGCGGGGTGACGAGCCGCTGGGTGCTCTACCGCCAGTCGAGCTCGTCGACGTGCAGCTCGTCGAGCCCCGCGATCAAGGTCGCGAGCTATCTGACGACGTCGACGCCGTTCGTCGGCTTCTCGCACGCGTCGGGAACGCTGGCGTCTGTCAGCGTGAGCCTGCCCGTGAGCGTCAACCGCACCGGGACAGGCACGTACCGCCTTCAGGACACGATCTATCTCAGGAACAGCGTGCGAACGTGATCCGGCAACGGCTTCAGCACCTCGCGAGCGAGCGTGGCTTCGCGCTCGTGCTCGCGCTCGGAGTCACGGTCGTCCTCAGCATGACCGTCGTGACCGTCATCGAGGCGACGACGGCGAACGAACGGACGGCAGTGCAGTCGAAGAACCGGGTGTCCGCATACAGCCTCGCCGAAGCGGGCATGAACTACGCGACGTCGATCCTGAGCACCTCGAACGCGTACGACCCGCACGTTCTGCACCCACAGCCGCCGAACCAGCCGGCCGATTGCGCGAACCCACCCGCGAACCCCGCCGGCGCGCAGACGCTCGGGAACACGTGCAGCCCATTCGTCTACACCCTCGACGGCGGGACGGCAACCGTCACAGGGACGTTCGACTCGAACACGGCGAACTGGTCGATCACCTCGATCGGCCAGGTACGCAACCCGTACGGCGGCCAGCAGACGACGAGGACGATCACGTCCACCGTTCACATCCGCGCGACTCCCTCGCAGCACAACTACGTGACCGCGTGGAACTACGTGTTCGTGAAGGACACGACGTCGAACATCTGCAACGTCCAGCTCGACCAGTCCACGAACTTCTCCGTGTCGCTCTACGTCGCCGGCAACCTGTGCTTCAAGAACTCGGCGTACATCGCTGAGACGAACACGAGCGATCCGATCAACCTCGAGGTGCTCGGGAAGATCGTCTATCTGTCGGGATCGCAGAAGGGCATCGGCGATACCTCGCTGACGAACAACGGGCAGATCACGAGCGCGAAGATCGGTAGCGGCTGTGCCACGTCGGTCGGCGGCACGGCCCACACGTGCACTCCCCCAAGCGATTACTTCTACGTCAAGTCCGGGGGATACAGCCAGACCGCGCCGGCGATCACCTCGCCGAACCTGACGGATACCGACTTCCAGGGGTACTACACCTCCGCCTACATCGGCAGGGTGCAGTCCGCGTGCTCGGCGTCGGCAAACGGCGGGACGACGCTCACGGCCTCTTCCTTCGACAACAACACGACGGCGCTCGACGGCACGGGGAACAACGGCAGTCTCGGCACGTTCGACCTGACGCCCTCGAGCGGCAGCTACTCGTGTCAGGTGAAGGACGGCTCGGGCAACGTGATCGGCGAGCTGGACTGGGACAACACGAACAAGCTGCTCAAGGTTCGCGGGACCGTCTACATCGACGGCAGCGTCCTGCTCTCGCAGAGCGCGGCGTACCAGGGCGTCACCAGCTCGGGCGTCCACACGTCGGGCAACTCCGACGGCCAGGGCGGAATGGCGGTGGTCTACGCGTCCGGTGGCTTGTCCTCCAACAACGTTCACCTCTGCGGCTGGAACACGGCGACCGACAAGCCCGCGACGACCGACGGAAAGCTTCCGATCGACGCGAACTGCGACTACAGCCAGTGGTCGCCGAACACCTCGATGCTGATGTTCGTGCTGCACGGCACGACCGGCTTCAACATCGGCGGCGGCAGCAGCTGCTACTTCCAGGGCGCCGTCTACGCCGTGGGCGCAGCGGTGCTCGGGCAGCAGTGCCTGACCGACGGGCCGTTCATCTCCGGCACGCTCAGCGTCGGCCAGGGCGTGAACATGCGCCCGCTTCCCGGGATCACGGATCTTCCGGTCGGCGCGCCCGGCAACCCGAACACGGCCGGGGTGCCCGACGCGCCCGCCTACACGAGCGGCTGATCCCTCAGGTCAGGGACACCGGCTGCCGATAGTCCCCGCGTGGACTTCGCTCTCGCCGCCATCGCTTTCGCACCCGGGCTCGCGCTCGGGAGCTTCCTGAACGTCGTCGCCGCGCGCGTGCCGTTGCGGCGCTCCATCGTGCGTCCGCCGTCGGCGTGTATGTCCTGCAGTCACGAGATCCGCTGGTACGACAACGTGCCGCTCGTCTCATGGCTCGCGCTGCGCGGCCGGTGTCGCGATTGCTCAGCGCGGATTCCCTGGCTCTATCCGGCGATCGAGCTCTTGACCGCGGTTCTCGTCGCGGGCTGCGCGCTCGCGTTCGGCTTGACCGCGAAGGCCGCGGTCGCTGCCTTCTTCTGCGCAGTGCTCGTGGCCGTTTCGGCGATCGA
>VAYM01000036.1 GCA_005884945.1 Actinomycetota bacterium | reverse complement strand
TGTCGGCGCGGCTGTCGACGTGGGTTGCCGCCTGTTCGACTCCTCGCCGATGTACGGCGGCGCGGAGGCGTCGCTGAGCACCGCGTTGCGCGATCGCCGCGACGGCGTTCGCGTCGCCACGAAGATCTGGTCTCCCTCCACCGACACAGGACGCGAGCAGTTCCGGCGCCAGCTCGGGTGGTTCGGTCGTGTCGACCTCGAGCAGGTCCACAACCTCGCCGCGTGGCGCGACCATCTCCCGTGGCTCGAGCGCGAGCGGGAGGCAGGTCGCATCTCGGAGCTCGGCGTCACGCACTACTCGCCGCGTGCATTCGACGAGCTCGCTTCCGCATTGCGGACCGGGCGCTTCGGGGTCGTGCAGGTGCCGCTGAATCCGCACGAGCGAGAGTGCGAGCGCGAACTCTTGCCGCTCGCCGCCGGGCTCGGGATCAAGGTGATCGTCATGCGTCCGCTCGGAGAGGGAGCGCTCGTCCGGCGGCCGCCGCCACCCGCTGCGCTGGCTGAGCTCGGCGTCGAGTCGTGGGCGGAGGCGCTCCTCAAGTGGGCGCTGTCGGATCGGCGTGTCGACGTGGTCATCCCGGCGACGCGGGATCCCGATCACGCGCGGGCGAATTCGCGCGCAGGCGAGCCGCCGTGGTTCGGAACTGACGAGCGCCGGCTCGTGGAGAGGCTTGCTGCGTGAAAGGGCCGGACGATTCGCGCGTGGCGTACGACGGAACGCTCTTCGACGTCGTCGTGGAGAGTTGGGACGGTCGCGAGCGTGAGATCGTCGAGCATCCGGGCGCGACGGGGATCGTCGCGGTCGACCGGGAGGGATGCGTGACGCTCGTGCGGCAGTTCCGCGAGCCCGCGCGGAAGGAGCTGCTCGAGCTGCCGGCCGGAACGCTCGAGCCGGGCGAGGAGCCGCTCGAGAGCGCGCAGCGGGAGCTGGCCGAGGAGGTGGGGCTGCACGGCGGCCGCTGGCGCGAGCTCGCAGCCTTCTACACGACCCCGGGCTTCTGCCGCGAACGGATGCATGTGTTCGTGGCGGAGGACGTCGAGCGCGGCGTCGCGGCGCCGGAGGAGGACGAGGAGTTCGAGGTCGTCCGCTGGCCGGTGGACGAAATCGAAGCGCGGCTCGGCGAGCTCGAGGACGCAAAGACGATCGCGGGCCTGCTCCTGTACCTGCAGGCGCGAACCCAGCGGTGACCATTCCGGCCGTGTCCGACGCGCACCCCCCACCCGGGTGGGGTCCGGTCCCGCCTCCCGCTCTGCGGTCGACGATACCCGCTCAGGTTGTACGTGTCTGTGCCGAATCCAGGTCGAAACGCATTGCCTTGTCCGAACGGTAGGGTTGGCGCGCTGTGCGCATCGGCGTCGTCAAAGAGATCAAATCCGACGAGTACCGCGTCGCGCTGACGCCTGCCGGCGCGCGGGAGCTCGTCCAACGCAGGCACGACGTCATGATCGAAACCGGCGCAGGCGTCGGAAGCGCGTTTCCCGACGAAGCGTACGAGGCGGCGGGCGCGCAGATCGTGTCGGTCGAGGAGGCGTGGGCCGAGTCGGAGCTCCTGCTCAAGGTCAAAGAGCCGATCGGGCCCGAGTACGGCCGGCTGCGCGAAGGCCTGATTCTGTTCACGTACCTGCACATCGCCGCAGACGAGCCGCTGACGCGCGCGCTCATCGACAGCGGAATCGCTGCGGTCGCGTACGAGACGGTCGAGACCGACTCCGGCGCGCTGCCGCTGCTCGCGCCGATGAGCGAGATCGCCGGGCGGCTCGCGGCTCAAGCCGGTGCCTACTTTCTCGAGAAGCCGCTCGGCGGTCGCGGGCTTCTACTCGGCGGCGTCCCAGGCGTCGCGCCGGGACGTGTGCTGATCATCGGCGGCGGCATCGTCGGTTACAACGCTGCCGTCATCGCGCTCGGGCTCGGGGCGAGCGTCACGATCCTCGATCGGTCGATCGACCGGATGCGACACCTCGAGGAGATCCTGTCCGGCCGCGTCAGCCTCGTCATGTCGTCGAGCCTGCAGATCGAGGAGTCCGTGAAGGATGCGGACGTCGTCATCGGCGCGGTGCTCACTCCCGGCGCGCTCGCTCCCAAGCTCGTGACGCGTCAAATGATCAGCACCATGAAGGATGGTTCCGTCCTTGCGGACGTCGCGATCGATCAGGGTGGGTCCGCCGAGACGTCGCGCCCGACGACGCACAGCGACCCCGTCTACACGGTCGACGGCGTCACGCACTACTGCGTCGCCAACATGCCCGGCGCCGTCCCGATCACGTCGACGAAAGCGCTGACGAACGCGACCCTCCCCTACGTCGAGGCGATCGCGGACCATGGCCTTCTAGAAGCCGTCGCACGCGATCAGGCGCTTGCGCGCGGTGTCAACGTGCTGGACGGGAAGATCACGTACGAGGCGGTTGCAGAAGCGCACGGCCTCGACTACGCCCCGCTCGACGACGTTCTGCCGCTGTCGGCGGTCTAGCGCTTGTCTGGCGCAGGCGAGAGTCGCACGACGAGCCACGTCACCGCCGCCGCAAGCGCGACGATCGCGACGATGAACACCACCATGCCGAGCAGGCCGAGGACGTCTTTCATGACCGACCTAGAATAGCCGCATGCCGCGCGCATGCGTCATCGTGCTCGACGCCGTCGGCGCGGGTGAGCTTCCCGACGCCGGGGACTACGGCGACGAAGGCTCCGACACGCTCGGGAACGTCGCGCGTGCAGTCGGCGGCCTCGACCTTCCCAGTCTCGAGGCACTCGGCCTCGGCAACGTCGAGCCTTTGGAGGGATGTCCGCCCCAGGCAGGTGCCCCGGCCGTGGCCGGTCGGCTCATCGAGCGGTCGAAGGGGAAGGACACGACGACCGGTCATTGGGAGCTGATGGGCGTCGTCACGCCGCAGCCGATGCCAACCTACGCGCACGGATTTCCCCACGACGTGATCGACCCGTTCATGCACCGGACCGGGCGTGGCGTGCTCGGGAACAAGCCGGCGTCGGGGACGGAGATCATCCAGGAGCTCGGCGAGGAGCATCAGCGAACCGGGAAGTGGATCGTCTACACGTCGGCTGATTCCGTCTTTCAGCTCGCGGCGCACGAGGAGACGATTCCGCTCGCTGAGCTCTTCGACGGATCCCGAATTGCGCGTGAGATCCTGACCGGCAAACACGCGGTCGGCCGCGTGATCGCGCGACCGTTCATCGGCGAGCCCGGCAACTACGAGCGGACGGCCAACAGGCACGACTTCTCGCTCGAACCGCGACGGCCGAACTATCTGACGCTCGTCCGCGAGGCGGGGCGCGAGGTTCACGGCGTCGGGAAGATCTCGGACATCTTCGCGGGCCAGGACATCGACCATTCGCATCCGACGAAGTCGAACGTCGACGGGATCAACCAGACGGAGCAGCTGCTCCGAGAGCTCGGCGACGCACTGATCTTCACCAACCTCGTCGAGACTGACATGTTGTGGGGCCATCGCAACGATCCGGTGAACTTCCATCGTTGCCTGCAGGACTTCGACCGGCGGCTGCCCGACCTTCCACGGATCACTCGCGCGAGCACGCGTTGCTGCTCGCATACGTCGAGGGACACAACGCGGCGGGCCGCATCCACCAAGGTGAGTTTGCCGACGTCGGCGCCACGGTGAACGCGTGGCTCGGCGGCAAAGCGCCGTCGCGAAGCATTCCAGGTCAGCCGATCGTCGACCACCGCTGAGTGCGACCGGCGGCGTGATCCGCGCGGCGGAGCTGATCCAGCGCAAGCGGGACGGAGAGCAGCTCGATCCGGGCGAGTTGCGAGAGCTCGTGCTCGGGTACGTGCGCGGCGAAGTCCCGGACTACCAGATCGCCGCCTTTTGCATGGCCGTCTACTTCCGTGGGCTGTCGCCGGCCGAGACATTCGCACTGACGGAAGCGATGATCGCGAGCGGAGAGCGCATCGACCTTCACGCCGCGATCGGCCGGCCGGTGGTCGACAAGCATTCGACCGGCGGGGTGGGGGACAAGACGTCGCTGGCGGTGGGGCCGATCGTCGCGGCTTGCGGAGTCCCGTTCGGGAAGATGAGCGGCCGCGGGCTCGGCCACACCGGCGGGACCCTCGACAAGCTCGAGTCGATTCCGGGCTTCCGCGTCGAGCTCAGTCCGGACGAGTTCGTCGCCCAGGTGCGCGACGTCGGTCTCGCGATCATCGGCCAGACCGCGAACCTCGTCCCCGCAGACAAGCTGCTCTACGGGCTTCGCGACGTGACTGCGACCGTCGACAACGTTTCGCTGATCGCGTCCAGCATCATGTCGAAGAAGATCGCAGCCGGTGCCGATGCGATCGTGCTCGACGTCAAGGTCGGCGACGGCGCCTTCATGAAAACGCTCGACGACGCGCGCGCACTGGCCGAGGTGATGCTCGAGCTCGGCGAGCGCGCCGGCCGGCGAGTCGTCTGCGTCCTCACGGACATGGACCAGCCCCTCGGGTCCGCGGTCGGGAACGCGCTCGAAATCCGCGAGACGATCGCCACATTGCGGGGCGAGGGACCGGATGACTTCAACGAGCTCGTCGCCGACGCGGCGGCTCACCTGCTCACCCTGTCGGACCTCGGCGTCGACGAGCGCGAAGCTCGCGCACGCGCGAGAACGGCAATCCGGGACGGCTCCGCCCTCCAGATGTACGAGCGCTGGATCGCTGCGCAGGGCGGCAATCCCGCCGAGGACGCGTTACCCACCGCGGGCGTGGTCCGGCACGTGACGGCCCCGCAGGACGGCTTCGTTCAGTCGCTCGGAGCGATCGCCATCGGCACGGCGGCCCTACGGCTCGGCGCCGGCCGGCAGACGAAGGACGACGTGATCGACCACGCGGTCGGCGTGCGCTGTCTCAAGAAGCGCGGCGACGCCGTCGCCTCGGGAGAGGCGATCGCCGAAGTGCACGCGCGCGACGATCGTTCCGCCGACGAAGCCGTCGACCGGGTTCTCGCCGCCTACACGTTCGACACCGAAGCGCCGCCGCGGCGTCCGATCGTGCTCGAGACGCTCGGCTGAGAGAGCCGTCGGTACGCTGGACCTGTGCCGGAGCTGCCCGAAGTCGAGACGGTACGGGCGCACTTGGCTCCCGTACTCGCAGGCCGTCGCTTCGTGCAGGTGGAGATCAATGACCCACGCCTGACGCGTCCATTCGAGCGACGCTCCGTGGCTGCGGAGCTCGAAGGCGAGACAGTCGCGGCTGTTGATCGGCGCGGGAAGTATTTGGTTGTTCGGTTTGAATCCGGTCGCTCTCTCCTGATCCACCTCCGGATGACGGGAAGTCTGCTGCACGCGAGGAACGGAGCGCTGGCCGACGATCCGTACCGGCGTGCCGTTGTCAGATTAGACGACGGATCGGACGTCGCGTATCGCGACGTCCGGCGGTTTGGAACGTGGCTGCTCCTCGAGCCGGGCGAGCTCGACGATTACCTGGCGGCTCGGCTCGGAAGCGAACCGCTCGACCGCGGCTTCACGGCGCGACGTCTCGCCGAGCGCCTCCAGGATCGTCGCGCGCCGATCAAGGCCGCGTTGCTCGACCAGCGCACGCTTGCGGGCATGGGGAACATCTACGCCGACGAAGCGCTCTGGCTTGCACGCGTGCATCCGCTTCGACCGGCAGGGGAGCTCGCGCCCGACGAGATCACGCGCGTGACGAAGGGCGTCAAGGACGCATTGCGAGCGGGGGTTGCGCGACAGGGGGCAACTCTCCGTGACTACTCGACGCCCGATGGGCGTCGTGGTCGGATGCAACTCGAGTTCAAGGCCTACGGGCGAGCGGGGGAGCCGTGTGATCGCTGCGGCACGCCGATCGAGAAGACGCGCGTCGCCGGCCGCGGCACGTGGTTCTGCCCCATGTGCCAGCAGCTTGAGCCTCGCCGCTACGCGGCGAGCCGCTCCTCGAGACGGCCGTCCCGGTCGAGCCGCCAAAGCTCGGTGTAGCCGCCGATCGGGTCGCCGTCGATCAGGATCTGAGGCACAGTCCAGCCTCCGGTGAGGTCATGGAGCTTCTGGCGGAACGCCGGGTCGTCGTCGAGCGAGATCTCGTCGAATTCCAGCCCTCTGCTCGTAAGGAGCGCCTTCGCGCGCACGCAGTAGGCGCACCACCGCGTCGTGTAGACCGTTATTCGGGCCATTTCCAGGAAGAACGCGCGAACGGCGGGAATGGTTCCTCCACCCTCGCGACTAGACTGAAAACGTCATGGCCGGCCGCACGTACAGGACCGAAGCGGTCGTCCTTCGCTCGTTTCGGTTCGGCGAGGCGGACAGGGTGCTGCACCTCTACACGCTCGACCGTGGACGTGTCGGTGCCGTCGCAAAGGGGATCCGCAAGACGAAGTCGCGCTTCGGCGCGCGTCTCGAGCCGCTCTCACACGTCGACGTTCTGCTCCACCAGGGATCGGGCGAGCTCCACACCGTCACGGGGGTCGAGCTCATCCGATCGCATCATCGTGCGCGCGAGGATCGGTACCGGCTCGGAGTCGGGCTCGTGGGCGCCGAAGCGATGCTGCGCTTGTTCACGGAGCAGGAGCGAAACCCGCGTGCTTTTCAAGCCTTGACTCGCTTTCTCGACCTGCTCGAGGAGCTGCCCGCTCGCAAGACGCGGGCGGCGCTCGATGCGCTTGCGCTCTCGTTCCAGCTGAAGCTGCTGTGGCTGTCGGGCTATCTCCCGCACCTGACGAGCTGCGCGGATTGCGGTGCAACCGACCGGCCGCTCGTCGGCTACTCGGCGCGTGCCGGCGGCGCCGTGTGCCCCGAGTGCTCGGACGGCGCGTTGGCACTTTCACCGGCCGGGCTGGGAGCGGCGGAGTCACTGCTCGCACGTCCGCTCGCCGAAGCCGGCGGCATTGCGATGACGAGTCGCTCGGCGCGTGACGCGCTCGCCGTGATCACGAGTGCGTACGAGTACTACGGAAACTTCAGGCTACGGGCCGTGCGAAGCGCGTGACGTGATCGGACGCCCCGCGCGCGACTGACACGCACTCCCGGCGATCAATTCTATGTACACGCGCGCGCGGCCCCACCCTGGGTGGGGGTGAGGCACCCACCACCCACTGGAATCGACGATACCGGCTTTGGCCGTACGTGTCTGCGCCGACTTCGTGCCGATTTTCGCGACGCGCGGTAGCCGGCTACGAACCGCCTTTTGCGAGACTCCGGGCATGCGGCGCGAGCTCGGCGACGGTCTCGTTCTCGACGACGATCCGGCACGCGTCGATGTCGACGCCGTGCACGACTTCCTCGCGAACGAGTCGTACTGGGCAGCAGGGCGGCCGCGCGATGTCGTCGAGCGGCTCGTCCGCGACGCCGATCGCGTCGTCGGCCTCTACGACGGCGGGCGGCAGGTCGGCTTCGCGCGCGCCTTCACGGACGGCACCTCCCTCGTCTACCTGGCCGACGTCTACGTTCTCCCGGCCTACCGCGGACGCGGACTCGGCGTCGAGCTCGTGCGCGAGATGGTCGACAACGGGCCGTATGCACACCTGCGGTGGTGTCTGCACACGCGGGACGCCCACGGCCTCTACCGCCGCTTCGGCTTCGACACACCGTCGGAGCGGGCGCTGGAGCGCGCGCCGACGTGAGAAAGCCCGCACTCGCACTCGCCGTAGGCGTCCTCGCGCTCACGGCCTGCGGAGGCGGATCCGGCCGCCTCTCGCGCGACGAGCTCGCGGCCCGCGCGTCGAAGATCTGCACGACGCAGGCTCGGACGATCGCGCAGATCCCGCGCGGCCCCGCGAACGCCATCAATGCCGCCGGCTACCTCGGCGCCCTCCTCTCGGTCTACGAGAAAGCCGTCAAGCAATTCCACCAGCTGCGTCCACCGAAGGACGAGGAAGCGACCTACCGGGCCTTTCTCCGCGAGCTCGATCGGAATGCGGACATCCTGCGCACGCTTCGGGCCGACGCGGCCGCTCAACAGCTCAAGCAATACGTCGTCGGCCAGGCTGCTCTGCATCGTTCACGGCTGCGCCTCGCGGCGCTCCAGCGGAAGCTCGGATTGACGGGCTGCTCGGGGTGACTACGCGAGCTTCGGCGTTGCCCACGGACGATCGAGCGCATCCGCGAGCCACTCGCGCACGCGACCGATCGGCAGACGCTCCTGCGCCAGTGAGTCGCGGTCGCGCACGGTCACGGAGTCGTCGGCGAGCGTCTGTTCGTCGACGGTGAACGCGTACGGCGTGCCGATTTCGTCCTGCCGCCGGTAGCGACGGCCGATCGCGCCGCTGTCGTCGTACTCGACGACGTGGCGCCGCCGTAGGTCCTCGTACAACGCGCCCGCCTTCTCGACCATCCCCGCGTCCTTCGCGATCAACGGGAGAACCGCAGCCTTCACCGGCGCGATCTTGGGGTGGAGCCGCAAGATCGTGCGTTCGCGATCGGCGACCACCTCCTCGTCGTACGCGTCGACCAGGAACGCGAGCAGCGCACGATCGACGCCGCCGGCGGGCTCGATGACGTGCGGCACGTAGCGCTCGCCAGTCGCGCTGTCGACGAACTCGAGCTTCGCGCCAGAATGTTCCGTGTGCTGCGTCAGGTCGAACGCGCCGCGGTTAGCGATGCCCTCGAGCTCCGACCAGCCGATCGGGAACAGGTACTCGATGTCGCTCGTCGCGGACGAGTAATGCGACAGCTCGTCCTGCTCGTGCGGGCGCACGCGGAGGCGGCTCTCGCGGATCCCGTACTTCGTGTACCAGTCGTACCGCTCGTTCACCCAGTACTGGAACCAGCGCTCGGCTTCGGCGGGCGGCACGAAGTACTCCATCTCCATCTGCTCGAACTCGCGGGTGCGGAAGAGGAAGTTCCCGGGCGTGATCTCGTTGCGGAACGACTTGCCGATCTGCGCGATCCCGAACGGGGGCTTCCGTCGCGCGAGCTGGAGCACGTTCTTGAAGTTGACGAAGATTCCCTGCGCGGTCTCGGGCCGGAGGTAGGCGGTCGACCCCGTCTCTTCGACCGCGCCGAGCCGCGTCGACAGCATCAGGTTGAACTGACGCGGCTCCGTCAGGTCGCAGTCCGGTGTCTCGCCCGGATGCTTGCTCGGCTTGCGGCCGCACTGCGCCTGGTCGAGTGCGTCGGCGCGAAACCGCAGCTTGCACGTCCGGCAATCGACGAGCGGATCGCTGAACCCCGCGACGTGGCCCGACGCTTCCCAGACGGCCGGGTTGAGGATGATCGCGGAGTCGAGCGCGACGATGTCGTCGCGTTCCTGCACCATCGCCTCGAGCCAGCGCGCCTTGACGTTGTTCTTCGCAAGCACGCCGTAGTGCCCGTAGTCGTACGCCGAGCCGAGGCCGCCGTAGATCTCCGAGCTCGGGAAGACGAACCCGCGGCGACGTGCGAGCGAGACGATCTTGTCCATCGTGACCGCGTCGGAGCGCGGCTCGGTCTCGGCCATGCCGGGACTCTAGGGGTACGCTCCGCGCCGTGGCGCCACCTCCCGTCGAGTTGCACATCGTCTCCGACTCGACCGGCGAGACGGCCGCGCGGCTCGTCCACGCGCTCGAGGCGCAGTTCCCTGAGCAGGAGTTCGAGGAGGTCCGCCATGCGCGCGCCGAGTCCGTCGACGACCTGGAGATCGCCGTTCGCAGCGCGCGCGGGCGCCCCGCCGTCGTCATCTACACGCTCGTCGAGCCCGAGATGCGCGATGCGATGCGCCGGCTGTGTCGGCGGGCGCGCGTGCACTACTGCGACCTCCTCGGTCATCCGATCGATGCGGTCGCGCGTGTCTCCGGCCAGGCGGCGCGCATGACACCGGGCTCGCAGGCGCCGCTCAACCCGGCGTACTTCCGCCGCATCGAGGCGATGGAGTTCGCGGTCAAGTACGACGACGGCGTCGGTGCGGGGCTCGACGAGGCGGACATCGTGCTCGTCGGCGTCTCGCGCACGTCGAAGACGCCCCTCTCCATCTATCTCGGCTACCTCGGGCACAAGGTCGCGAACGTCCCGATCGTGAAGGGGATCGAGCCGCCGAAGGACCTGTGGGAGATCAACCCAGTGAAGATCGTGGGGCTCACGATCGATGCAAACCGGCTCGCGGAGATCCGGCGCGGCCGCCTGCGCAACCTCGGCGCCCGCGACCGCCAGTACGCCGAGCTGATGGAGATCTACGAGGAGCTCGACCAGGCCACCGCGATCCACCGGCGGCTCGGGTGCCCCGTGATCGACATCTCCGAGCTGTCGATCGAGGAGACCGCGCAGCGCATCCTGCGGACCGTCGAATCGCGCCGCGCCGAAGCAGCAGCCGCGCACGCGCGCGCGTGAAGCCGAAGCCTCCTGTTCCGCTCTGGCGATGGGCGCTCTGGTGGGCGGGGCTCGGAGTGGCGCTGATCGTCTTCTACGTCCTGTTGACGCCGATCTGGCTCGGCCTTCGCGGGGCCGCGTGGATTGCCGAGTTTCGCGCACGCCGCCGCCGCCGCTGACGTCGTGTCTACCCCTTTGGGGTGACGTGCACGCGGAACTGTGATCACGAGATCACTCTTTTTGATGATCCGTTGTCCCCAACGGCGGTGACGGCGCACCTATAGTGAGCCGGCGGCTCCGAGGACACGATTGAAGGAGGATGGTCTTGCGTAGAACGCTTGCGCTGGTGGTGCTTGCGGCTGGCCTGACGACGCTCGGCGCGTCTCCGGCCGGCGCGATCACGGGGAACTATCAGCAGGACTTCGCGCACTCGTATGTGGGGCTGGTCGCGTTCTACGACTCGGCGGGAAACTTCACCCACCGTTGCTCGGGGTCGCTCATCGCGCCGAGCGTCTTCCTGACCGCGGGACACTGCACGGATGCGACGACCGGCGCGACGCAGGCGCGCATCTGGTTCGAGCAGGACGCCGGCGTCGGCTTCGACGCGTCCACCGGGACGCCCGCGCCGAGCGGCTATCCCGTCTCCGGCGGCGTGACGTCGCACACGTTCTACAACTACGGCTTCGCGAACTTCGCCGGCTTCCCCGACACGCACGACGTCGGGCTCGTGATCCTCGACCAGCCGATCTCGCAGTCGAAGTATGCGTCCCAGTTCACGTCGTTCCCGGCGCTTGCGGCCGCGGGCTCGCTGGACGGTCTCGCGAAGAAGCGCGGACAGCAGGACGTGACGTTCACCGTCAGCGGGTACGGGCTTTCGCTCGTCAACCCGGTCAAGCTGCTCTCCTTCCGCGAGCGGCTCACGGCGACGGAGAAGCTGAACAACCTCGGCAACAGCCTCACCGACGGCTTCAACATCCAGACGTCGGCAAGCCCCGGGTCGGGCCGCGGCGGAACCTGCAGCGGTGACTCCGGAGGACCGCTTCTCTACGGCACGACGGACACGATTGTTGCCGTCAACTCGTTCGGACTGAACGACAACTGCCGCGGGAACGACTTCATGTATCGCGTCGACCGCGGACCGGTACTCGACTGGATCCTCGCGCACACGCCCGCGAGCGAGCGCAGTCTGATCCGGATCGTCTCGCTCTAGTCCTTAGTCTGGGGCGGTGAGCCGCCCGCAGATCGTTCCGTACTCGCCGCGCTGGCCGGACGCGTTCGACGCGATGGCGAGGAAGGTCCGCGCCGCGCTCGGGCCGGCCGCGTTGCGCATCGACCACATCGGGTCGACGGCCGTGCCCGGACTGCCGGCGAAGAACGTCATCGACATCCAGGTGGCCGTCGACGACCTCGCGGTCGCCGACGCGCTCGCCGCGGCAGGGTTTCGCGCGGACGCCGAAGGCCTCTGCGACCATCGTCCTCCCGGTGACGAGAGCGCCGATCCGCAGTGGTCGAAGCGTCTCTTCGTCGAGCCGGCGGACGAGCGGCGGGCGAACATCCACGTCCGCATTCTCGGGAACGCGAACCAGCGGTACGCGCTGCTTTGCCGCGACTACCTGCGCGCGCATCCGGCGACCGCCGAGGCGTACGCCGAGTTGAAGCGCCGGCTGGCTGCGCACATGCCGAACACGCTGACGTACGCGGAGGTGAAGGACCCCGCCGTCGACCTGATCGCATTGGCGGCCGAGGAATGGGCGGCGGCGACGGACTGGAAGCCGGGGCCAAGCGACGCCTAGGCGCCGCCTGCGGTGCTGCCCAGTAGATCGAGACTGTGCGAGACTCCCACACGGGGTGGCTGCGACGGACTCCGACCCAGTTGCGCTTCAACACTTCGAGCTAGTGCCGGAGCGCGTGCCCGCGGAAGTGCTCGGGGCAGAGTCGCTGGAAGTGTGGGCGCTGCGGCTGTCCGGTGGCCCTGTACGAGAGCTCCTCACAACCGACCCCAGCAATGTCGCCACGAGGGAGTACGTTTTCGCTGTACCCCTCGACGTGATGGGAAACCTCGCTCGGAAACTCACTGAGGTGTACGAGAGGCAGCGCGGCACGACTCTGTAGGGCTCTGACAAAGGGACACTCGCCCACGCAGTGCCCGGCAGGATCGAAGACAGTCCTCAACGACCTAGGAAAGCAGGCGCGCCTCGAGCGGTTCCTCTCCATCCGAGCTGACGCGGTAGGCGGTCGCGCGCGCACGCGACGTGACGACCTCCGCGAGCTCCGTCCCTTCGAAGCGCACGCCGACGTCGTCGTCGATTGCGATCCCGGCCGGAAAGCCGTTGCGCACGAGCTCGGCGTAGCGCGGCCGCCGGAACGCTTCGCCGTCGTAGTGCGGACAGGCGCTGCCCGCGAGGAACCCGAGGCCGTCGCGCATTCCCACGAGCTGCGGCCCGAACGAGTCGGTGACGGCCGCCTCGAACCAGCAGATCGCTCCCGCGCTCCAGCCCGCCAGCAGCACGCCGCTCTCCCACGCTTCGCGAAGAACGGCGTCGTATCCGTGCGTGCGCCAGATCGCGAGGGCGTTCGCCGTGTTTCCCCCGGCGACGAGGACGACGTCATGGCTCAGTGTCAGGTCGCGGAGGTCCGCGGGCGGGTACGGGAAGAAGTGCAGGTGTGTCAGCTCCGCACGGCCGCGCAACCGCTCGTACCACGAGAGCGTCGAGCCCGGCTCCTCCATCCCGGCGGTCGGCACGTAGAGGACACGGCGGCCGCTGGCGAGGCCCAGCAGGTAATCGAGCATCGCCTCGTCCGGGTGGCCGCTCAGCGCGAGGATCGGCATAACCGCCGAGTATGCAGGGAATTTGTGAGAGGATGCCGCACCTCTTGGGCAGCGAGCGGTACATCTTCGACTTCGACGAGCCGTCCGGCGGCGGCCGCGAGCTGCTCGGCGGCAAGGGCGCCGGCCTCGCCGAGATGACGCAGATGGGCGTGCCCGTTCCTGCCGGCTTCACGATCACGACCGATGCGTGCCGGGCCTACATGTCGAACGGGAAGACGCTTACCGGCGCGCTCGACGTAGAGATCGACGCGCACCTGCGCGCGCTGGAGGAGAAGACCGGCAAGCGCTTCGGCGACCCGGACGACCCGCTGCTCGTCTCCGTTCGCTCGGGTGCCGCGATCTCGATGCCGGGGATGATGGACACGATCCTCAACCTCGGGCTGAACGACGAGGCGGCCGAGGGGCTGGCGCGGCAGACCGGCAACCCGCGCTTCGCGCGCGATTCGTACCGGCGGCTGATCCAGATGTACGGCGAGGTCGTCGAGGGGATTCCCGCACACAGGTTCGAGGACGCGCTCGCGGAGTCGAAGCGCAAGAAGCGCGTTCGGCACGACACGGACCTCGACGAGTCGGACCTGTCGACGTTGATCGACCGCTACAAGGCGATCTTCCTGCAGGAGACGGCGCGCGACTTCCCGCAAGACGCGCGCGAGCAGCTGACGCGTGCGGTCAGGGCCGTGTTCGACTCGTGGGATGCACCGCGCGCGCAGGTGTACAGGCGCACGTACGGCATCGCGGACGACCTCGGCACGGCCGTCAATGTCGTGCAGATGGTGTTCGGCAACAAGGGCGACGAGTCCGGAACGGGCGTGGCGTTCACGCGCGACCCGTCGACCGGCGAGCAGGGCCTCTACGGCGAGTTCCTCGCGAACGCGCAGGGCGAGGACGTCGTCGCGGGCATCCGCACGCCGGAGCCGCTGGCGAACATGGAGCAGAGGCTGCCGGGCGCGTTCACGCAACTGCTCGAGACGATGCGGCGGCTCGAGCGGCACTACCGCGACATGCAGGACATCGAGTTCACGGTCGAGGACAACGACCTCTACCTGCTGCAGACTCGCTCGGCGAAGCGGACGGCCGCGGCGTCAGTGAAAGCCGCCGTCGACATGGTCGACGAAGGGCTCATCACGCGCAAGGAGGCGATCGCGCGCATCGACCCGGCGCAGCTCGACCAACTGCTGCACCCGATGCTCGACCCGACCGTGAAGTGGGACGTCGCCGCGAAGGGTCTCAACGCCTCTCCGGGCGCCGCGTCCGGGCAGATCGTCCTCGACGCCGACACCGCCGAGCGGCGCGGGAAGGCGGGGGAGAGCGTCATCCTCGTCCGCTGGGAGACGACGCCCGACGACATTCACGGACTGATCCAGGCCGCGGGCGTCCTCACCGCGCACGGTGGCATGACGTCGCACGCGGCCGTCGTCGCGCGCGGGATGGGGAAGCCGTGCGTCGCGGGCTGCGAGGCGCTCTCGATCGACGAGGAGGCGCGCACGATCACGCTCGCCGGTCAGACCTTGAACGAAGGCGACACGCTGACGATCGACGGCGGCACCGGCTCGGTGATCGTCGGCAAGGTTCCGCTCGTTCCGCCGCAGGTGAACGACGACCTGGAGACGATCTCTGCCGCACGGAGCACATGTTCATGGCGCAGGACCGTCTGCCGGTCGTGCAGGACATGATCATGGCCGAGGACGAGAAGGGACGGCGGGCGGCGCTCGACAAGCTGCTGCCGATGCAGCAGTCCGACTTCGAGGGGATCTTCGAGGCGATGGCCGGTTTGCCCGTCACGATCCGGCTCCTCGATCCGCCGCTGCACGAGTTCCTGCCCGACGAGGAGCACGCGAAGGACGAGCGCATGCGCCGCCGCATTCGCGCGCTGCGCGAGGCGAACCCGATGCTCGGCACGCGCGGCTGCCGACTCGGCCTGCAGTACCCGGAGATCTACGAGATGCAGGTTCGCGCGATCGTCGGCGCGGCCGCGGCGGTCTCGCGACGAACGGGGACGGCGCCGCTCGTCGAGATCATGCACCCACTCGTGGGGTTCCTGGAGGAATACGAACGACTGGCGGACCTGACGGAGCACGCCGCCGAGGGCTCCGACGTCGACTACATGGTCGGCACGATGATCGAGCTGCCGCGCGCATGCATCCGAGCGGACGAAATCGCGGAGCGTGCGCAGTTCTTCTCGTTCGGCACGAACGACCTGACGCAGACGACCCTCGGCTTCTCGCGCGACGATGCAGAAGGCAAGTTCCTGACCTTCTATCTGGAGAACGGCATCCTCGAGCAGAACCCGTTCGAGACGCTCGACACCGAAGGCGTCGGCGACCTGATGCGGATCGCGGTCGAACGGGGCCGCAGCACGAACCCCGAGATCAAGCTCGGCATCTGCGGCGAGCACGGCGGCGAGCCGAAGAGCGTCGCATTCTGTCACGAGCTCGGCCTCGACTACGTCTCGTGCTCGCCGTACCGCGTGCCGCTCGCGCGTCTCGCCGCGGCGCAGGCGGCGCTCACCGAAACCGGCGCGTCGGAATACGCGGCCGCAGGCGGCTAGTGCCCACCTACGACGTCATGGTCGACGGCGAACGTGCCGCGCGCGTGAAGTCGGAGGACGACGTGCGCGCCTGGATCGCGCGCTACCGCGAGGAGCACCAGCAGAACGATCCCGACGCAACGCACGTGCAGGTGATCAAGGTGCGCCTGCTGGGCGGCACCATGATCCCGCGCGAACGCTTCTTCTGACCGCGAAGACGACGTGGGAGGCCGTGCGGGCACGGCGGCTCGACCGCCACTCGCTGTCGGCGCGGGCCGCGGATCCGGTCGCCGTCACGCGTGACGTGTGCGGGATTCACGCGCAGGTCCAGGCGTCAGCCGAGCTGCAGCTCGCGGTGCGCGTGGAGGGAATCACGCAGGCCGACGTTCGCCGCGCGCTCTGGGAAGAGCGGACGCTCGTCAAGGCGTGGACGCTGCGCGGAACGCTCCACCTTCACGCGGCCGACGAGCTCCCGCTTTGGTTCGCAGCCGTCCGAGCCGCGTCGTCCGACAAGCCGGGCGAGCTGCGCGAGTGGGTCGATCCGCGCGGCGCGGAGCATCCGGCGCTCACGCGCGACGACATGGAGGAGATCCGCATCGCGGTGCTCGACGTGCTCGACGGGCGCTGCCTCCTGCGCGAAGAGGTGGCCGCCGGCGTGGTGGCGCGCATCGGGCCGAAGGGTCGCAGCCGGCTGCTCTCCGGCTTCAACTTCTTCGGCGGCGCGGACCTCTGCCAGGGACCGCCGCAGGGAAACAAGATCACGCTGGCGCGGCCGGATCAGTGGATCTCGGCGTGGAAGGACGTCGACGGCGACGCGGCGTTGCGCGACGTGTGCCGCCGGTACCTGCGCACGTACGGCCCGGCCCGACCGACCGACTTCCGCGAGTGGTTCAACTACAAGCCTGCCGCGGAGTTGTTCGAGCCGCTCGGCGACGACCTCGAGGAGATCGACGTCGAGGGCCACCGCTCGTTCGTGCTCGCGGGCGACACGGCGTTCCCGGAGCAGCGGTCGAGTGTCCGGCTCCTCTCGGAGTACGACGTCTACGTCATGGGCTTTCGCGAGCGCGGGCACCTCGTTCCCGAGCCGGTGCGCGAACAGGTCGCACGCCACGGTCGCGGCCGCTACGAGGGCCCGGCGGGGGTTCGCTTCCTGTTCGTCGACGGAGTGGCCGCGGGCCTGTGGGAACGGAAGAAGCGCGGTAAGCGAATCGAGATCGGCGTGGCGCCCGCGCGGCCTCTCACGCGGGCGCAACGTTCCGACGTCCAGGCCGAAGCCGAACGCATCGGTGGGTTCCTCGGCCTCGAACCCGTGCTGACCTACGGGCCGTAACCGCCGCCGTAGCCGCCGCCACCGCCGCTGCTCGTGCCGCCGGCAGTGAGCTTCGTCCCCTGCGGAGACACGGCGTACCAGTGCGCGCCGAAGTCGTCGAGGCCTTCGCCCTTCGTCTGGCCGGCCTTCGTGTCGAGCGAGAACCGATACAGCGGGTGGCCGCGGTACGTGACCTGCACGCCGCCGTCGCGTCGCTTCGCCTGACCAAGCCACGACGCCTTGACGCCCGCCCCCGCGCGCGGCTTCCCTCTCGTCAGGAGCGGCGGCCAGAACGACTTGCACGTGCCCCTGCAAGCGCTCTTGCCGTTCCTGTCCTTCTCGAACAGATAGAGGGTCCGTCCGTGGACGTCGACGAGCATCCGTCCGAGACTGCCCTTGCCGACGTCGACGGCGGTTCGCGACTGCGCCGCCCATGCGACGCCGGCGAACACCGCGAGCAGCGCCACCACGGTGGCAGCTGCGAGCACGCGCGATCGATTGCGCATTGCGCCTCCTTCACTGGAGAGAGACTGACCCCGCAGTGAGTGTGTACGGCCGCGTGCGCGGAACGGATTGTTACGCGTGAATGAAGACCGGCGTGCCGAGTGGAATCGTGCGCATCAACGAGCGAAGGACGCCGTCGGGCGCGTGTACGCAACCCGCCGACACCGCACGGCCGAAATCGCTTGCAAACGGCGTGCCGTGGATCGCGATTCGGTTCCCGCCGGACCAGCCGCGCGGGAGGTTCGGCTGTGTCGCGGACAGCGCGAGGATGCAGCAGCCGTAGTAGCGGCTGTAGGACGGACCGTTGAGCTTGTCGGTGACCGCGAACCGTCCGGTCGGCGTGGGGGAGCCGGCACGGCCGACACCAATGCTCGTTCGCAGGATCGTCACCTCGTCGCGACGGAGGACGAGCGTCCGGCTCGAAAGGTCGACGTCGATCTCGAGTCGCGTGCGCGAGTAGCTGACGCGGGCTGCACGTGCGTCGATCCAGCCGAGCCGTCCGTTCCCGAGCCTCGCGTCAGTGACACCGAGCCACCCGCCGCGCTGCGTGACGACTCCGAAAGCGCGGGGCGAGCCGAACTCTGTCGTCGCGCCGAGGCGCTCGACGACGGGCCCGAACGGCCTGCTTCGAAGCGCAACGGCGTCACCCACGTGCACGATCACGTGCGCCGGCGGTGGTGCCGCGTCGAGCTGCACCCAGCCGTCCCCGCCCGCCATCGAGACGCGCGCGGGCGCGCTCGGCACGCCGAGCAGGCAGAACAACGCACAGGAGACGAGCAGGAGACGCCGACCCACACACGGCGAATCGGCACGGCGTCCCTCCTACGCCGTACCTCGAACGAGGGATGCGTCAGCGTGCCCCGAGCGTCGCCGTCCAGACCTCGGAGCCGTTCGAGCCCGGGCGCGCATCGGTCCACATCGGGTGCGCCGCGCCTCCCGCAGCGGCGACGCCCTCGTAGTCCCCGTAGCCGAACGAGATGTCGGCCGTCCGCCGCGTGACGCGCGAGAAGCGCGAGGCGCCGCGGGCGACGTGAGACCACGACGCTCCACCGTCGCTCGAGGCGGCGCACGCATACCGCACGTGCAGCCGGTCGCCGCCGCCGTCGGTGGCGTAGAAGCAATCCCACACGTCGCCGGTCGTCTCGTCCACGTCGATCGCGGGAAAGAAGCGATCGGCCGCGCGCGACGCGGCGACGACCGGGACCGGTCGTCCGATCGGCCGGAGATCCGGAGTGAGACGCAGCACGTACGGATTCGTCCGGCCGTTGCGGCGGTCCTCGTAGCCGAGGTAGACGCGGCCCGCGTACGGCCCGTCGGTCGTGTCGAGGCGGAGCAGCGGCGTCGCGGTCACGCCGCGCCGCTCGCCGCGTCCCGGGACCGTCTGTGCCGGCAGCGTCCACGCCGCCGCACGCGCGGCGAGCCGGACGACGACGCGAAACGGCGCGAACGTCTCGCCGCCGTCGAGCGAGCGCGCGACGTCGAGCGTCCCGTTGACACGGAACCAGCCCGCGTAGAGGACGCCGCCGGGTCCGACCGTGAGCGTGAGGAACTGCGGGATCGTCTGCGCGCGCCCCGTCGTGATCGCGACCGGCGCAGACCACGTCACGCCGCGGTCGTCGCTGTGCGTGAGGACGAGCGTCGCCAGCGGCCGGCCGGGGCGAAACTCCGCGCCGCCGAGATACAGCCGCCCCGGATGCGGACTGCCGGGCGCATTGTCGACGGCGAGCATCGGCTTGTCCTGCAAGCGTTCGTCGACGATCGGCCGGTTCGTCGGCTGCCACTCGTCGTCGGGACCGTCGCGCGTCACGAGCCCGAAGTACGGCTCGGTCGTCGTCGGCGACGCCGCGACGAACGCGAGGTACTCGTGACCGGCCGCGTCGACGGCCGGGACCGGATCGCCGAGCGGCAGGTCTCCGGCCAGCGTGTCCGGCACGTCCGCCGCCGAGCGCCAGGTCGTGCCGCCGTCGGTCGACGTGTAGGTGCGCATGCGCGCGAGCCCGCCCGACGCGCCGACGAGAACGTTCGGATCGTTCGGCGCCGCTGCGATCGCGACCTCTGCCTGGTCGCCCGGCGCGCGTGAAGCGTTCTGCTCGTCGGCCACCGAGATCACCGGAGATGCCCCCGCCGCCGTGACGGCGGCGAGAGCGAGCAGGCCCCTCACACCTGGGACACTAGCCGAGTCGCTGCTCGATCCTTTGCAACGCGGCCATCACGTCCTCGATGCCGGGCTTCGGCTTCGGCTGCGCGTTGAACGTTCCCTCCGGCTCGAGGTCGACGCGCTCGACGTCGTCCAGCTCGAAGCCTTCGCGCCTGAGCGCGGACACGAGCTCCTGGCGCGTCATCAGCTCGTGCTCGAGGTTCTTCCGCCTCAGATGGCCGTGCTCGTACAGCAGCGTGCCCGTTCCGTTCAGGATCCGCTTGAGCCACGCCCGCCGGAAGGCGAGCCGGAGGAGCACGTAGTTGCCGAAGAGCAGGACGGACGCGCCGAACAGTCCGCCGAGCAGCGAGTTGTCGTTCCCGATGATCGCGTTCTGCACGACGTTCGACAGCAGGAGCAGGACGACGAGGTCGAGCGTGCTCATCTGCGCGAGCTGCCGCTTACCTGCGATCCGAAGCAGGACGAGCAGGCCGAGGTAGACCGCGAGCGTCCGGATCACCTTGTCCCACCAAGGCAGGCCGAGATGGATCAGGTCGTGGGCCATGCGTTGGGATTCGCCGCCCGCAGCTAGATTCCGGCCGTGCACCTTCTCGCCGCAGTCCTCGCTTTGCTTAGCCCCGCGTTCCATCACGGCGCGAGGATCCCGGCGCGCTACACGTGCACGGGAGCGAACGTGTCTCCGCCGCTGCGATGGACGGCGCCTCCGCACGGGACACGCTCGCTCGCGCTGCTGATGATCGACCCGGACGCTCCGGGAGGTGCGTTCACGCACTGGACGCTCTGGAACCTGCCGCCCGCGAGACGCTCGCTCCCCTTGCACTTCCGGTGGAGGTGGCAGGGACGAAACAGCGCGGGCTCGACGGGCTACACCGGTCCGTGTCCGCCGGCGGGGCCGAAGCACCACTACACGTTCACGCTCTACGCGTTGAACCGCATGTTGACGCTGCGGCGGGGCGCTCCGGCGTCCGCCGTCGTCTCGGCGCTGGTGCCGCACACGCGGGCGACGGCGACGCTCGTCGGCGTCTACTCGCGCTGACCGCGAAGCTCGCGGGCGAACGAGCCGCCGCCGACGATCCGTTCCGCGTACGGACTAACGCGCTCACGGAGCTCGCGGTCCGAGGTCACGACCCAGACCGGCCCGTCGAGCTCACGGACCTCGCGCGCGAGGCGGTCGTCGGCTGACTCGCTCCCTTCCCAGACGAGGCTGACCTCGTGACCGTTTGCGTCACCCCACGCCGCGGCTCGTTCCGCGAGCTCGTCGCCGGACATGTTCGGCCACAGCGATCGGCGGACGTTCTCCGCGTCGACGAGAACCGTTGCCACGAATGGAGTTCTACAGCCCGAGCGGAACGATCAAGCGGCGGTATGCGGCGCGTGCGCGCGGCTTCGACGCGAGGTCGTAGGCGCCGCCGGCCTTCCCGTTGAAGAACGACAGCAGCTCGACGCGCCGGTGGATCTTCACGAACGCCGCCATATGCGCGACGAAGCCCGCATCGTCGAGCCCCTGCATGCCCCACTCGGGAAAGGCGAAGCCCTTGCGGGGATGCGCATTGTAGAAGCGCTCGATCGCGGGCCAGTCCACGGATCCGAGGTCGTACGGATCGTCGCCGACGACGTCGACGTACGCGTCGCCGGGGTAGTAACGCGCCGGTGCATTGCCGGGCACTTGCGGATCGCCGTGCGCCTGCGCGCCCCAGATCACGCGCAGCGTGGGGAACGGGTTCACCGCGAGATCCGAGTTCACTCCCGGCAGGCCGAGCCGCGCGAGGCGCGCGTTCAGCTCTGCGGCCGTGCCGCCGTGCAACAGGAGGTACATCCGCGCGAACGCCTTGCGGAACGCCGCGGTCGAGTACGCCGCGCCCTTCGTCCGGCCGTCGCGCGTGTAAGCGCACCACGGGTTCCACCAGCCGGTCATCTCCCCGAGCGGGCGCACGTAGAACACCTGTCGTCCCGCACGGAAGATCGCGGCGTTGAACGCGATCAGGTACGCGTCGCCCGCGCCGCGCGCGATCTGCAGCGGCGTGAGCACGCTCCGCTTCGACGGCCAGCGAAACGTGGTGATCGTGACGAGGGGCGCCGTCCCCAGCTTCGGGAAGATGCGGTCGAAGCTCGACCCCCACGTCCGGCCCTGGCCCCAGCCGAGGTACATGTGCGACGTCGAGCTGCGCTGCCCGGTCAGCGAGGTGAAGCGCGCGCCGTCCCCGGCCACGCCGAGCATGGGCCGTGCGGCCGCAACGGGCGCGAGCACGAGGGCGGCGACGGCTGCGGCGAAAACCCCTCTCACGACCCCTCTATCGGCAGCGTAGCCTCAAAAATCCACCTGCCTAGAGGCCCTGGATCTCGTATCCCTTCGCCTTCCAGTAGGCGATCAGGACGCTGGCGACTCCGACGAGCACCATCGTCGCGATTCCCAGGAATCCTGATCGGCCGTACGCGGCGCCGACTCGGCCGAAGCGGGTCATGCCGAGCGCACAGACGGCGCCGCCGATCAGACCACCGATGTGACCGCCGATCGAGATGTTCGAGATCGAGAACGTGAAGACGAGGTTGAGGACGATGATGCCGAGCGCGCTGCCGCCGAACACGTAATCGCGTTGACGCTCGAGGACCAGGCCGGCGCCGAGCACGCCGAAGATCGCTCCCGAGGCGCCCACCGTGGGCTGGAGCGGATCAAGGAGCAGCGCACCCGCCGACCCGGCGAGGCCCGAGACGAGGTAGAGCAGCAGGAACTTCCCCGAGCCGATGCGCTCCTCGAGCAGCGAGCCGAACCAGTAGAGCGCAACCATGTTCAGCAGCAGGTGAAACGGCCCGTAGTGCAGGAACGCGGCCGTGATCAATCGCCAGTATTCGTGCTGCGCAACGCCGATCAGGTGGAAGTGCGAGTCGCGGGCCACCGCGACGAGGACGCCTTTCTCGTAGATGGTGCTTCGTACCCCGTTCACGCCGCCGCCCTGCGCGAGCTCGGCGACGTACACGGCGACGTTGATCCCGATCAGCACGCGCGTGACCTTCGCGCCCGTGCCCTCGAAGGCGGCGCGCTGGACGCCGCGCGTCATCCGTTGAACGCCCTGTGTGCGTCCCGAGTGCTCGGGACAACGGATGCCGACCGGCGCCATCGTCATGCACTCCGTGCAGATGGGGCGTCCGCATTCCGAGCACGAAAGGCCCGTCACGCGGTTCGGATGGCGATAGCACGTCCTCTCGGCGGTTTCGGTCATCTCTCGAGTAGCGTACTGACGGTGCGCGTCGACGTGGCCGTCCAGGATGGTCGGCGATGCGACAGAGATCAGGGCAGCGCGCGCAGCGGATCGATCGCCGCACCTCTGATCCGCACCTCGAAGTGCAAGTGCGGTCCGGTCGCGTCACCCGTCGCGCCGACGAGACCGATCCGCACTCCGCCGTCGACCCAGACGCCCTTGCGCACGTCCATGCGCGAGAGGTGCCCGTACCACGTGCGCTCGCCTTTGCCGTGCGAGATCACGACGAGAAATCCGTAGCCCATCGCCCAGCCGGAGAAGACCACCTTGCCCGCGCGCGCCGCGTAGACCGGCGTTCCCTTCGGCGCACGGATGTCGATGCCGGTGTGGAACTTGTCGCCGCGCGGCCCGAACCGGTCGCCGAGCACCGGCGTCTGCAACGGCCAGGCGAGCGGTAGGGTCGGAGCTGCGGGCTGCCGCCCGAGCGCTCGGAGCGTGGCACGGCCGGCGACGCCGTCCGCCGGCAGGCCGGCCGAACTCTGGAAGCGCTCCAGCGCGCGTTTCGTGCGCGGTCCGAAGTCCCCGTCGAGGACGCCTGAGGCAAAGCCGTGCCAGGCGAGCTTGAACTGCAGCGCGGCGACGTCCCAACCTTTGACGCCCTTCAGCAGCGGGCGCGAGCCGAACGGATGCCGTCCGAACCGCCCCAATGCGCGGCGCGTCCGCGAGCCCGGGACGCCGTCGACGGCGATGTGCGCGCGCTGCTGGAGCCTGCGGACAGCCCTCGCCGTCTTCGGCCCGGCGATCCCGTCGATCGCGCCCCTGTAGAGCCCGTGCGAGCGCAGCCCGACCTGCAGCGCCGCGATCGCGGGGCTGCCGACGACGCCCCGCGCCGACGCAGGGAGGAGGAGCGCGGCGACAACCAACAGAAGTCCGCACCGCTTCGCGGTGCATGACGACTTCTGTTGGTTCCCTGGGGCAAGCCGCAGCGGCCGACGCCGGCAAAGCC
>VAYM01000099.1 GCA_005884945.1 Actinomycetota bacterium | reverse complement strand
AGCGAAGCACGACGTCCTCGTCGTCGGCGCCGGCTGCGCCGGCATGCGCGCAGCCATCGAGGCTCACGACGCGGGCGCCGACGTCGCGCTCCTCTCGAAGATCCACCCCGTCCGCAGCCACTCGGGCGCGGCCGAGGGCGGCATCAACGCGGCGCTCGGCAACGCCTCGGAGGACAGCCCCGAGATCCACGCGTACGACACGGTCAAGGGCTCCGACTACCTCGGCGACCAGGACGCGATCGAGATCCTCTGCGACGAGGCGCCGGGCGACGTGTACGAGCTCGAGCACTGGGGCGCCGTCTTCTCGCGCACCGAGGACGGGCGGATCGCGCAGCGGCCGTTCGGTGCCGCCGGCGCGCCGCGGACGGCGTACGCCGCCGACATCACCGGCCACGTCCTCGTCCACGTGCTCTACGAGCAGGTGATGAAGCGGGACATCCCGACCTACGAGGAGTTCTTCGCGTGGAAGCTCGTCATGAACGACGACCGCTGCCAGGGCGTGATCGCATGGGATCTCCTGAACGGCGGCCTCAAGTCGATCGGCGCGAAGACGGTTCTGCTCGCAACCGGCGGCGCGGGGCGCCTGTACGTCGGGACGACGAACGCCTACGCCTGCACCGGCGACGGGATGTCGCTCGCGTATCGCGTCGGCGTCCCGCTCAAGGACATGGAGATGATGCAGTTCCATCCGACGACGCTTGCGCCGACCGGCGTGCTCATCACGGAGGGCTGCCGCGGTGAAGGGGCGTACCTCCTGAACTCGGAGGGCGACCGCTTCCTGAAGAACTACGCGCCGAACGCGATGGAGCTCGCCTCCCGCGACGTCATCTCGCGCGCGGAGCAGACGGAGATCGACGAGGGCCGCGGCGTCGACGGCAACGTCCTGCTCGACCTGCGCCACCTCGGCGCGGACAAGATCCTCGAGCGTCTCCACGGAACGCGCGAGCTGTCGATGGTGTTCGCCGGCGTCGACCCGATCTACGAGCCGATTCCCGTGCGGCCCGGCTCGCACTACCACATGGGCGGCGTCGACACGGACGTCTGGGGCCAGACCTCGGTCGAAGGCCTCTACGCGGCGGGCGAGTGCGCGTGCGTCTCCGTCCACGGCGCGAACCGTCTCGGCGGCAACGCGTTGATGGAGACGATCACGTACGGGAAGCGTGCGGGAGCGCACGCCGCGGACTGGGCGCTGTCGCACACGACGGTCGAGGTCCCGCCGTCCACGGAGACGGACGCGGAGCGCGAGCTGAAGGAGCTGCTCGATCGTACGGACGGCGAGCGCCCGTGGAAGATCCGCGACGAGCTCGCCCAGACGATGCACGAGAACTTCGGCGTCTTCCGGCGCGAGGAGCAGATGGAGAAGCAGGGCGAGATCGTCGCCGGGCTGCGCAAGCGTTACGAGCGCGTCGTCGTCGACGACAAGGGCGAGGTCTTCAACAACGACCTGACGCAGGCGCTCGAGCTCGGGTTCCTCCTCGACCTCGCCGACGCGATGATCGTCGCCGGAATCGCGCGCAAGGAGAGCCGCGGTGCGCACGCGCGTCCGTACGACTACCCCGATCGCGACGACGAGAACTACATGAAGCACACGCTCGTCACGCAGACCGACGGGCTGGCGGGGCTCGACTGAAAGGCGGTCACCGTGACGAAGTGGGAACCTCAGGAGCGCACGTACTGATGTCCTCCGTGCACCAGCGGGCGCCCGCGCCGGGCTCGATCACGATGGAGGTCTCGCTCAAGATCTGGCGCTACGACGCGGAGACCGGCGAGAAGGAGTTGAAGCGCTACGACGTCGAGGCGCCGGACTGGGCGACGCTCCTCGACATCCTCGACATCATCAAGGATCGCCAGGACGGGACGCTCGCGTACCGCAAGAGCTGCCGCATGATGATCTGCGGCTCGTGCGGGATGCGCATGGACGGCGGCGCGGTGCTCGCGTGCAAGACGCGGATGTGGGAGATCTCCCAGTCGGGCCACGTTCCGGTGATCTCGCCGATGGGGAACCTGCCCGTGATCAAGGACCTCGTCGTCGACATGAACCCCTTCTGGGGGAAGGTGCGCTCGGTCAAGCCGTGGCTCGAGCCCGGCTACGACGAGGTCGCGGAGAAGGAACGCATCGTCTCGCAGCAGCAGATGAACGTCATCCACAAAGAGGCGCTCTGCATCATGTGCGGCTGCTGCGTCTCCGAGTGCAACTCGATGGAGTCGGATCCGGAGTTCCTCGGGCCCGCCGCGCTGGCGAAGGGGATGCGGTTCGTCGGCGACGCGCGCGACCAGACGGCGGTCGAGCGCCTCAACGTGCTCAACGAGGAGCACGGCATCTGGGACTGCACGCGCTGCTACTTCTGCAACGAGCGCTGCCCGAAAGGGGTCGATCCGCGCGACGCGATCGCGAAGCTCGGCGCCGAGTCGATCAAGAACGGGATCGACCACGACATGGGCGCGAAGCACGCGAAGTGGTTCGTCCATTCGGCGAAGACGACGGGCTGGCTGCGCGAGATGGAGCTCGTGCCGAAGACGCAGGGGATCGTCTCCGCGATCAAGCAGACGAGGTTCGCGCTCGACCTCGCGAGGCACGGCAAGATACCGCCGCCGTTTCCGCCGCACGTCGCGGACCGCGTGAACGAGTCGCGCGCGCTCTACAACCTGGTCAAGGAACAGGGGCGCGACGGTGCGCTCGGAATCGTCCAGGGCGAGCACGCGCTCGGCCGAATCGAGTTCGCGGAGGAGGCGGGCACGAAGGTGACGGCGCCGGAAGTGCAACCCGGGGTCGAGCCACCGCACGCAGAAGGATGAGGAAGGTCGCGTACTACAAGGGCTGCCTCGCGTCGCTCTCGGCGAAGGAGCTCGACACGTCGACGAAGGCGCTCGCGCCGAAGGTCGGTTTGGAGCTGATCGACCTCGAGTCCGTGACGTGCTGCGGCGCCGGTGACATCCACGAGGCCGAGCCGGACTATTACCTCCACCTGAACGCACGGATCCTCGCGTACGCAGAGGCGACGGGCGCCGACACGCTGCTGACGGTGTGCAACGTCTGCACGTTGAACCTCCGGCAGGCGAACTGGGAGCTGAAGAACGACGAGGCGCTACGCGGGCGCGTGAGCGCGAACCTCCAGCGCGTGGGGGCGCCGCCGTACAGCGGCGCGATCGAGGT
>VAYM01000098.1 GCA_005884945.1 Actinomycetota bacterium | reverse complement strand
TGCACGACCTCGCCGCCTCGGTCGGCCGCGACCTCGCGCGCGTGCGGAACGCACGGCCGGAGACGAGGCTCAGGCGGCGCCGCGGGCAGACGCCGCTCCTGCAGGCGTAACGAAAGGGCCCCGCAGTGCGCGGGGCCCTGTCCGAGGCCGTACGGGTGGAGCGGCCAAATCAGCGTTTGCGGGCGGCTGCCTTTCCGCCTTTGCGGCCGGCAGCCTTCTTCTGCGCGGTCGTCCCGCCTTGCTTGGAGCTCGACCGGGATGACGAGGAATGCGATTTCTTCCCGCCCCGGCTGGAGGCACCCGGCGAGTTGGAGATCCTCGCGGCGCGCTCCTTCGACATCCCCTTCTCCTTCAGCTTCTCGTACTGCTTCTCGTTTTTGACGCTTGGACGTTTGTTGGGCATGTCAGAGGGCTTCCCCCGGACGCGCGGGTCAAACAAATCCTCCAGATCCCTCATTCGGGTGAACCGGCGCGAGGTCACTCGTTCGGGGGAGGAATCGCCGGGCGTTCCGAAACAGAGTCAGCGCGACGGTCCTGCGGTAGTTGTTGCGTCCAGAGGGAAGGGGAGATGGGTAAAAAGCTCACGCGAGGCACGGCGATCATCGCCCTCGCAGTTGCGCTCGCAGCATTCCTCGCCGGTCCGGCGGCGGCCAAGCCCGGCAACGGGAACGGCAACGTCGTCGCGAGCTGGGGCGAGGCGAGCTGGGGCGAAGCAAGCTGGGTCGAGCTGACCAGCAGCGCGGTCTAGCTCAAGGCGAAGTCGGACAGCCCCGATAAAGGCCGTATGACTCGAAGCGGCCTCGGGGTTGTCAGCCTGCTCGTCGCGCTCGCGCTCGGCGGATTGCTGTGGGCGATGAACGCGAACCAGTCGGGCCCGTCGTCCGCGGCGGCTCAGCGGGTGGAGACCCAGGCACAGCAGGTCTCGGCGACGGCGAACTTCGGCCAGGCGGCGATCCAGCTCCAGACGTTCTATGCGGAGAACGGCACGTACGTCGGGGCCGTGCTTCCGGCCTCGTTCGGCGCCACGCTCGTGCGTGCGGACGCGTCGTCGTACTGCCTGCAGATGGGAAGGGGTACGGCCCTGCAGCATCTGGTCGGCCCGGGCGGTCAGCCCGCGCCGGGCGGTTGCTGATCACAATTCCCGTGTGACGATCCACGCCCGCTGCGGCGTATGAAGGACGTGAACGCGGTGCCGACGACCTTGCCGCGACTCGGGCTCGCCAGGCCGTCGTTCGCCGCTGTTGCGGAGTCCGAGCTCGATGCGGTGCATCGCTACCTCCTCTTCCTCACCGGGAACCGGAGCCTCGCGGAAGATTTGACCGGCGACACGTTCGAGAAGGCGTTCCGCGCGTGGCGCCGCTTCGACCCGCGGCGGGGGACCGCGCGTGCGTGGCTGTGCGGGATCGCACGCCGCGTCGCGCTCGATCACTTCCGGGCGGAGGAGCGGCGCGCCCGTCGCGAGGATCGTTACGCGCGCGAGCTCGACCGGGTCGTCGAGCCGGCGTGGGGGGAAGGTTCGCTCGCATCCGCGCTGCAGCAGCTGGCTCCGGCCGAGCGAGAGGTCGTCGCGTTGCGCGTGTTGCTCGAGCTGGACGGGCCGACCGCGGCCCGGCTGCTCGGGATCAGCCGGACGGCATGTTCGACGCGGTTGAGCCGCGCACTGAAACGACTCGAGGAGATGATGAGCGATGCCCGCGTCTGAGACCGTCGACTTCGAGCGCGAGTTCGAGGAGCTCGTGCGCGAATTGCGCGCGCTGCCGAGCGACACGCCTGCGTCGGTTCGGGAGCGCGTGCGCGAGCTTGGCGAGCCCCAGGCGCGGCGCGTCTTCCCGCGGCTGACGTGGCGGCGTGCGGTTCTCGTCCTCGTTCCGGCCTGCCTCATCGCGGTCGTCGCGGCGGCGGCCGTGCACGGGCTGCTTTCGTCGTCTGCGAGCAAGCAGACCGCGACCTCGACCAACCAGGCCGAGTCCGGCGCGGGCGCGGTCAAGTCGCAGCCCAACCCGCCTGCTACGCGTGCAACGCCGCTCCAGGGCGTCACGAGGAAGACGCCGACGTTCGATCAGGCGCTTACGCCGTCTGCGATTCCTTCACCGTCGCCAGGCCGCTACCAGAACTATCAGGCCGACCTCCGCGTCCGCGTGAAAGACCTCGACACGCTCGGGGACAAGACCGCGCAGGCGATGCAGATCACGCAGCAGCTCGGCGGCTTCGTCGCATCCCTGTCGCAGTCGAGCACGGCCGGTCAGCCGGGCGAGGCGGATCTCGTCCTGCGCATCCCCGTCGCGCGCGTGACGGACGCGATGGTGCAGCTGTCCGGGCTCGGCACGGTGCTTTCGCAGAACGTGTCGATCGTCGACCTGCAGCGGGTCGTGCAGCAGCAGCGCCAGCAGATCCGTGCGCTGCAGCTGCAGATCGCGCGCATCACTGCCGCGCTCCAGCAGCCGGGCCTCAGTGCCGACGAGCGGCTCCGCCTGCAGTTCCTGCTCGACGACACGCGCAGGAACCTCGCGAATGCGACCGGCCGAAACAAGGCGACGCTGCGTGAAGCCGCGCTCTCGCGGATCGCGTTCTCGCTGACGACGCAGAAGCCGATCGCGCCGGCGAAGAAGCACCACAGCAGCTTCTTCGGCCGCGCGGTCTCTTCGGCGCTCCACTTCCTCGGCGGTGCAGGGGCAGTCGCGGTCGCCGCCCTCATCATCGTCAGCCCGCTGCTCGTGCTCGCCGTCCTGATCTGGCTCGGCGTCCGGGCGTTCCGTCGCCGCGAGGCCCAACGCCTCCTCGGCACCACGTAGTCTCGCCGCTCCCTCGCGGTGTGGTTGGATTCCCGCGTGCTGCTCGCGCTCTCGACCGGCCACAAGGTGGGTCTCGCGGTCGTCGGCGCCGCGTTCATCGTCTTCGCGCTCAGCTCGTCGTTCCTCTTTCCGCGGTTCCGGCCGCAGTTCCCGGGACACGGCCTGCGCGCGTTCATCATCGTTACGTTCGTCTTCTTCTTCGGGATGCTGACTGCCGTCGAGGTGTTCGGCGCCGAACCGAAGGAGCACAAGGAAAGCGCCTCCACGGAACAGTCGACGTCGACGCCCGCACCGACGACCCAGCCGACGACGACGGTCCCGAACGCGCCGCCGGGCAAGCCTGCTCCGACTCCGCAGGTCGTCCAGGTGACGGAGAAGGAGTTCAAGATCAGCCTCGCGCCGACGCTCAAGGCCGGCGTCGTGACGTTCCAGATCAAGAACGTCGGCGCCCTCGCGCACGATCTCGCCGTCGTCGGCGGGCCGAAGTCGGCGCTGATTCCGGCGAAGGGGACGGGGACGCTGACGGTAACGCTGAAGCCGGGGACGACCGAGCTCTACTGCTCCGTCCCGGGCCACAGGGCGGCCGGCATGGACCTGAAGGTCAGGGTGACCGGCAAGAGCGCTGCGAAGCCGAAGCCGACGACGACGGCCGCGCCGAAGCCGAAGCCTGCCGCCGCGCCGCAGGTCGTCGACGTGACGGAGAAGGAGTTCAAGATCATCCTCGCGACGACTGCGCTGAAGGCGGGGCCGGTCGCGTTCCAGATCAAGAACACCGGCGCGATCGCGCATGACCTCGCGATCACCGGCGGGCCGAAGTCCGCGTTGATCAAACCGGGCGGCACGGGGACTCTGAAGGCGACGCTGAAGGCGGGGACGGTCGAGCTGTGGCCTAAGGAGCGCGACTGGAAATCGCGTACGTGCTGAAAGGTGCGTCGCGGGTTCAAATCCCGCCCTCTCCGCTGAATTTTCCGGCGCGCGTCAGCGGCGCAGGTCGCACCACCGGGCGGCGAACGTCCCGTTGTAGCCGTAGAGCTTCCCGTCGCCGTAGACGCGGCGCGGCACCTGGAAGACGCCGTGCCAGACCCCGCCGGGATAGGAGTCGATCCGCGTGAACGTGAGCTTGCCGCCCTCTTTGAGGCCGGCGACGTGCATCGGGATCTTCGGGTTGCGATAGACGGTGACGAACGCAACCTGGGCGTTCGCCAGGGGCCGGCCCAGGTCGACGTGCGGCCGGTTCGTCACGTACACCTGGATCACGTGGCCCGGTTTCCTGCTGACGCGCTGCAGCGTGCCGCAGGTGACGGTCTTGCGCGACAGGAGATACAGGTTGAGGTTGTGGAACCTGCGATTCCACGCGATCACGGCCGCGTGCGTGACGTATGCCTCTCCGGCGACGACACCGCCGCCTGACGTCGGCTCGTGGCCGATACCGACTCGCAGTCGAGGGAACGTCTGCTCGACTCCTGCGCTTGCTGGCACGACTGCGAACAGCAGCAGCGCGAGCGCTGCGACCCCAACTCCTTTAACGATCACGTCTATTCCTCCTCATCGAAGCAGGTTCTCCCGGTATGCAGCTGCGACCGCCTGAGCCCGGCTATGCACTTCGAGCTTCCCGAGGATGTGCTCGATGTGGATCGCGACGGTCTTCGAGCTGATCGACAGCCTCGCAGCGATTTCCTTCTGATTGAGGCCGTCGGCGAGCAGCCAGAGGACCTCGACCTCACGCGCGGTCAAGCTCCGGCGCGGCATTCCATCGTTCCCGTTTTGTCCCCCCAGGCGTCGGCGTAGCGCGCCCACACGCGCGAGCAGCTCGCTCGGATCACACGGCTTCACGATGAAGTCGTCGGCTCCGACCAGCAGCCCACCCGAGACGTCGTACGTCTCCGTTCGGCTGCCGGAGACGAACACGATCCCGACCGCGCGCCCGCGTTCGTCACGCAACGCGCGGCAGAGCTCGTATCCGTTCAAGCCCGGAAGCTGGATGTCGATGAGCGCAATGTCCGGTAGGTGCGCCCGCGCGAGCGACAGACCCTCTTCTCCAGACGACGCCGAAAGCGTCCGATAGCCGGCGTTCTCGAGGACGGTGCACGCGAACCGCGCGAAGAGATGGTCGTCGTCGACGACCAGCACGGGACACCCGGGTTGATCAGGCGACGGCAAACCCCGACCTCGTTTCTCCCCCTATTCGAAGATAGCCGCGCGCTGTGTTTCTGTCTAGACCACGCGCCCTAGGGTCATCGCCCTAAGGAAATATGGCGGGCGCCCACTGTTGTGGTGCGCAGGTCGCGTCCTAGAGTCGTTGAGGGAACGACAACACTCGGGGGGAGAGCGAGGGGAGCAGATGAAAGGACGATTTGCAGTCGCGCTGGCGACCGTCGCCGGAGCGCTTCTCTTGGTGCTTGCACCGACAGCACTGGGAGCTCAAACAACAAAGACGCTCAACTTCCCATTGAGTGGAAGTTCGACGACGAACATCTTTTCGCTCGGGCCGTACGAGTGCTGTGCGGCCAGCGTGTTCGGCGTCGACCTCGGCGACATCAGCGATGTGACTCTGAGCCTCGACATGGGAACAGCGCTCAGCTCACCGACGCACAGCGACTTGACGTTTACCGACACCAATCTCCGTCAGGGTCGAACGCTCGACCTGACGAACACGTACACACGAGACGCGGGCGGCAAGCTCGACGTCAACTACACGCTTGCGTTCCACGCAAACATCTATGGCTTCGTAGTGGATCCGTCGAAGACGGTCGGAGATTCGATGGACTGCAGCGTGCCGTTGCTGACACAGCACTGCGAGCACACGACCGAGATCGGGCTCTTCGATATCACGGTGCTCGACATCGGCGTCGGTAGTGCAAAGGTGCATTTCTCGGTGCCGGTGACGACGAAGGCCGACATCAACGGGAACGGCGTCTCGAGCGTTCGGACGATGTCGGTAGCTGGCTCGCCGCTCCTCGGGCCCGACACCTTGACCTTCAATTCCGACCCGTTCGTGAAGAACGAGAGCACGCTGATGAGCTGCTCGTTGCCGGCGAACGAGTCT
>VAYM01000097.1 GCA_005884945.1 Actinomycetota bacterium | reverse complement strand
GGTGTGCTCGAGCGAGACGTTCGTCAGCAGGACGACGCGCGCATGGATGACGTTCGTCGCGTCGTGACGCCCGCCGAGGCCCGCTTCGACGACGGCGACGTCGACGGCCTCCTCCGCGAACTGCGCGAGCGCGGCCGCGGTCAGCACCTCGAACTGCGTCGCCCCGCCGGCGTGCGGGCGAACGCGCTCGACCGCGCGCGCGAAGTCGGACTCGTCTCCGCCGACGCGGATTCGCTCGGACCAGCCGCGGACGTGCGGCGAGTAGTAGGCGCCCACACGCAGGCCCTGACGGGAGAGCAGCTCCTCGATCGTGCGCGTCGCCGTCCCCTTCCCGTTGGTGCCGACGACGTGGATGGAGGGATAGGCGCGTTGCGGCTCGCCGAGGTCGCTCAGGAGCTGGCGCATCCGGTCGAGCCCGAACTCGTCGGGCCACGGCGAGAGCGATTCGACCCAGCTAGTTGGAGAGAGCGTCGAGCTCACGGCGGTAGCGCTCCAGCTTCTCGCGCTCGGCCTCGACGACGGTCGCCGGCGCGTTCTGCACGAACCGATCGTTCGCGAGCATCCCCTCCGCGCGCGCAATCTCCTTCTGCAACCGCTCGATCTCCGCAGCCGCGTTCCCGTTCCCGCCGCCGCGGCCCGGCTTCACGACCGCTTCGAAGATGCGGGCATCCTCACCCTCGAGCGCCGCCCGGATGCCGCTGCGGCGGAAAATCGTCGCCGCGTCCTGCACCGCCTGCAGCGCGGCGACGTCGTCGTACGCGGTCTCGGCCTCGGGCCAAGGAGCAACGATCAGCCGTGACTCGCGGTCCGGGAGGTTCGACCAGATCTCCTCGGTTACGTGCGGCATGACGGGATGCAGGAGCTTCAAGAGCCGCTCGAGCGCTGCGAGCGCGGTCGCCTTGGCGTCGTCATCGCCGTCGTAGAGACGCGGCTTGATCGCCTCGGCGTACCAGTCGCAGAAATCGTCGAACGTCAGGTGATAAAGGGTCTTCACGGCGGCGGAGAAGTCGTACGTGTCGACCTGCTGCTCGAGCTCGGCGCGCGCACGTTCGATTCGCGCGAGGATCCAGCGCTCGACGGTCTCCTTCGGACGCGTCGCCGGAACCGCACCGGACGTGTTCGACAGGATCAGTCGGGACACGTTCCAGAGCTTGTTAGCGAGCTTGCGCCCTTCCTCGATCGGCCCGACCGAGAAGCGGACGTCCTGCGTCGAGGACATCTTCAGCAACCCGTAACGCGTCGCGTCCGCGCCGTAATCCTCCACGGTGTCGAGCGGGTCGATGCCCGTGCCGAGGCTCTTCGACATCCGGCGTCCGTCGGGCGCGTTGATCGTCGAGTGGATGTTCACTGTGTGGAACGGGACGTCGTCCATGAGCTCAAGCCCGGCCATGATCATCCGCGCCTCCCAGAGGAAGATGATCCCGCGGTCCGTCGAGCTGACGTCGTTCGGATACCACGAGCGCAGCTCGGGCGTCTCGTCGGGCCAGCCCAACGTGGCGAACGGCCACAGCGCCGACGAGAACCAGGTGTCGAGCACGTCCTCGTCCTGTCGCAGCTCGCGCGAGCCGCACTCGCGACACGCGTCCGGAGCGGACTCGGCCACCGTGGTGTGGCCGTCGGGGCAGTACCAGGCGGGGATCTGGTGTCCCCACCACAGCTGGCGCGAGATGCACCACGGCCGGATCGCGTCCATCCAGTCGAGGTAGACCTTCGTGTACCGCTCGGGGCGGAAGCGCACGCGGCCGTCGCGCACCGCGGCGATCGCCGGCTTCGCGAGGTCGGACATGTCGCACCACCACTGCAGCGACACGAGCGGCTCGATGCGATCGCCGGAGCGGTCGCAGAACGCGACCGCGTGACGGTACGGCTCAGCCGACTCGAGCATCCCGTCCCGCTCGAGCTGCGAGACGATTCGCTGCGTCGCCTCCTCCTGCGTCAAGCCGGCGAACTCTCCTGCGTCGTCGTTCATACGCGCGTCGAGCCCGATCACCGTCAGCTCGGGGAGCCCGTGGTCGCGGCCGATCTCCCAGTCAATCGGGTCGTGGCCGGGCGTGATCTTGACGGCGCCGGTTCCGAACGTCGGGTCAACGCGCTCGTCTTCGATGATCGGGAGCCGGCGCCCGACGATCGGGAGCACAGCCTCCTTGCCGACCAGCTCGCGGTAGCGCTCGTCGCCGGGATGCACGGCGACCGCGACGTCGGCCAGCATGGTCGGCGGTCGCACCGTCGCGATCGAGATATGACCCGAGCCCGCGAGCGGGTAGCGGACGGTGTACAGCGTGTCGGTCGTCTCCTCGTGGTTGACCTCGAGGTCCGAGATCGCACTCGCGCAGCCGGCGCACCAGTTCACGATCCGGTTCGCGCGAAAGAGGTAGCCGCGGTCGTTGAGGTGTACGAACCAGCGCAGCACGGCGCGCACGTACGCGTCGTCCATCGTCATCCGCTCACGGCGGTAGTCGAGCGATGCACCGAGCCGACGCAGCCGACCCATGATCACGCCGCCGTACTTCTCGAGCCATGCCCACGTGCGCTCGAGAAACTTCTCGCGCCCGAGGTCGTGGCGGGTCAGTCCTTCCTTCGCGAGGTCCTTCTCGACCACGTTCTGCGTGGCGATACCTGCGTGGTCGTAACCCGGTTGCCACACGGTGTTGAAGCCGCGCATGCGATGCCAGCGGATGAGGAGATCCTGAATCGACGCGTTCAGCGCGTGGCCCATGTGGAGGTCCCCGGTGACGTTCGGCGGCGGGATGCAGATCACGAAGCGCTCGCGGCCGGGATCCGGCTCGGCGGCGTAGAGACCCTCCTTTTCCCACGTCTGCTGCCAGCGCGGCTCGACGCCCTGCGGCTTGTAGAGCGAATCCATCGCGCGATCGTAACCTCCGCGTCCGAGGCGGCTCAGTGCGCCGATGAGGTCACGCAGCGACTATGCGCCGGAGTATAGGCGGGCCTCGACCCACGTGCCACGCTCGTCCAGGACGCGGCTGAGACGGAGGCCCGCCGCACGCAGCTCCTCGTCCAACGCGTCGTCGTCGAGCAGGAGCGCGTCGAACGGATGGCGCCACGTCCTTCCGTCGGCTTCGTAGCGCACGGTGGCTGCGACGGCCGGCGGATCGACCCGCACGTCCTCGAGCGCGATCGTGACCTCGCCCATCCGCCCGCTCACGCCCTCCTCGGGCGCCCAGTCCGGCTCGTGACGCTCGAGCAGGATGACGCCGTCGTCCGCGACGTGACGCGCGCACGTTCGCAGGAACGCGCGGCGCTGTTTCGCGTCGGCGGTGTTCACGAGGTGGCTCGCGAGCAGCACGCAGGGGAACCGCCGCCCGACGTCGAGCTCCTCGATCGAGCCCTTCACCTTGTTGGCGCCGCGGACGTGCGCGAGCATCTCGGGCGACTCGTCGACGGCGACAACGGGATGGCCGAGGCGAATGAGCTCGTGCGAGATCCGGCCGACGCCGCAGCCGAGGTCGAGCACTGTGGCGCTTTCGGGAACCGCCGCGTGGACGCGCTCGGCCTCGCCCGCAGGCGGAAACAGAAGGTAGAGGTCGACCGGACTGCCGTCGGGCGCGAGAGTCACGTCAGCTCCGAACCGAGCTGCGTCGCGTTCATGTGAGCGATTGCCTCGATCGTCAGCATCGGGTTGACGCCCGACGCGCTCGGAAACGAGGAACCGTCCATCACGTACAGGCCGGGCAGGTCCCACGTCTCGCCGCTCCACCGACACGCGGACTCGTCCGGACTTCCGCCGACGCGTGCCGAGCCCATGTGGTGGAACGAGAAGAACGCGCACCGTCCGG
>VAYM01000096.1 GCA_005884945.1 Actinomycetota bacterium | reverse complement strand
TACGTCGAACTGCTGCCCGAGCTGCTCGCGGAGCGAGACCGCGACGCGCTCACGATCGTGTTCCAGACCGCCTCGACGCAGTACATCGAGGCGGAGCGGTATCAACGCGTGCGCGACGCGCTGCGGGCCGCGGCCGAGGACGGACCGCTCGGCTGGGTCTCGACGCAACGATTCGACGAGGAGGACGAGCGCGGCGCCGGGTATCCACTCGAGGTCGCCCTCTGGCCCCGGCACGACGCGCGCGTCGTCGCGCGCATGGGGTACCACGGCGAGTGGCTTGATTACTTCGGCTGACAACAAGTCGCTGAAGCTCGTCCGGCGGCTCGCATCCGCGCGGCAGCGGGACAAGCTGGGTTTGTTCGTCTGCGAAGGCGAGGACATCGTCGCCGCGGCACGCGCCGAGGGGATCGAGCCGGTCGAGGTGCTCGTCGCCGGGGAGAACGTGGAGCCGCGGCTGCTCGCGGACGTCTCGACGCTCGCCCATCCGCCGCGAATGATCGGGATCTTCCGGCGCACCGACCTCGAGCGTCGCGACGCGCCGCCGACGGGTCTCGGGCTGTGGCGCGTCGGAGATCCCGGCAACGTCGGGAGCTTGATCCGGACGGCGGACTCGCTCGGTCCCGCGTTCGTCGCGCTGTCGGACGCCTGTTCAGACCCGACGGGCCCGAAGGCGGTGCGCGCGTCGATGGGAGCACTGTTCCGCGTCCCGTTGATCGAGTTCGACGACGCGCCGCGTCCGTGGATCGCGCTGGTGCCGCGCGGCGGCGAGGACCTCGCCGACGTCGACGGCGCGACGTTCGTGCTCGGCGCGGAGCGCGAGGGACTGCCCGACGAGGTGCTCGCACGCTGTGACGCGCTCGCGACGATCCGGCTCGCCGAGGGCGCGGAGTCGCTCAACGTCGCCGCAGCCGGCGCGATCGCTCTCTACGAGCGCGCGCGCCGGCGTTCGACGGCGTAAATCAGTGTGCGGCGGTCGGTGCCGGCGGAGCCGCCGAAAGATCGAGATCGATCTGCGGCAGCGACCGGTCCGACTCCTCCGCCGTCAGGTACGGGCGCTCCTGGAAGCCGGAGAGCCAGGCCGCGATGTTCGTCGGGAACGTGTCGACGGCGTTGTTGTACGCCTGGACGGTGAGGTTGTACGCCTGGCGCGACATCGCGATCACGTTCTCGAGCTGCGCAAGCTGCGTCTCGAGACGCTGGAAGTCGCCTTCGGCCTTCAGATCGGGGTAGCGCTCGACGTTCGCGAACAGCCGGCTGAGCGCGCCGGTGAGCATGTTCTCCGCTTCTGCCTGCTGTGCGGGCGACGTCGCCGCGACGGCCTGGTTTCGCGCCTGCGTGACCTCGTCCAGCGTCCCGCGCTCGTGCGTCGCGTAGCCGGACACGACTTGCACGAGATTCGGCACGAGGTCGTGGCGCCGCTTGAGCTGGACGTCGATGTCCGCCCACATCGCGTCGGCGCGGTTCCGAAGACGGACGAGCTTGTTGTAGTTCATCGCCAGCCAGAGCGCGAACGTCAGGAGCCCGGCCAGGAACAGGAAGAACGAGATGAGGAGGGGGTCGTGGTTCATGGGACCGTTTGTCGGCCCCGGCGGCGCCTAGCTTGAGCGCCGGGCGACCCAGACGGTGTCCTCGCCGCCGGTGAACGGGCTCCGGTCGAACCAGCCGAAGCAGGCCTCGATCTCGAAACCGGTCTCTTCTAGCAGGGCTCGCCACTCGCCGGGCTCGAGCCACGCGAGCACCATCGTCGCCTCCGTCGCAGTCCTGCCGCGGACGGAGAGCGTCAGCGTGCGCGTTTCCGTGTCCCAGACCGCGCGCTCCCAGATCCCGGGCTCGCGCTCGAGCCAGCGGTCGTGCGTCGCCTCGATGTCGTCCGGAGCCGGCGCGAAGACGTCGAAGACCAGCCGTCCGCCGGTGACGAGCAACGCCCGCGCCGACCGGAGTGCGCGCCGACGATCCTCGTCCGTGTGCAGGTGCAGGTACGAGCGGAATGGGCAGATCACGAGCGGCACACGCTCGTGGACGGGCGGATCGAGCAGGTCGCCGACCCGGAGGTCGACCTCCGCGCCCGCGAGCGCCGCGCGCCGCGCGCAGACGTCGAGCATTCCCCGCGACGAGTCCACGCCGATGACGCGGATCCCGTCGGCGGCGATCGGAACTGCGATTCGGCCCGTGCCGACCCCGAGCTCGACGACCGGGCCGCCCGAACGGCGGGCCTCCTCGAGGTAGAAGCCGACGTCCTCCGTGACGGATGCGCTCCACGGATCGTAGATCTCGGCGATTCGGTCGTACGGGCTCGCCACGCGTATATGGTTAAAGCATGGCTTCAACGCCGCGCGTCTTCCTGTTTACCGGGCCCCGGCTCGCCGGGGACCGGCGCTGACGCAGCGCGGCGCGCCGACCTCCGCAGCCGAGCCGGGGCCAGCCAGCCCGTCTCCAACCTGCGACGAAGGACTCCATGAGCACGAACGACGAACCGGCTACAGTCGCCGCCGTGGACGCGGCGGCACTCCAGGACGAGGCGCTAGCCGCGGTCGCTGCTGCATCGACGCCCGCTGAGCTGACCGAGCTGCACACGCGCTACCTCGGCCGCCGGAGCGAGCTGAAGCAGGCGCTGCGGAACGTCCGAGACCGGGAGACCGGCATGACCCTCAACGCAGTGCGCGAACGCCTCGAGCAGGCGTTCGCGCAGCGGGAGGCGGAGCTCGAGCGAGCCGCTCTCGACCGGGCGCTCGCCTCCGACGGCCTCGACGTCACGCTTCCCGGCGACGAGCTCGCTGTCGGCCAGCTGCATCCGACGACGCAGATCCGCCGCCTCGTCGAGGACGCGTTCCTCGGTCTCGGCTACGAGATCCGCGACGACCGCGAAGTGGAGACCGTCGAGTACAACTTCGACAAGCTCGCGTTCCCGTCGACGCACTCGAGCCGGTCGCCGCGCGACACGTTCTTCATCGGCGACGACGTCGTCCTGCGCACGGAGACCTCGCCGTCGCAGATCCATCACCTCGAGTCGCGCGAGCCGCCCGTGTACATGGTCTCGATCGGACGCGTCTACCGCCGCGACGCGATCACGCCGACGCGGTTCCCGATCTTCCACCAGTTCGAGGGTCTCGCCGTCGACGGCGGCATCACGCTCGCGGACCTGAAGGGGACGCTCCTGCACGTGATGCGTGTCCTGTTCGGCGACGATCGCCGTGTTCGCTTCCGCACGCACTTCTTCCCGTTCACGGAGCCGTCGATCGAGCCGGACGTCTCGTGCGGCGTGTGCGGTGGCGCGGGCTGTCGCATGTGCAAGTTCAGCGGCTGGGTCGAGCTCGGCGGCGCCGGCATGGTCGACCCGCGCGTGTTCGAGAACGTCGGGCTCGACCCCGAGGAGTGGAGCGGCTTCGCGTTCGGCTGCGGCCTCGAGCGGTCCGCGCAGCTGCGGTTCGGCATCGAGGAGATCCGCCCGCTCTTCTCGCCCGATCTCCGCGTCCTGAGGCAGTTTTGAGAGTCCCCGTCAGCTGGCTGCGCGACTACGTCGCGATCGACATGCCGCTCCCGGAGCTGGCGGAGCGATTGAGCGTCGCCTCCGCCGAGGTCGAGGGGATCGAGCGTCGCGGTGTGCCGGACACGGACGGGAACCTGGGGTACTTCCGGGTCGGGCGCGTGCTCGACGCGGGCAAGCATCCGAACGCCGACCGCCTGCAGCTGTGTCAGGTCGACGTGGGGGAGGACGAGCCGCGGCAGATCGTCTGCGGCGCGTGGAACTTCGGTGCAGGTGCAACCGTCGCGGTCGCGCTGCCGGGCGCCGTGCTCGCGAACGGCATGAAGCTCGAGCAGACGAAGCTCCGCGGCGAGTTGTCGAACGGGATGATCCTCGCCGAGGACGAGGTCGAGCTCGGCCCCGACCACGGCGGGATCATGGTGCTCGCGGACGAATGGGAGCCCGGGACCCCGCTGCAGGACGCGCTGCCGCTCGTCGAGGACATCCTGCTCGTGGAATCCA